>CAMAWG010000130.1 GCA_945861855.1 Rhodoplanes serenus
GGCTGACCAAGCCGCGCGCTGGGCTTTTCAGCGACGACGCGGCCGATGGCATCGGTGCCGCCGCCGGCCGCGAACGGAACGACCAGGGTGATCGTGCGGCTCGGCCAGGTCTGGGCGGTGGCGGGCGTTGTGAACGCCGCGATGGCCAAAAGAATTGCGGCTCGAACCGTCATGCGCGCCTCCCCATCTATTCTGCGTGTTGCAAGGCATTCCACCTGCAACGACCGCACGGGTCAATGCAGCAAGACTGCGCGGGCCGCCGGTCGGCGATGCAAAATTCTGCACCGGCCGCCGAATTTGTCGTAAGATGCCGTTGGAGCGTCAGAGTATGAGTTACAGTCGCCCCAAGGATCTCGCCCACGGGATGGCGGGCAAAAGCGCCCGTCTGAAATCCGCGCGCCGCGATTCCTACCGTCGCGAGACATTTGCACTGCCGCGCGAGGCCGCCCGCGAGAAGGCGCGTGAAATGTTCCGCCGCTTTCCCAAGGCCGCTTACATGACCGAGATCGAGAGCTGGCGCGAACTGCCGGACGGCGCCATCGAGTTCACCATGCGCCGGCTGCCAAGCGCGGATTAGCTCTGCCGCCCTACGGCGCGCACAGAAAAATCCCGGCCGCGCGGCCGGGATTTTCGATGAATCGAACGGCCAGCTTCACCACCAGGGTCGCGGCGGCCAGGGCAGGAGCCGGTAATTGAGGCCCACCTTGACCATCTGGATGTCTTGCTTGACGCCAAGCGGCGTCACGCCCCGCGCCGGATCGAACATCGGGATATTGCTGCTTCCAAGCCCGATGTAATCGTATTCGACGAATGCGGACCAATCCGGCGCGAAGGAATATTCCACGCCGGCGCCCGCCACCCAGCCGGTTCTGATGGCGGTCGCTCTGCTGTTGATGCCGACCGCGGGATCGATCACAAAATACTTGTTGCGCACCCAGGCGCCGCCGCCCTTGGCATAGATGAGCGCACGGTCCCAAGTGAAGCCGGCGCGTCCCGTCAGCGTCGTCACCCAATTGGTGTCATTGCCGATCGTCGCCGATGCGAGCAACGGCGCCGCGACCTTCGATTCCAGATCGGTCAAGGAAAAATCGCCCTGAATGCCCAACAACAATGTGCGGAATTGCCAATTGAAGCCGACTTGCGCGCCGCCGAGAATTCCGGCCGTGTTGGAATTCCTTGATGTCCCGACCGGCGCGAGCACGCCGCGCGGATCGAAGAACTCGTTGTCGGTCCAGCCGCCGCCGATGTGGCCGCCGTAATAGCCGCCCGACCACATGTCGCCGACGACCCGGGGCGGCGCCTTGTAGGCGGGGGCCTTGACCGGCAGGTCGGCGGCAGAAACGGAATGGACTGCGCCGAGGCTGACGGCCGCGGCCAACAGACTCAAGAGTCGCAATTTCATTTCGAATCTCCCGACGGGACTATGGGCCGATGCTCCCCGCTCGCGGGAGCGGTCACAAGCGCAACACGCCGGTATCCACAGAATCACTTGATGTCGAATCAGTTACATGATTCGCGAATCACTTGTCACCGGAATCCACGAATCAAAAGCATCGATCCGGCGGATGCGGACGGCGCGTGGCGCGACTTGGCCCTGTTCGGGCCGCCCGATCGCGTCTACGGTCCCGCCCGTGATTACGGCGTTCGACGACGTCACGATCTACCAACTCCTGCTGGTCGCGGGCGTGGCGCTGTTTGCCTCCGTCCTCGGCGGCGTCGCGGGTTACGGCACCGGCGCGCTGATGCCGCTGATCCTGGTGCCGATGGTGGGCGCCGAGCAGGTGGTGCCGATCATCGCGCTGGCTGGGCTTCTGACCAACTCCGGCCGGGTGCTTGCCTTCCTGCGCTTCGTCGACTGGCATCGCGTCCGGCTGGTGATGATCGGCGCCATCCCGCCTTGTCTGATTACCGCTTATGGCTACACGCTGCTGACCGGCAAGGGCGCCCAGCTCGTGATCGGAACCATGTTGGTGCTGACCGTGCCGCTGCGCTACATGCTCCGGCGCCGCTCGGTCGTGCTGCACAGCCGTGGCCTGGTGCTGGGCTCGGTCGGCTACGGTGCTGCCGTCGGCGGCACGGTCGGGGCCGGCGTCATTCTGCTGTCGCTGCTGATGGCGGCGGGCCTCGCGGGTTCCGCCGTGATCGCGACCGACGCCGTGCTGTCCATTGTGATCGGCGTATCTCGGCTCATGGTGTTCGGATTTGCCGGCGCGCTGACGCCCAAGGTGATCGCCTTTGCCCTGCTGATCGGTATCGTGGCATTTCCCGGCGCGTTCCTGGCCAAGACCTTCGTCGCGCGGATGCCGATCCATGTGCACACCGCGGTCCTCGATGCGGTGGTGCTGCTGGGCGGCGCGGTGATGGTGTTCGGCGCGTTAACTCAATAATTCACGGCCATTTTACCACCGGCGGCATCGACGACAGGATCGAATCGACGTTGCCGCCGGTTCGGAGCCCAAAGACCGTGCCGCGATCGTAGAGCAGGTTGAATTCGACATAGCGGCCGCGGCGCACCAGTTGCTCCTCGCGCTCGGCTTCGGTCCAGGGCTTGGCGAAGTTCGCGCGCACCAGTTCCGGATAGATTTTGAGGAACGCGCGGCCGACGTCCTGGGTGAAGGCGAAGTCGGCGTCCCAGTCGCCGCTGTCGTGCCAGTCGTAGAAGATGCCGCCGATGCCGCGCATCTCCTTGCGGTGCTTGAGGTAGAAATATTCGTCGCACCATTTCTTGTACTTGTCGTAGGGCGCGATGCTGGCATGGGCGTCGCAGGCCGCCTGCATCGCGCCATGAAAAGCCATCGAGTCCGGATCGGCTTGCGTACGGCGGCGGTCGAGCACCGGCGTGAGGTCCGCGCCCCCGCCGAACCAGGCCTTGCTGGTGACGACGAAGCGCGTGTTCATGTGCACCGCTGGCGCGTGCGGATTGTGCAGGTGCGCGATCAGCGAGATGCCCGAGGCCCAGAAGCGGGGATCGGTTTCGGCGCCGGGGATTTCTTTGCGAAACTCCGGCGCGAACTCGCCGTGGACGGTCGAGCAATGCACGCCGACCTTCTCGAACACGCGGCCGCTCATCATCGACATGACGCCGCCGCCACCCGGTTCGCCGCCGTGGTCGGCGCGCTGCCAGGGGGTGCGCTTGAAGCGGCCGGCGGCGCGGTCGGACAACGGCGCGCCCGCGGGCAGCACATCCTCGACCGCCTCGAACGCGGCACAGATATCGTCGCGAAGCCGCTCGAACCAGGAACGGGCTTTAGTCTTCCGGGCGTCGAGCGTTCCGGCGTCGGGGAGGGGGGTGGCCATCGATGCGATCTTATTCATTGTCGAACCCGTTCGTCTGCCTCATCGCCTCGCCCATTGCCATGGCGGCGACCATCGCGACATTGATCGAGCGCAAACCGGGCTGCATCGGGATCAGGAGCCGCGCGTCGGCGGCCGCATGCACGGGCTCGGGTACGCCTGCGGACTCGCGGCCGAACATCAGGACGTCGCCCGGCCTGTAGCTATGATCGAGGTAGGACAGGGCGGCGGCGGTGGTGAAAAGGATCAGGCGCAGGCCCTCCGACCGCCGCCATGCTTCGAAGGCCGGCCAGGAGACATGACGGCGGAGCGCTACCCGCTCGAGATAGTCCATCCCGGCGCGGCGGAACGCGCGGTCCGAGCTCGGAAAGCCCGTGGGCTCGACGATATGGGCTTCGACCCCGAGACAGGCCGCGAGCCGCAGAATCGTGCCGGTATTTTGCGGGATGTCGGGCTCGTAGAGGGCGATCCGCATGGCCGTCGTTTCGGCCCTGAATCGGTCCGCGTCAATGCTCGAATTGCCAGTTAGTCAAAGGATTTGTGCGACTCTTGGTCATTGCGGCGCGGGCGGGCTTGCGCTCTCTTTGTAAGGGTGCCAATAAACCTCGCCGGATTGCCGCCTTTCGTCCTTCCCCAGGACCGGAGGCGGCCGGCCCAACCGCCACCGCGTGTTGCCAGTCCAGTCTGGCAGATGCGTTTGCGGTTCTCCTCGCGGGTGGGCTGACTGGCCAAAGAGGGACCTGGACTGTGACAGCATCTTCGGTCGAGCCGACCCGCCGCGATTTCCTTTACATTGCTACCGGCACCGTGGGCGCCGTCGGCGCGGCAGCCGCGCTGGTGCCTTTGATCGCGCAGATGAATCCGGACGCCTCGACCATCGCCGCGGGCGCCCCGGTCGAGGTCGATCTCACCCCGATCGCCGAGGGGCAGGTCATCAAGGTGTTCTGGCGCGGCGCGCCGATCTTCATCAGCCACCGCACCAAGAAAGAGATTGAGGCCGCGCGCAGCGTCAACCTGAGCTCTCTGCCCGATCCGCAGGCTGACGAAAAGCGCGTCAAGGCCGGCAAGGACCAATGGCAGGTCCTGATCGGTATCTGCACTCACCTGGGCTGCATCCCGCTCGCGCATTCGGGCGAGTACAACGGCTATTTCTGCCCGTGCCACGGCTCGGTCTACGACACGTCGGGCCGCATCCGGCAGGGCCCGGCTCCGAAGAATCTTCCGCTGCCTCCCTACAAATTCCTCTCCGACTCCAAGATCCGGATCGGCGAAGAGGACACGGCCAAAGTTTAAGGTTGGAAAATGAGCGGACACCCGAATGATGCGCTCGGCCCGAAGGCATGGCCGTTCAATCTGAAAACCGATAGCGGAGCGCCGTACGAGATTCCGTCGTACCGGCCGACGAACCCCGTGTTGCGCTGGCTGGAATACCGGCTGCCGCTGTTGAGCTTTGCGTATTCGACGGCGGTATCCTATCCGACGCCGCGCAATCTCAACTACTGGTGGACGTTCGGCGGCATCCTGACGTTTCTGCTCGGCGCGCAGATCGTCACCGGCATCATCCTGGTGATGCACTACACGCCGCACGCCGACATGGCGTTCAATTCCGTCGAGCACATCATGCGCGACGTGAATTACGGCTGGCTGCTCCGTTACCTGCATTCCAACGGCGCCTCGATGTTCTTCGTCGCCGTCTACATCCACATGGCGCGGGGCATGTATTACGGCTCCTACAAGGAGCCGCGCGAGGTGCTGTGGATCCTCGGCGTCATCCTCTACCTGCTGATGATGGCGACCGGCTTCCTCGGCTACACGCTGCCTTGGGGCCAGATGAGCTTCTGGGGCGCCACCGTCATCACCAACTTCTTCTCGGCGATCCCGCTGGTTGGGGAATCGGTGGTGTCGTGGCTGTGGGGCGGCTACGCCATCGGCAATCCGACGCTGCAACGCTTCTTCTCGCTGCATTATCTCCTGCCGTTTGTGATCGTGGGCGTCGTGGTGCTGCACGTCTGGGCGCTGCACATGGTCGGCCAGAACAATCCGACCGGCGTCGAGCCCAAGACCGAAAAGGACACCGTCGCGTTCACCCCCTACGCCACCATCAAGGACAGCTTCATGATGGTGTGCTTCTGCATCGTGTACGCCTGGTTCGTGTTCTACGTTCCGAACTATCTCGGCCACGCCGACAACTACATCCCGGCCAATCCGGCGGTGACGCCGACCCACATCGTGCCCGAGTGGTATTACCTGCCGTTCTACGCGATCCTGCGCGCCATCCCGAACAAGCTTTTGGGCGTGATAGCGCTGTTCGGCTCGATCGGTATCCTGGCGTTCCTGCCCTGGCTCGACACGTCGCGGGTGCGCTCGGCCAACTACCGCCCGCTGTTCCGGCAGTTCTTCTGGATTTTCATCCTGGTCACGGTGGGCCTCGGTTGGCTCGGCTCCAAGCCCGCCGAGGGCGGCTACATCATCGCTGCCCGCATCCTGACCTTCTACTATTTCGCGCACTTCCTCATCATCCTGCCGGTGCTCGGCTGGGTCGAGAAAACCAAGCCGCTGCCGAACTCGATTTCGGAGTCGATCCTGACTCCGAACCGGTCGGCGAACTGAGCGGGAGGAACAGATGTCGCGAACCATCCTCGCCCTCGTTCTCGCTGGCTCGCTTCTGGGCCTCGCCGCGCCGCAGGCCGCTTTGGCGGCGGGAGACGCGCCGCCGCCGCCGCGGCAGAAGTGGACGTTCTCCGGCCCGTTCGGCAAATTCGACCGCGCCCAGCTTCAGCGCGGTCTCAAGGTCTACCGCGAGGTCTGCGCGGTCTGTCACGGCTTGAAATATATAGCGTTCCGCAATCTCGCCGACCTCGGCTACTCCGAGGCGCAGGTCAAGGCGATCGCGGCCGAATACAAGATCAAGGACGGCCCCAACGATCAGGGCGAGATGTTCGAGCGCGACGGCCGCCCCGCCGACTATTTCCCGACGCCCTGGGCCAACGAAAACGCGGCGCGTGCGCAGTACAACGGCGTCCCCCCCGACATGTCGGTGCTTGCCAAGGCGCGCGGCTATGAGCGCGGCTTCCCTTGGTTCATTTTCGACATGTTTACCCAGTTCCAGGAGCATGGCGTCGACTACATCCACGCGCTGCTGGTCGGCTACAAGGAAAAGCCGCCGACGGGCTTCACGCTGCCGCAGGGCGCCTCCTACAACGAGTATTTCCCCGGCCACGCGATCGCCATGCCGCCGCCCCTGTCCGACAAGCGGGTCGACTACACCGACGGCTCGCCGGCCACGACCGATCAATACGCCAAGGACGTCGCGGCGTTCATGATGTGGACGGCCGAGCCGCACATGGAGGCGAGGAAGCGCATCGGCTTCCAGGTGATGATCTTCCTTTTGATATTCGCGGGACTGCTCTACTTCACCAAGAAGAAGGTGTGGGCGGACGCGCATTAGAGCGAAATGCCCACTACGATCTTGACGAAGGGCCTCATTGCTTAGTCAAAGCATGGGGCCCTTTGCATTTTCCGGGGGACAGGCACCATGACCAAGGCCGTGCTCGGCGTGATCGGCGGCTCCGGCATCTATGACCTGCCGGGGCTGGAAAACGTGCGCGAGGAGCGCATCGCGAGCCCCTGGGGCGAGCCGTCGGGGGCGCTCCGCATCGGCGAGATCGCCGGCCTGCCGGTGGTGTTCCTGCCGCGCCACGACAAGGGCCACCGGCTGTCGCCCTCCGACATCAACTACCGCGCCAACATCGACGTGCTCAAGCGCGCCGGCGTCACCGACCTCGTGTCGCTGTCGGCCTGCGGCTCGTTCAGGGAGGAACTGCCGCCCGGCACCTTCGTGCTGATCGACCAGTTCATCGACCGAACTTACAAGCGCGAGAGCTCGTTCTTCGGCAAGGGGCTCGTCGCGCATGTCTCGATGGCGCATCCGGTGTCACCGCGGCTGCGCATTCATCTCGCAGCGGCAGCCGAAGCCGAGGGCATCGCTGTCCATCGCGACGGCACCTATGTCTGCATGGAGGGGCCGCAGTTCTCGACGCTGGCCGAGAGCCTGACCTACAAGCAGCTCGGCTATTCGGTGATCGGCATGACCAACATGCCGGAGGCCAAGCTCGCCCGCGAGGCTGAGCTTTGCTACGCGACCGTCGCCATGGTGACCGACTTCGACTGCTGGCACCCCGACCACGACGCGGTCACGGTGCAGGACATCGTCAAGGTGCTGATCCTGAACGCCGAGAAGGCGAAGCGCCTGGTGGCGCGGCTCGCCCGCGATTTCCCGCGCGAGCACGAACCTTGCCCGATCGGGTCCGACCGCGCGCTCGACGCGGCGCTGATTACCGCGCCCGAGGCGCGCGACCCGGAATTGATCGGGAAGCTCGACGCGGTGGCGGGCCGGGTGCTCCGCCGCTGAGCGGTTGCGTCCCGTCACCGGCTTCGCCAGAGTGCGCCCGCCAGCTAGCCACAAGAGACCATTCCATGACCTCACCCACACTGCAATTCGATCTGCGCGAAACGATCCGCACCATTCCGGACTATCCCAAGCCCGGAATCATGTTTCGCGACATCACCACACTGCTGGGCAACGCGCGCGCGTTCCGCCGCGCGGTGGACGAACTGGTGCAGCCGTGGGCCGGCATGAAGATCGACAAGGTCGCCGGCATCGAGGCGCGCGGCTTCATCCTCGGCGGCGCGGTGGCGCATCAGGTGTCGGCGGGTTTCATCCCGATCCGCAAGAAGGGCAAGCTGCCGCACAAGCGGGTGAGCATCGCCTATTCGCTGGAGTACGGCCTCGACGAGATGGAGATGCACGAGGATGCGGTGGCGAACGGCGAGAAGGTCGTTCTGGTGGACGATTTGATCGCCACCGGCGGCACCGCCGAAGGCGCGGTCAAGCTGCTCAAGCAGCAGGGCGCCGAGGTGCTTGCCGCCTGCTTCATCATCGATCTGCCGGAACTGGGCGGCGCCGACAAGATCAGGAAGCTCGGCGTGCCGGTGCGCACGCTGATCGCGTTCGAGGGGCATTGAGCAATGTAGTTTTATCGTCGTCGGGCTTGGAGTCCCCATGAGTAAGTCGAAGCGGCAGGCCTTTGTGCGCCGCACGAAAAGCGCACGTAATCTCCTGTTGATTGTGCCGGCATTCGCTATCATGGCCGTAATATCGATTGCAGCAGGCTGGCTGATCCAGCAATTGCAATCACTGCGCTGCCCATCGGGAACATTCCTAGTTGGCTCAGGTGGAGTCGCGTCGATCTGCCAGATCATTCCGATCTATATTGCCTCGATCGGCTTCGGATTCCTGATTGTTAATTGGTTGAGCCAGTTGATGCCGCCTGTGCGTGAGTTTTTCGATCGCGATGCACTGCGGCACGGCGTGCCTGGCTACCAAAAGGCGCAACAGGGCTTACTAAGATTTTCAGTAATAATATCAGCTATTGCTTTGCCGATGATTGTAGCTGCGTCACTTTCGCAATATTGCATGTTAAGCGGCGCGATATTTTATCAGCCTTGGCCGTGGACCGGACTGAAGCACTATGCTTGGCATGACGTTACAAAAATCGAAACTCGCTGTCATTTTTCAAAAGGTAAATGGAACGGTTCCTTCTTCCTAATCATGAACGACGGTTCTAACTTCGATATCATGGCTTGGCCCGGGGCAAGTGTTCGTGCATATCCAGAGATAGTAAGCGCTCTTAAAAACGTAAATTTCTCGTTCGATTCAACCAACGTCCGGCCCGACTGCGAAGTCTGGTACGTCGACTTGTTGACCCGACGACCTTGACAGTTTGGAAACCGCGGCCCGCAAGCTCAGTATCCTGTGCGCACGCTGATCGCGTTCGAGGGGCGCTAGCCGTCAGGCGGAGTGCTTCAACTGCGGCGCGATCTCGCCGAGCAGGATCCGCACCTCGAGCTCGCGGAAGCCGATGAACACCTTGCGCATCCACTCGAAAAGCTCCGACGTGGTGTCAGTCGTCTTGCCGGCATAGGCGATGAACGAGAAATTCGGCCGGTCGACCACCGAGCGGACCACCGGCGACAGCGCCGGAATTTTCAACGGTTCGCCGCCACGGCGGGTCGGCGGAAAATTGGCGTGATAGCGCGCGAACTGCGGGATGTTCTCGTTGAGCAAAGGCACCAGCGGCAGCTCCGGAAAGCGGTCCCGGAGCATGGCATAGCCCTGGCGCGCGCGCTCGTCGGGATCGGCGATGAACAACACCATCGGTACGACCGCCCGGCGTCTGGCCTCGGCCAGGAAATCGATCTGCTGCATCACCGCGAAGAAGCGGTCGAACGGCGCGTTGCCGAGATCGACCACCTTGGGCACCTCGTCCTCCGCGACGAGCTGATCGAACAGCGCCATCTCGCCGCGGGTGTCGCCGATGCTCGCGGCTGCGGTGTAGGCGGGCAGGTGGTCGATCAGCTTGAATTCGTCCGGATTGACGTCGAAAGCGGCGACGCGGCGGCGCTGGGCGCAGAAATACTCGGTCAGCGCGCGGGCAACCAGCGTCTTGCCGACGCGCGGCCGTGACGACGTGACGATGAAAACAGGCGTCCGGCGTTGCATTGGCGGATGAATCAAGCCTGCCGCGCGGCGCGCTTTTGCTGGAGCTCCGGCGCAACCATGTCGATCAGCTTCACGCGGTCGAACTCGGCCCACACATTGCCGAGCCAGTGGCGGACATAGCCGCGCAGCACGAACGAATAGTTGGCGGACTGGCCGTCGGGCGTCTTGTTGGCGACGAACGAGACGTAGGGCACCGATGCGACCTCGACCTGCTCGCAGGCCATTTCGTTGAGCTTGGGGATGGTGATGTCGTGGGCGTCCTTGATCTTGTTGAAATAGGCGTTGTAGGTCGCCGGATCCCACTCGAAGAACGTGGTGTTGTTGATGAAGTTCTTCACCAGGATGTATTGCGCGTCGTCCATGAAGCCCGCGGTCTCATCGATCTCGCCGAGCGAGGCGATCGAGGGGCCGAGGATGTGGAACACCGTGAAGGTAAGTTGAGTCTTCTTCGCGGCGTCGAGAAAGCCGATATCGCGCAGCGCGCGCAGCGTGGTCGAGAGCAGTCCGGCGCGGATGTCGATCACCGTGACCTGCGCGTCCGTGCTCGACAGGGTGTCGAATATCTTCATCTGGTCGGCGGTCGAGTGCATGTCGACCACCTGGGTGACGTCGGGATGGAACCGCTTGAGCGTGCCCTTCGGGCTTTCGGTGTCGAAGGCGCGGGTCGGGATGTTGTGGGCGATGAAATAGTCGAGCAACGCCCGCGACACGGTCGTCTTGCCGACGCCGCCCTTGTCCGCGCCCACCAGAATCACTGCAGGCTTTGCCATACTCACCCTCCGCGCCCGAATCGGCGCGGTATCGACCCAACGATGGTCGGAAACATGGCAGAACGGCACCCCAATTCATATTGCGGGATGCCCGGGGCTGGGGACATTTCCCCGATACTCAACAGGTGGATACGAAGTTTCGCGGGTTTCGGGCTCGGCGCTTAGCTTTGGCGCGGGCCCCATGGACCGGCATCGCCGCCTGGACCGGATGGATTGGGGCCGCCGAGTGTGACCGGCGGCTCGGCCGGTAGGAACGGCTTGGTTGGCTCAGAATCTTGTTCCGGTGCGCTGTCCGCGGGTTCCTCCACCTCCGGCAGTTCGAGCGGGCCGGGATCGCGCCCGCCGGCAAACTGCGCCAGGGCGGCGATCCGCTTCTCGACCGGCGGATGGGTGGCGAACAGGTCGGCAAAGCCCTGGCGGGGGTTGTCGATGCACATCTCCATGACCGCGGAAGTCGCGCCTTCCAACTCGCCGCGGCCCTCGATCTTGCGAAGCGCCGAGATCATCGCGTCGGGATTCTTGGTCAGTTCGACCGAGCCGGCATCGGCGAGATACTCGCGCTTTCGCGACAGCGCGAAGCGGATCACCACCGACAGAAGCCATGCCGCCACGACCAGTGCGATGGCGATGACGATGGCGAGGCCGCCGCCCTTGCCGCGGTCGCTGCCGCCGGAGGAGCGTCCGCCCCAGCGCCAGCCGCCCTGGAAGAACAGCCGGAACACCAGTTCGGCGAAGAAGCCGATCACGCCGGCGATGATGACGGCGATCACCAGCATGCGGACGTCGCCGTTGCGGATGTGCGTCAGCTCGTGACCGAGCACGGCTTCCACCTCCTTGTCGTCGAGGTGGGCGAGCAGCCCGGTCGTCACCGTGATGGAATATTGCCTCTCGTTGAGCCCACTGGCGAAGGCGTTGAGCGCCGCGTCCTCCGTCACCTTGAGCTTCGGCATCGGGATGCCGCGCGAGACGCAGAGATTCTCCAGGAGATTATAGAGCCGCGGCTCCTCCTTGTGGGTGACCTCGCGGCCGCCGGTCACGGCGTCGATCAGCGACTGGTTGAAGAACCACGCGATGGCGATCCACAGCGCCGCGCCGAGCGTGGCGACGGGTGCGGCCCACAGCAAATCGAGCCACGCCTGCCACAAAAGCCGGTCCAGCGGGGCATCCTGCGTCATCGCCTCCGCGAGCAACGCGCCCGCGAACACCATCAGGTAAACGAGGAAGAACAGCCCGAGCAGCAGCGCGATCGAGCGCCGCTTGTTCGACTGGATGTGGGTGTAGAGGCCGTAGGCGGCAGCCATGGTTCGCTCCCGCCATTGCCACGGCGCCGGCTAGAATTTCACCTGCGGCGTCTTTTCGAGCACGGCGCGCTCCTCGCCGACGTCGAAGAAGGCCCGCTCGGTGAAGCCCAGCGTGGCGGCGAACAGCGCCGCCGGGAATTGCTGGATGCCGGTGTTGTACTCCTGCACCGAATTGTTGAAGAACCGCCGCGCCGCGGCGATCTTGTTCTCGATATCGGACAGTTCGGTCTGCAACTGCTGGAAGTTCTGGTTGGCCTTGAGATCCGGATAGGCTTCCGCGAGCGCGAACAGCTTGCCCAGCGCGCCGGTCAGCATGTTCTCGGCCGCGGCTTGCTGCGCCGGGCCCTGCGCGTTCATCGCGGCGTTGCGCAGCTTGACGACCTCTTCGAGCGTGCCGCGCTCGTGGGCGGCGTATCCCTTGACCGTTTCCACCAGGTTCGGAATGAGATCGTGGCGCTGCTTGAGCTGCACATCGACGTCGGCGAAGGCCTGACCGACCCGCTGCCGCATGGCCACGAGCTGGTTGTAGATCATGATGATCCACAGCACGAAAACGACGATCACTCCGAGAACGATCCAGCCGGTCGTGGACATGGAAGGGCTCCAAAAAGGGTCACGCGGGGTCGGGGGAAGGGCTACGTGAACGAGAATGCGGCGGGCACAGCGACGTCTGTCGCGTTGGTCGGCGCCATGATGACGTAGGTTCGCGGCTCAAACAAAAAAAGACCCCAAGCTTTCGCCTGGGGTCTATTCGTC
>CAMAWG010000131.1 GCA_945861855.1 Rhodoplanes serenus
ACAGGTGACAGGCCCGGCAGCGGCAGCATAGGGTCATACATGGCGGGTGTGGCTTTCCTGAAATTGCGTAGTTTTGATTCGAGACCAAAATCATACGCTGAATCAGTACTTTAAGGCACAACCGCCTGCTAGTCGTGAATAATTCGGGCTAATCGCCTGGCTCAAGGCCAATCCCGACAAGGCGACCTCCGCGACCGTTGGGGCCGCGGGCGGCGCGCAGGTCTCCGCCGTCTATTTCCAGAAGGAGACCGGCACCACCTTCCGCTTCGTGCCCTATCGCGGCGGCGGCCCTGCAGTGCAAGACATGGCGGCCGGGCAGGTCGACCTGATGTTCGATCAGGCGGCGAATGCGCTCGGGCCCGTGCGCGCCGGGTCGGTGAGGGCCTATGCGGTGATGTCCAAGACGCGCTGGGCGGCACTGCCGGACGTTCCCTCAATCGACGAGTCCGGCACGCCGGGGCTGTATGTCGCCTATTGGCACGCGCTGTGGGCACCCAAGGGAACGCCGAAGGATGTTGTTGCCAGGCTCAACGCAGCGGTGACGCGCGCGCTCGCCGACCCGGCCGTGAGCAAGAGGCTGTCGGACATCGGACACGATGTCATGCCAGCCGATCAGCGGACGCCGGAGGCGCTCGCCGCCTATCACAAGGCTGAGATCGATAAGTGGTGGCCGATTGTCCGAGCTTCGGGATTGAAGGCGCAATAGGGAGCATGACCATGGCTAAGATCACGCGGACCAATCCGAAAAATATCTCCAAGCCATTCTCGAACTACGCCCATGTGGTGACGGTGGAGGGCGCCAAGAAGCTCGTATTCTGCGCCGGCCAGGTCGCCGCCGACGTGGACGGCACGGTGCTGCCGCCGGACGATTTTAAGGCGCAGACCAAGATGGTGATGAAGAACCTGAAGAACGCGCTGGCCGCCGGCGGCGCCAAGCTTTCCGACGTCACCAAGGTCACGATCTACATCTGCAACCCGCATGACGTGCCGAAGGCGCGCGGTATCCTTCACGACTATTTCGGCAAGCATCCGCCGGGCAGCACGCTGTGCATCCTGCGGGGCTTGGCGAATCCGAACTTCCTGCTGGAGATCGAGGCGATCGCCGCGGTGTGAGCCGCCGTCACTTCGGCTGGGCGTAGGCGGCGCGCACCTTCTCCAGAATCTCGGGCGAGATCGCCGCGACCTCGGCGACGAGCTTCTGCAGTTCTTCGCCGGGCATCGGGTTGACGGTCAGCTTGGTCCGCGCGGCCTCGGCCAGGAATTCCGGATCCTTCACGGTGGCGTCGAAGGCGCGGCGGAGCGCGTCGATGCGGTCCTGCGGGACTCCCGGCGCGGTGAAGAACGCGGTGCCGATCTCCGTCGCGTTCATCACGGCGCTCAGGATCTGCCGCTGCTCGGCGTTGCGCGCGAGCTCGACCACGGTCGGCACGTCGGGCAGCTCCGGATGCTTCTTCAGCGCGTACTGCACGATGATGCTGATCTTCTTGTCCGGACGCCAATCGGGGTGGGCCACCTTCACTGCGGTCCACGACGTCGAGTGGCCCTCGGCCTCGCCGCGCTCGACCGCGAGCTGGGCCTCGTTCGAGCCCTTGTAGCCCATGATCAGCTTGAACTTCGTTCCCAGCACGTGGTTGGTCACCGTCGGGTAGATCGAGACGGTCGATCCGACGCCGGTGCCGGACAATTTGGATTCCATTTTCTGAGCGTCGGCGAAGGTCTTCACCGGCGAGGTGTGCCAGAGGAACACGATATTGACGAGCGAGTCGATGCGGCCGATCCAGTTCAGCTCGGCGGTCTTGAAGCGCACGCCTTGGGTGCCGAGCTTCTCGTCGAGCGGCGCGGTCGGCGCGCCGATGCCGATCACTGTGCCGTCCTTCGGCGCGACGCCGTAGACATAGGCGTGCGCCAGGAACGAGCCTGCGCCGGGCCGGTTCTGCGGCACGATCGTCGGATTGCCGGGGATGTGCTTGCCGAGATGGCGGGTGAGGAGCCGCGCGTAGACGTCGTTGCTGCCGGCCGGCGGATAGCCGATGGCAAGCTCGATCTGCTTGCCCTTGTAGAACTGCTCCGGCGTCTGCGCCGCGGCGGGCGCGCCGGCGATGGCGATTGCGGCGGCGAGTCCTGCGCTGCGGATGATTGTCATGGCGTTTCCCCTTAAATCCCATCATGCCGGAGGTTATGCGCGCTGGCCCTGTGGCAAGCCATCGCGCCATCAGCGGCATTCATAGCTCAATCGGGGATCGCCGATGAAGGGGGTCGTCAGCTCGCCTGACGGACCATCGGCTTCGGCCGCCGCTCGCTCTGCCGCTCGTCGAGCCGCGCTTCGGTGCTGCTCCAGACATGCTCGGCGACGCAATAGGGGCAGAAGATTCGCCCGCCGGAGACGGCCGGCGCGGTCCGGGTGTCGAACCCGGTGAACACATAATGACCGGTGTATTGGCACCGAATGACAATCCTGGCCATGACTGGCTCCTGTCAGCCCCATTCGTTTCTCTGTCGACGTCACAACGAGCGGGGACGCGCGCGGGTTCCCTCCAGCCGTCGCGGGTTTTGCGCAGCAGAATTCGTGGTGCTCGCCGGTCCGCCGACGCCTGCGATGTACCGTGCGAGTGCGCCCGGATCACTCCGTACGTTGGCTAAGCATCTTGAGAATCGAAGCTTTTTGAAAGTTATCCACAGCTCATAAAATGCAGGATCGAAAACCTAGGAAAATAAGCTAGACAGCCGCACGCTGCTCCAGTAGGGTTGCGGCACGTTCGAGAAATGCGCCCGGGGCCGCGTGCCCGCCGCGGCGCCAAACCCCTAAACATCATGACCGACATTCCCACGCCTGAGCAGGTGGCGCTGGTGCGCCGCCGCTATGCCGCCGGCGACAAGGTGAGAGACATCGTCGCCGAAACCGGCATCGCGCTTGGCACGCTCTACCGCTGCGTCGACGGCGACTTTCCCGACGACTCCGGCATCGAGCCCGCGCCGCTGCCGCGGCGCCACACCGGCATGCGCATCCGCCATCGTGCGGGCAGCCGCGCGGCGCTGGTTGCGCGGATGTGGAAGACCGCCGAACGGCAGGTCGAGGAAATCGAGGATCGGCTGAAGGCCGCGGGTCTGGAGCTTGCCGAGCGCGAGAGCAACGCCCGCACGCTCGCCATCGTGGCGAAGACTTTGCGCGAGCTTGCGGCGGTCGATGAGGCCGAAAGGCCGCGCGGCAAAAAGGCGGCGAAAGACGACGATGACGAATCTGTTCCCCGAAACGTCGAGGATCTCCGCCAGGCGCTCGCGCGAAAACTGGATGCGTTTGTCGCCGGAACTGCGGATGCAGTTCCTGACGGACCTGAATAGCGGCGAGGTCGAGACCTTCACCGGCTACTGGGATTTTTTCGTCCATCGCTATCAGAAGCCGCCGAGGGGCGATTGGACCACCTGGCTCCTGCTGGGTGGCCGCGGCGCCGGCAAGACCCGCACCGGCGCGCAATGGGTGAAGGCGCTGGCCTGCGGCAAGGGCGCGAAAGTCAGCCCGATCGCGCTGATCGGCGAGACCGAGCACGACGCGCGCGAGGTGATGGTCGAAGGCGTGTCCGGCCTGCTGGCGGCGCATCACCGCTTCGAGCGGCCGGAGTGGATTCCATCGCGGCGGCGGCTGCAATGGCCGAGCGGGGCGGTGGCGCAGGTGTTCTCCGCCGACGACCCGGAAAGTCTGCGCGGGCCGCAATTCGCGGCCGCGTGGTGCGATGAACTCGCCAAGTGGCGCTATGCCGAAGCAAGATACACCCATCATCCGTCCGACCCGGGCGGGCCGACGAACTTCGGCATCACCATTCATGACTATCGTCGGTATGTGAAAGCCGGCGCCACGGCCGCCGACGTGCGCGCCATGGGCCTCGATGAGGCGAGGGCGATCTATCGCAGCAAGTACTGGGACGCCATGCGCTGCGACGATCTTCCGGCCGGCCTCGACTATGCGGTGTTCGATTACGGGGTGAATTCCGGGACCGGGCGCGCGATCAAGGTGTTGCAGCGGCTGCTTGGGCTGGCCGACGACGGGCGCATGAACGAGGCACTGCTCAAAGCCGCGCGCAACCACGATGCCGCCGGTCTGATCGGGCGATTGTGCGACGAGCGGCTGGCCTTTCTCAAGCGGCTGAAGACCTGGCCGGTGTTCGGTGCGGGCTGGGGCCGCAGAGTGGCCGAGGTGAGGGCCGCGGCTCTCGTCATGGCGGCCGGTTCGCCGCTCAAGACCAAACCGCAATCCGGGCCGTCCACCGGAAAGGGCGCTGTGCCGGTCAATGCCCAGGCCCAGAAGGGCACTGTGGGCGGCATCGCTGCGTCGGGCGCCGCGGCGGCGCAGCAGGCGCATCAGGCCGGCCTGCGGCCGGGCGTCGTCATTCTCATCGTGCTGGCCACGCTCGCACTCGCCATCGGCGGCTGGTTCGCCTGGCGCTGGCATCAGCAGCGGCGGCAGCTTGCGCCGAATTGATTCGACAGGAGACGACATGGACTGGAGCGATCTTGCCGGCAAGGTGATCGGCCTCGGCGCGCCCATTCTCGGCGGCGCGCTTGGCGGGCCGCTGGGCGCGGCGGCGGGCACAATCCTCGCCGATGCGCTGGGTGCGGCCGAACATACGCCAGAAGCGGTCCACGCCGCACTCGCCGACCCGAATGCCGCCGCCGAGGCGGCGCAGCGGGCCGAAAGCCAGTGGCTGACGGCGCTGGCCGAAATCGGCAAGGCGCAGGTGGCCGAGGTCGGCGCCACCCAGCGCGCCGAGATCGCGAGCGAGGACCCGCTGCAGCGCTGGTGGCGACCGCTTTATGCCCTGGAACTTTCGCTGTTGGAGTGTCCGGCCTTCGCAGTGACGCTGTTGCACGCGATCTGGATTGGCCACGAGGCTGGCATCAACGGCTTCGCCAACCTATCTGCTCTTCTCATGACCTACTTCGCGGCCCGTTTCGGCGTTCTGGGTGTCTACGTCACCGGCCGGACGCGGGAAAAGCAGGCCGGCGCGACCGGGGAACTGCCGCCATCCCTGATCGGCGAATTGCTCAAGGCGATTGGGAAGAACAAGAAGAAGTGATGAGCCGTTCATCCGACATTCACCGGCCGATTCCTAATACGGCGTCCATGATCCGGATTCTTGCCATGGCTGCAGCGCTGACCGCCGTCTCGGCGCCGGCATTGGCTGTCGCGGATGAGCAGCGCGCCTGCCTGAGCAAGGCCGAGCAGCGGGCCGCCCTGTCCAGCGGCCAGACGGTGACGCTGGCGGTGGCGATTCGCTCGGCCCGGGGCACGGTTCGGGGGCGCGGCGCCCGGGAGGTCGTGAACGCCCGCCTTTGCCGGGAGAAGGATGGGCTCGTCTATGTGCTGACAGTGCTCGCGCGGGATGGCAAAGTGACGCACACGGCCGTCGATGCGACCAGCGGCAAGGTCGTCGAGGTCCGCTGACCGGGAGGACTTCCCCTTGCGTCTCCTCGTGATCGAGGACGATCCTGACCTCAACCGGCAATTGGCCACGGCCTTGACCGATGCGGGCTACGTGGTCGATCGCGCCTTCGATGGGGAAGAGGGCCACTATCTCGGTGAGACCGAGCCCTATGACGCGGTGATCCTCGACATCGGCCTGCCCAAGATGGACGGCATCTCGGTGCTGGAATCCTGGCGCCGCGCCGGCCGCGCCATGCCCGTGCTGATGCTCACGGCGCGGGACCGCTGGAGCGACAAGGTGCAGGGCTTCTATGCCGGCGCCGACGATTATGTCGCCAAGCCCTTTCATCTCGAAGAGGTGCTGGCGCGGATCCGGGCGCTCCTGCGCCGCTCCGCCGGCCACGCCAAGAGCGAGCTCAATTGCGGTCCGGTCCGGCTCGACACCCGCACCGGCCGCGTCGCCGTCGACGGCAATCCGGTCAAGCTCACCAGCCACGAATGCCGCCTGCTGAGCTACCTTATGCACCACGCCGGCCGCGTGGTCTCCCGCACCGAACTGGTCGAGCATCTCTACGACCAGGACTTCGACCGCGACAGCAACACCATCGAGGTGTTCGTGGGTCGCATCCGCCGGAAGCTCGGCGTCGACATCATCCAGACCGTGCGCGGGCTCGGCTATCTCCTCACGCCACCCAACGCTTGAGCCATGCGCGCCAATTCGCTCGCGCTGCGGCTGTTCCTGTCGGCGACGGTGTGGACCGTCCTCATCCTCCTGGTCACCGGCTTCGTGCTGTCGGGGCTCTACCGGGATTCGGTGGAGCGCGGATTCGACCGCCGCCTCAGCGTCTACCTCAAGACCTTGATCGCCGACCTGGCCGCCCCGGACATCCCGATCGAGAAGACCGGCCAGATGCTCGGCGAGCCGCTGTTCGAGCTGCCGCTGTCGGGCTGGTACTGGCAGGTGACGCGGCTCGATCGTCCGAAGCCCGAGGTGACCTCGTCGCGCTCGCTGTGGGATCGCGCGCTGCCGCATCCCGGCGATCAGCCGGTCGTGGCCGATCCCGACGGCAGCCGCAAGAGCTATGTGCAGGGTCCGGAGGACCAGCGGCTCCGGCTCGTCGAGCGCGAGGTCGATCTCGGCGACGATGGCCGCTTCCTGGTGGCGGTTGGCGGCGACGCGGCCGAGCTCGACGACGAAATCCTCGGCTTCGACTATGCCATCGCCACCACGTTCCTGGTGCTGGCTGCGGTCCTCCTTCTCACCACGCTGTTCCAGGTGCGGTTTGGTCTGGCTCCGCTCAACCGCATTTCGCGAGGCCTCGCGGCGATCCGCTCCGGCAAGGCCGAGAAGCTCGAAGGCAATTTCCCGGTGGAGATCGAGCCGCTGGCGCGCGAAACGAACGCCCTGATCGACGCCAACCGCGAGATCGTGGAGCGCGCGCGCACCCATGTCGGCAATCTCGCGCATGCGCTGAAAACGCCGCTGTCGGTGATGATGAACGAGGCGGCGGCGCGCGGCGACGACGACGCGCTCGCCGGCAAGGTCAAGGAACAGACCGGCATCATGCGCGATCAGGTGACGCGGCACCTGGAGCGCGCGCGGATCGCCGCCCGCGTTGCCGTGGTCGGCACCATCACCGACGTGGTGCCGGTGGTGCAGGCGCTCGCGCGCACCATCGAGAAGACCCACCACGACAAGGACCTCGCCATCGATCTCGACATCCATGCCGCCGAGGCGCGCTTCCGCGGCGAGCGGCAGGATCTGGAGGAGATGGTCGGTAATCTGGTGGACAACGCCTGCAAGTGGGCCGGCTCCCGGGTTAGCATCGAGGTGCTGCTGGAGCAGCCGGAGCCTGGGTGGCAGGTCGTGCATATCGTGGTGGACGACGACGGACCGGGGCTCACGCCGACCCAGCGCGAGCAGGTTTCGCGGCGTGGGCAGCGGCTCGACGAAAGCAAGCCTGGCTCGGGGCTGGGCTTGTCGATCGTGGTGGAGCTTGCGGGGCTCTATGGCGGGGCGCTGAATCTGGGGACGGCGCCGATCGGGGGCCTGCGGGCGGAACTGGTGCTTCCGGCGGGGTGAGGGTTAGGGAGCGAGCGGGTTCAGCCACTTCAATTCCCGGAAGCGCGCGAAGTCGCCGTCGGTCGAACAGAGTGTCAGGCCGTGTTCGATCGCAAGCGCCGCCAAATGGGCGTCATGTACGAGATTGGCACGAACCCCGGGGTAGGAAAGTAAGACCCCTAACACCTGCCCATGACGTTCGGTCGGTTGGGGTATCCAAACCGTCTCGCAAGCGAGCCAATCTTCTACCTGTCGCCACGCGGCATCCATCGACAATGGCTGTTCGATAATGCGCGGATTGGTTGCAATTCTGAGAAACCCAAGCAGTGTTTCCCACGGCAGCCCAACGCGCGTCGATGCTAGAAGTTGCTGTTCGACCCAGGGCCGAGCCGCTGCGTGTTGTGCGAAACTGCTGAAGGTCGCATAGACGAGCAAGTTAACGTCAACGACGATCACTTGAAGTCTTCACCCTCGGCCAGCGCGAGTGCTTCGGCTACGTTGTCGATCGGTATCAATAGTTTTCCACCATCGAACGTTTTCATCCGGAACGGCTTGCGGGGTTTTGCCGGCGCCTCTGCCGCGCGCAGCCCGAGCCGCAGAGTGTCGTTGACGACCTGCTTGAGGCTTGCGTCCTTCTGACGGCGGAGCCGCTCGATCTCCACCGCAACATCGTCGTCGATGGTAAGTGTCATTCTCATGCATCAAGTCATAACATATTTGATGCCTTGATGCCATGCCTTAATTAACTTGTTGTTACGGCTTATTTTTTCCGCCGGGTCGCGGTCTTGCGACTGGCCGCCGCGCCGCCCTTGGGCGCCGCTTTCTTCTTCCCCGCCTTCTTCCACAACTCCCTGCTCGCCAACCGCGCGCCTTCGGTCATCGCCTGCAGCTTTGCCCAGACGATGCTCGGGTGAACCTCCTTGCTCCCCGCGAAGGTGGCAAAGCCGCAGTCGGAGCCCGCGATCACGCGCTCCTTCCCCACCAGGCTTGCAAATTTCACGATGCGCTCGGCCACCAGTTCCGGGTGCTCGACCAGCACAGTCGAATGGCTGATGACTCCCGGGATCAGAACTTTGTCCTTCGGTAGCTTCGCGCTTCCCCAGATCTTCCATTCGTGCTCGTGGCGCGGGTTCGCCGCCTCGAACGAATAGGCGCCGGCGTTGATCTTGAGAATGATGTCGAGCAGATGCTTCACCTCCATGTCGTGCACCCGCGGCCCCATGTTGATGCCGTAGCAGGTGTGGTGGCGGACGCGCTCGGGCGGGATTCCGCGCAGCGCATGGTTGAGCGCCTCGACGCGCTGGTTTGCCCACTTGCGGCACTGGGCGATGCTGGCGTCGGGCTTCACCAGGTAATAGGAGACGAGCCGCGGGTCGTCGATCTGCAACAGGAAGCCCGCATCGACGATCGCCTTGTACTCCTCGCGCATCGCCTCGCCGATGGCGAAGATGTATTCCTCGCCGGTCTTGTAATAGGCGTTGCGCTGCCACTCCTCGATGTTGGAGGGCGAGATCGCCGGCATGAAGGCCTCGACCCTGGAGCCGCCGATCGCGGCCTTGAGGTTTGCGATGTCGCGTTGCAGGAGCGCGTGGCCCTTGTAGGTGACGGGGCCGGTGCAGACCATGCGGTCCTGCCGCGCGCCGACGTGGCCCTGCGCGTAGAACTCGGGGAACGACAGCGCCTCGCGCGAGCCCTCCCAGGGGCCGCGGTGGCGGTGCTCGGTGTCGACCTCGAAGCCGGCCAGGCGCTCGTTGGTATAGGTGACGAAGCTCGGCTTGGAATATTCGCCGTCGTCGACGATGTCGATGCCGAACTCGATCTGCTTCTGCACGATGTCCTTCACCGCGAGCGGCAGCCGCGCGGCACGCCCGGCCTCGTCGATGGGCCTGCCCTGTTCCTTGGCCGCGATCATGTCGAGGAGATCGGGCGGGCGGGGCAGCGAGCCGGCGTGGGTGGTGAGGATGCGTCTGGTGCTGTGCTGCATGGTGGGCCTCTCCCTTACTCGGTGGTCGCGCACCGGCGGCGCTTCCCGCGCGATTTTCGTCCGGTGTTGCGCGGTTTGTTCCTAGGCTGCTGCGAGGCTAGCGAATTGGCCGGCGATTTTCCAGCGTGGACAATGGCTTGCACCTGCGTGGGCGGATGCGCGAGGCCGCCGGAGTTTCGCCCCATTCGCTGCCTTTAGCTCTCTCGCTGCGTCGGCTGTTCTGGCCGCTCGCGTGCGGCTGCGCTAGCAAGGCGCAGCGATTCGCGACTCACGGGACGGCAGAAGCCGGGCAGGGGAAGGCGATGAAGTCCACGACCAGGATCTCGGCGGTCGCACTGCTGGCAACGGCGCTCGCGGCGTGCTCCTCCGACTCCGGGCGCAAGGAGGTCGGCGGCACGCTGGTGGGCGCTGGCGCCGGCGCTCTCATCGGCAATGCGATCGGCGGCGCGGTCGGCAACCGCGCGGCGGGAACGATCGCGGGCGCGGCCCTCGGCGGGATATTGGGCAATCGCATCGGCGCTGCGATGGACGATGAGGACAAGCGTCGAGCCTATGCCGCGCAGGTGCAGGCGCTGGAGAGCGGACCGTCCGGCGCGCCGGTGGCTTGGCGTAATCCGGACTCCGGCCGCTACGGCTCGGTCGTGCCAGGGCAGGCCTTCGACCAGAACGGCATGAACTGCCGGCCGTACACCCACACCATCTATATGGACGGCAAGCCGCAGACCGCGCGCGGCACCGCCTGCCGAAATCCGGACGGCACTTGGCAGCCGGTATGATTGCCAGCCGGTATAACCCCTGACTGTGCATGGAACGGCACGGGTGGCGCGAGCCGCCCGTTTTCGTTGTAGAGATGCATCGGTTTGGGTCGGGGGACATGTCAGGAAGAGTTCAGGACGCTGAGCGGTTTCCGCTCGCGGGGGCGTTTGGCCTCTACACCGTCGCCTTCCTGGCGCTGGCCTGGCCGTGGCTGTCGGGCGCGGTCGAAATCCCCTACGACGCCGCCTCCCAGTTTTATCCGCAGCTCGCCTTCCTCGCCCGCTCGTTTGCGACCGGACAGTCGCCGTTCTGGACACCGAATATTTTTGCCGGCTGGCCGCAGATCGCCGATCCGCAATCGCTGATCTTTTCCCCCTTCCATGTGATCGTGGCGCTGCTTGTCCCAAACCCAAGCCCGCGGCTCGCCGACGGCATGGTGTTCGCGCTGCTCTATGCCGGCGGCGCGGGGGTGATCCTGTTCTTCCGCGACCGCGGCTGGCACGTCGGCGGCGCGCTGGTCGCGGCGCTGGCCTTTGCCTTCGGCGGATCGGCGGCGTCGCGCATCCAGCACGTGGGACAGATCGAAAGCCTGGTGTTCCTGCCGCTGGCGCTGTGGATGCTGGCGCGCGCGCTTGAACGCTCGTCGTGGCGCGCCGGGGCGGGTGCGGGCGTGTTCGCGGCCTTCATCGTGCTGGGACGCGATCAGGTGGCGCTGATCGAAATCCACCTGCTGGCGGGCTTTGTCCTTTGGCACTGGCTTGACGGAGCCGGCCGGCCGGCGCGCATCGCCGCGAGCGTGAAACCGCTGGCGGCCGGCGCGCTGGTGGGCGCATCGATCGTCGCCGTACCGGTGACGTTGACCGCATTGCTCGCTGTCCATTCCAACCGGCCCGAGATCGGCTATGCCTTCGCCGCCGGCGGCTCGCTGCATCCGGCGAATTTGCTGATGCTGGTATTTGCCGATCTTTTCGGGGCAGGCGACTTCAACCGCGAACTCTGGGGGCCGCCGGGCTTTCCCTGGCACGACGCATTTGGGCAGACCGGTCTCGCCGTCGCGCAGAACATCGGCCAGATTTATGCCGGCGCGCTCGTTGCCGTTGCGGCGATCGGCTTCGGCGTGCTGCGCGGCCTCGTCTGGGCGCGCGACATCCGCTTCTTCACCTGCGTCATGGGGCTGACGCTGCTCTATGCGCTCGGCAAATACACGCCGGTCTTTCACCTGATCTATGACGTGCTGCCGGGCGTGACGTTCTACCGCCGGCCCGCCGACGCGACCTTCGTATTTTGCGCGCTGCTGGCCGTCATCGCGGGCTATCTCGCCCATCACTTCCTGACCGCCACGCTGCCGCCCCGGCAGCGATGGCAGCCCGGCGCGGCGATTGCGATTGCCGTCGCGCTCGTGGGAATCGCGGTTGGCCTCGCGCACCGGGTCGGCGCGCTACAAGTCGCCGCGCTGCCGATACTCTGGGGCATCGGATTTGCCATGGCGGCGATCGCGGCACTGATGTTGGCGCGGCACCTCGCCGTTCGCGACGCGCTTGCCGCAGCCGCCCTGCTGGCGGCGTTCAGCGTCATCGATCTCGGCTGGAACAATGCGCCGAACGAATCAACCGGGCTCAAGCCCGCGCAATACGAGGCGCTGCGGCCGGACACCCAGGACGAAACCGTCACGCTCCTGAAAGCGAAACTCAACGCCGCCTCAGCACCCGACCGCCGCGACCGTGTGGAATTGATCGGCATCGCCTATCACTGGCCGAACATCGGGCTCATTCACGACTTCGATCATCTGTTCGGGCACAACCCGCTGCGGCTTGAGGATTTTCAGCGCGCCACCAATGCGCCCGACACGGTGGCTGGCGTCGATCAGCGGCAGTTCACGCCGCTGATGTCATCCTATCGCTCGATGCTGGAGAATCTGTTCGGCGTGCGCTTCATCGCCACCGGCGCGCCGGTCGAGCAGATCGACTCCTCGCTCAAGCCCGGCGATCTCGATTTTGTCGCGCGCACCAGGGACGCCTACGTCTATGAGAACCCGCGCGCGTTGCCGCGGGTGATGCTGGCGACGGAATGGCGCAAGGCCGATTTCGACGAGATGATTCGCGACGGAGGCTGGCCGGAGGTCGATCCGCGGCGCACGGTGCTGCTGGAGCAGGCGCCCGCCGGCGCCCCGGCCGCTCCCGCAGGCGGCACCGCCCGCATCGCGCATTATCGCAACACCGACATCGCGGTTGAGGTGGATGCGCCCGGCGGCGGGTTCCTCGTGCTCAACGACGTCTGGCATCCGTGGTGGCGGGCAAGCGTCGATGGCAGGCCTGCGGAAATCCTGAAAGCCAATGTGCTGTTCCGCGCGGTGGTGGTGCCGCCG
>CAMAWG010000132.1 GCA_945861855.1 Rhodoplanes serenus
CAACCCGCAAACCCTCTCCAACCCGCACGCTGGCCCGCCGCCGGTGACGAAGAGCCGTGTCCGAGAAGCGGCGAAAGCGCAAACCAGTCAAGCCAAAACGCAGGTTTGCGCGACGGGAGAGTCAATGGGATGAATAATGCGGGCTAGCAAGCCGCCTGGAGACTCTCGACCGCCGAAAGGGGGGCGGCCGGTTCATCGCGCCTGTGGAGAACAAAGCGTCATCAAGCGGACATTTGCCCGAGAATCAGTCCTAGTTGTGATTGTTTGAAGCGCTCGTGCCCTCCGGCGCTTCGCAACCAAGAGGAAAGACCATGGCGAAGAAAGCAAAGAAGGCGAAGAAGGTAAAGAAGTCGCGCAAGAAGAGGTAGAGTTCGAGGCTCGGGCGCGAATGCCCGAGCCAATTTCAGTCTGATGCGTTACTGGACCGGCAGCCGGTAGTCCTTGAACCGCTCGCGCAGCTCCGTCTTCAGGATTTTGCCGGTCGCGGTGTGCGGGATTTCCTCGACGAAGGCCACGTCGTCCGGCATCCACCATTTGGCGATCTTGCCCTGCATGAAGGCAAGGATTTCGTCCTTGCTGGCCCTCTGATCCTTTTTCAGCACCACGACCAGCAGCGGACGCTCGTCCCACTTGGGATGCTGCACGCCGATCACCGCGGCCTCGGCCACCTTGGGATGGCCGACCGCGAGGTTCTCCAGGTCGATGGATGAAATCCACTCTCCGCCGGACTTGATCACGTCCTTGGAGCGGTCGGTGATCTGCATGTAGCCGTGCGGGTCCATGGTGGCGACGTCGCCGGTGTCGAAGAAGCCCTCCTGGTCCAGGATCTCGCTGTCGTCCTTGAAATAGCGGCGCGCCACCGCGGGCCCCCGCACCTTCAGCCGGCCGAAGGTCTTGCCGTCCCAGGGCAGGTTCTTGCCTTTGTCGTCGGTGATCTTCATCTCGACGCCGAACGGCGGATGGCCCTGCTTCATCTGGATGTCGAGCTTGGCCTCGCCGGTGAGGGCTGCATATTCCGGCTTCATGGTGCAGAGCGAGCCGAGCGGGCTCATCTCGGTCATGCCCCAGGCGTGGATCACCTCGACGCCGTAACTGTCCTGGAATTTCTGCGTCATAGCGCGCGGCGAAGCCGAGCCGCCGATGACGATGCGCTTGAGATGCGGCAGCTTCGCTCCGGTCTTTTCAAGCTCCTGCAGCAGCGCCAGCCATACGGTCGGCACGCCGGCGGTGAACGTGACCTTATAGGTGTCGAGCAGCTCGTAGATCGACGGGCCGTCGAGCTTGGCGCCCGGCAGAATGAGCGAAGCGCCGGTCAGCGGCGTCGAGAAGGCGAGCGACCAGCAGTTGGCGTGGAACAGCGGCACGACCGGCAGCACCACGTCGCGTGCCGCGATGCCCTTGGCGTCCGGCAGCGATGCCATGAAGGCGTGCAGCACGTTGGAGCGGTGCGAATAGAGCACGCCCTTGGGATTGCCGGTGGTGCCGGAAGTGTAGCACATGCCGGCTGCGGTGTTCTCGTCGAAGCTCTTCCAGGCGAAATCGCCGTCCGCCTCGGCGATCCATTCCTCGTAGGCGACCGCGTTCTTCAGCGTGGTCTTGGGCATATGCGCGGCGTCGGTCAGGACCACATAGCGTTCGATGGTCTTCAGCCCGTGCGCATGCTTCTCCAGGATCGGCAGGAACGTCAGATCGACGAACATCATGCGGTCCTCCGCATGATTGACGATCCAGCATATCTGCTCGGCAAAAAGCCGCGGATTGACGGTGTGGTAGATCGCGCCGATGCCGAGGATGCCGTACCAGCACTCCAGATGCCGCCAGGTGTTCCAGGCCAAGGTCGCCACCCGGTCGCCGAGCTTGATGCCGTCGCGATCGAGCCGCTGCGCCACCTTGAGCGCGCGCTTGCGGATGTCCGCATAGTTGGTGGTGTGGATCGGCCCTTCGACCGAGCGGGTCACCACCGGGCGGGCCCCATGCTGGATCGCGGCATGGTCGATGATGCGATGGCACAGCAGGGGCCAATCCTGCATCAGACCGAGCATGGCATTCCTCCGCGCAATTTTGGACCGACAACGGCCGGCACAAGAGTAACAGCCGAACCGGCCCGGCCGGAAGCGCCAACGAGTCCGCGCCCTACGGAACGCCCGGGATCCATTTGTTGCGCGGCGAATCCTCGGTCTCCCAGTTCCGGGGCCGCTGCGGCCGGTCTTCGTGCCAGGGCCTGGGATCGAAATAGCCCAGCTCTTCATCCTTCATCTGGTCCATTTCGGCATAGAGCTCGGTTCGGATTCCGTCCGGATTTTGGTGATAGCACGCGCAGTTGTGACCGATGGTATGGCGCGCCGGACCCCAATCGAGCGGGAAGTCATTGCGGACCAGCAGATCGGACGCTCGCACCAGCTCCGAGAAATCCTTGACCTCGAAGGCGAGATGGGCGAGCCGCTTCTCGCCCTTGAACAGATTGATGGTGTGGTGATCGGGCGAGCATCGCAGAAACATCGCGCGGCCTTCGCGCCAATCCGATTTCCGGAAGCCGAGCCGGTCGACGTAGAAATCGGTGGTCTCCTCGATCGCGGGCAGGAAGTATGCCACGTGACCGAGCTTCAAGGCGTTGATGCCGCGATCCTTCGCATCGGTTGCGACGAATGCGATCGAGTTGAACAATTCGATTTCGGTGCCCTTCGGGTCCTTGAATGCGAGGACGCGCGCCAGGCTGGGGCTGCGGCCTTTTCTGATTTGCGCAGGCACCCCGGCCTTGCCAAGCGTCGCCTGAGCCTCCTCCAGCGGCACGCGTGGCGATATTTCAAACGAGATGCCGACGAGCTCGGGACGTTCGCCGTGCTCCAGCACGACGCACTCGATACCTTGCCGCGTGGAGAGAACGGCACGGCCTTCGTCGCGATGCGATAGAACCAGACCGATGACATCCTCGTAGTAGCGGACCAGCTCATTCATTCTGCCGGTCGTCAGCGCAGCATAACCTAGGCGTCGACACTGGATCACCTTGCCCTCCGGTCTTGGCGGCCGTCATCGTATCGGCCCGGGCGCGTTCTGTGGAAGGGCTTCGAAGCGTAATCGAGCACACCCGCGCGGAGTGCGGCCGGCCTCAAAAAAAGGCGCGAGCGATCGCGCACTCGTAGTCACGCAAACGGCGCTCGTCTGAGCGTCAATGTCCCTTGGCGTGGCAATCCAAGTAGCTTTGCTTCGTCTTTCCGAACCACTTGGAACCCATCGCGAACAAGGGTCTTTGGACATAAACCGCTGGCAATGGGTCCACGCATTTCTGGACGCATTCCGCGTACTGCTTCTTCCCCTCGATCGACGTCAGATGCGGATCATACTCGTTATATGACCTATAAAGCCCGTGCATGCCGGTGCATCCCCAACTGGCGCATTCCTTGTAATTGTTGGGGCGGCAGTCCGCCTTGCACAAAGCGGTCCTCTGCGCGACGCTCTTGGTGGAAACGGGTCTTCCATCGGCGCTCTTCGGCGCAGCG
This sequence comes from Rhodoplanes serenus, assembly GCA_945861855.1. Classification (GTDB taxonomy): domain Bacteria; phylum Pseudomonadota; class Alphaproteobacteria; order Rhizobiales; family Xanthobacteraceae; genus Z2-YC6860. The sequence continues at coordinate 3,498 of CAMAWG010000132.1, forward strand.
CGCCTTGGTGCAGCGGGCTTTGGCGCTTCGCTCGCCGGCGCGGTGCTCGCTGGTGCGGCACTCGCTGGCGCAGCGCTCGCCGGCGCATCGGTCTTGGTCGCCTCTTGCGCGAGAGCCACCGTGTAGGCCAAGGAACCCGCCACAATCAGTGCAGCCCCGGCAATCAATAGCTTCTTCATTTCCAGCCCTCCTCACAAAACGCACGCCGTGCAATGGCCGCAATCGTAGTCCTATCCCGAACCGGCCGACAAGACACTGCGGCCAACGGCGCGATGATGGCACTTGCTGGCCGCGGGCATTGGCCGGCCTCAAGAAAAGCGTGAGAGCCGGAAGCGGCTGATGTCGTGGCCGGTTCCGCCTCCGGTCGCCAGATCGGCCAGGATTTCGCCGATCGCAGGCGCGAACTTGAAGCCGTGGCCCGAGCAGGGCGAGGCGACGAAGACGTTTGGCGCGCCCGGCAGCCGGTCGATAATGAAATCGCGGTCAGGCGTCACCGTGTAGAGGCAGGTCTTGGCCGCGGCGAGCGGGCCGTTCGCCGCCGGGATGTGGTCTCGCAGCGCCACGCGGATCAGCGCCTCGTCGGCCTCGGTCACCGCGCGGTCGACACGGTCGGGATCCGCGGTCTCGTCGCGATGGTGATGCTTGGCGATCTTGACCGCGCCGCTGCCGGAAGGCGGGAAGCCGTAGTGCACGCCGTGCGCGCTTTCGAGCAGGAACACCGGAAACCGGCTACTTGCAAATGGCGCCGGGTCGAGCGGCGCAAACCAGGCCTGGACCTGCCGGGTGACGCGGAGCGGCGCCGGCAGGGCGGGCGTGAGACGTTTGAGCCAGGGACCGGCGGCGACGATTGCGGTGCGCGCCTCGATCGCGCCTGCGCTCGTCTCGACGCGCACGGCGTTGCCCTGCTGCGTCACCGAGCGGACAACGATGTTGGTTTGAATCTCTGCGCCGCAGGCCTGTGCCTGCGCGATCATCGCGGCGATGGCTGGCTCGACCGCGACGAAGCCGCCGTCGGGCTGGAATACGCCGACGTAATCCGCGGGGATTTTGAAGGCGGGAAAGCGCCGCATGCACTCGGCCGCGTCCATGACCTCGTGCGGCAATCCATGCAGGCGTGAGGCGGCGAGCGTGCCCGTCACCACCTCGCCGTCGGGCGGGCCGATCTCGGCGATGCCGGTGATGTGGACAAGCTTGGCCGCCGACTGCGCCTCAAGCTCGCGCCACAGCGCATAGGTGCGGCGCAAGAGCGGCACATAGGACGGATGCTCGAAATAGCCGAGGCGGATGATGCGGCTCTCGCCGTGCGAGGAGCCGCGGTCGTGGCCCGGCGTGAATTGCTCGATGCCGATGGCGCGGACGCCGCGGCGGGCTAGCTGGTGGAGCGCCGCGCTGCCCATGGCGCCGAGCCCAACCACGACCACGTCGAATTGCGGCATCGGCAGCACCTGACCCAGCAGACCCGATGGTGAGCGGCAACATCCTTGTCCAAGGCCGGACTCATATCACGCTGCTGGGACACACACTCCAGGTCTGGCTTGACCCCAGACCGGATATTCATCGTCAGATCATCTTGGCGCGGGCGAGCATCGTGAAATGGCGCACCCGTTCGTCATGGTGATTTCCGCCCGTCGCGGAGGAGTCGCCCGACTTGTTGATGACCCGGGTCCCGTTCCGGTCGGTCACGACGGCGGTCCTGTTGCCATCCGGCAGTTCGATGATGGTCACGCGCTCGTTGCTCTGGTCGACCTTGCGATCGCCGCCCAATGCGAAGGCGCCACCGACCGAAAGAACCGAGAGACCGACGCTGACCATCCACTTCAGAGACTTGTTCATGTTGCCCTCCAGTTGGCAGCGGCGTCTTGCCGTTCGCCTGTGAGAGCACCCTAGACGCGGGTTGTATTGGGCGAATGTCGCGCAACCATAAAGTGGTATCGTATGTATCGCCGTTCTGTGGGTGGCCCAGGATGGGGCCTCGACACGGGTCAGCCTTGACGCAAAGCTGCATACACAGCCGCGTTCATGGCGGCTGCGGTTACCCCATGATCCTCGCGCGCCTTCTCCTCGCCGGCCTCGTCTTTGCCGTCTCGTTCGGCGCCCATGCCCAGGGCGAGCCCGGCTTCGCCCGCCTCGCCAGGAGCGCAGGGCAGCCGCAAATCCCGGGCCTGCGAATCGTCTATCTGGCGCCGCTCGGCGACCCCGCCCAGGCGCCGTGGAAGAACATCATCCTGCATCAGACTGAGGGCCCGCCCGGCGCGGCGCGCGGCATGGCGCATGCGCAGGCGAAGAATCCCACCAAGCGCGGCGTGACCCTGTGGGTCGAGACCGACGGCACGGTCTACTGGTCGGTCCCGGAGACCGCGATCCCCACCCAGGGCGACGGCGCCAACAGGAACGACAACAAGTACATCGACAATTCGAAGACTTATCGCCAGGTAATCCGGACCAATTCGATTGGCATCGAATTCAACGGAAATGCCCCCGATGTCCGCGTGCCGCCGACACAAGAGCAGTTCGCGGCCTCGCTCGTCCTGGTGCGGTTTCTTCAGGAGCGCTATGGCATCCCGGCCGATCGCATCTACGCGCACAACTGGATCGACTATAAGGACGCCCGCTATTGCGAGGGCTGCGAGCTGGCGCAGCGGGCCCGCGCGCAGGGCTACCGGCCGGGGCAGGGCGAACCAATGCCTGCCTCCGGCGTTATGACCCCGGTCGCTCCGGCCGGGCGCTGATTGTCCCCGCTTGGCGCAAGATCGAGAACAAGCCGCGAAGGCCTCAAGTGATGTCGCAACCCGTCCGCTTGATGATTGTCGCCGCGGCCATGATTGCCGGCGCGCCGGATGTGGCCCGCGCCAGCATTTCCGAGCTCGACCGCGAGCTTTATCGCGAGCTGCATCGCAGGCCGCAACTGCCCCTGCCGCCGCCCGCGGTGCCTCCGGCTGAGGTTCTGGCCTGCTACGAGCGCCTCGCCGCGGTCGCGCAGTATGCGCCAGTGGCGATGCAGCCCGAGCCCGTGCAATGCGCCGCCATCGATCTGGTGCGGCTCAGCAAGGTCCTGATGCCCGGCGGGACGCAGGTCTCGTTCACGCCGCCGCCGACGCTCCGCTGCGCCATGGCGGAGACCGTGGCGGAATGGATCCGCTCCGACGTCGGTCCCGCGGCGGCCGAGCTTGGCGCGCCGCTCGCCTCCGTCACCGATGTCGATTCATACCAGTGCCGTGGCCGCAACAACATTCCGGGCGCCAAGCTGTCCGAACACGGACGCGGCAATGCGCTTGACGTGAGCGCCATCAAGCTCGGCAACGGTGCGCTGTTCAACCTGACCGATCCGCTCGTGTCCAAGCCGTTCCGCGAGCAGATGCGTACGCTCGCCTGCACCCGTTTCACCACCGTGCTGGGGCCGGGCTCGGACGTCTATCACAGCGACCATATTCATCTGGATCTCGCCGAGCGGAGGAATGGCCACCGGATGTGCCAGTGGAATGTGCTCGATCTGGCGTCGATCGCAGCCGAGGTGCCGCTGCCGCGGCCAAGGCCGATCAATCTCACATCCGACGAGGCCAAATCGCGATAAAAAACGGCGCCGAACCGGGGTTCGGCGCCGTTTCCATTTCGGATCGCGAGAGGGTCAGTTCATGACCAATCCGCCGCCCAGCGCCATGCGCGGGTTGAACGGCGAGTCGCCCTGCGACGGCGCCAGCACCACCACCGGCGTGCCGAGCTTGACCCGGTTGTAGAGGTCGATCACGTCCTCGTTGGTCATGCGGATGCAGCCCGAGGAGATCGCCGAACCGATGTATTCCGGCTGGTTGGTGCCGTGGATGCGGTAGAGCGTGTCCTTGTTGCCGGTAAACAGATAGAGGCCGCGCGCGCCCAGCGGATTGTGCGGGCCGGGGCCGACGAAATCGGGAATGCCAGTCATCCGCTTCTTGATGTCGGCGGTCGGCGTCCAGGACGGCCATTCCTCGCGGCGGCCGACTTTGGCGACGCCGGAGAACACCAGTGCCTCTTCGCCGACGGTCACGCCGTAGCGGATCGCCTTGCCCTTTTCGAGCACGTAATAGAGGTAGCGCGCGTCCGGATCGACGACGATGGTGCCCGGCGCTTCCTTGCGGTGATAGTCGACGATGTGGCGCAGATAGGGCTCGGGGATCGTCGCCTTGGCATAGGGCACGTTGGCCAGGAGCTTGCGGTCGCGCGGCGTCAGGTTGGCATCGGAGGCAGGCTCCATGGTCTGCGACATGCAGCCCGAGAGCAGCACGCCCAGACCCAACACAACGAGGGCGACGCGCCCTTTTCTGGCGGCTTCCCGAATTCCCATGCCGTTCACCATGCTCAAGTTCGACTCCATAGATAGACGATAGCCCGCGAGCCTTGCCACATCGCATGCGTGATCGAGCCGCAGTCGCTGTGGAACTGTGGCAGGAATGCCGCAGTCCGCAACGGACGTTAAACCGGCCCGATCCCTACGTTATCGGCATTCTGGGCCCGAGCCGTTAAGCAAGGGTTTACCATACCGACCATTTAATGCGGTCACGATCATTTGAGCTTTCTGCGCCAGAAAACGCAGGAAAACTGCGGTCCGGCGGGCGAAATCGCCCGTTCCCGCCGGCTGGAATGCCCCTATAGGACACGATTTGCCGCCCATTTCTGCCGCGATCGGGGGTCAGAACAGGGGTCAACGAAGGGCACCAGTAGAGGAACACGAAATGACCACCAGAACCAACTCTGCCAAGACCGATACGGCCGCGAGCCGGACCGCGCAGCCGGCCCCCTCGGAGGGCCGCAGCGAGCACACCCATCTCAGCTTCCAATACGGCACCATCGGCATCCAGGCCGTGGCCGCGGCGGCGCGTTATTCGGACGTCCGCAAGAAGCCTGCCGAACTGCGGATCGATCAGCGCTTCGTGGAGTCCGCAGGCTAGCCGCACCGGCGATCCGATTGCACCGGCGACGATTCACGGCCGCGGGCAACCGCGGCCGTGATCGTTTGCGGGGTCGTTCACGGCTCTGTCACGCTCCGGCGCGCATCGGAGCCGCGAGCATTTTTTCTTGCGGGATCGCAGCGACCGGGCCATGACTGGGCGCAACAGGACATCAGTCCGGCGCATCCGGGTTTCTCATGCTTGCCGCCTACGTCCCCAACGGCCATTCGCTCGAACGCCGCGACATCGTCTCGGGCGAGGAAATCCCCGAGAACGCCGTGTGGCTCGATCTGGTCAACCCCGCGCCCGGGGAGGACAAGGTGGTCGAGCGCCTGGTCGGGATCGCGGTGCCGACGCGCGAGGAGATGCAGGAGATCGAGGTCTCCAGCCGCCTCTACGTCGAGCATCACGCGCGCTACATGACCGCGACCCTGATGTGCAACTCCGACACCGCGACGCCGAAGACCACCGCGGTGACCTTTATCCTCTCCGGCCACCGGCTCGTCACCGTGCGCTACGACGATCCGCGCCCGTTCATGATCGTCGGCAACAAGCTCGCCCGGAACTGCCCGGCCAACGTCACCGGCGAAACCGTGCTGCTCGACCTGCTCGACGCGGTGATCGACCGCGCCGCCGACATTCTCGAGCGCATCGGCGCAGAGGTCGACCGGGTCTCGCACGACATCTTCGAGCCCGACAACGCCGCCGACGGCCAGGCGCTGTCCTACAAGGACATCCTCAAGGCGATCGGTGGCAAAGGGGACCTCACCTCTAAGGTGCGTGAGAGCCTGGTCTCGATCGGGCGGCTCCTGCTGTTCCTCGCCAACGAGGCCGAAGGCATGCGCTGGCCCAAGGACGTGCGGCTGCAACTGCAAGCGATGCAGCGCGACGTGCTGTCGCTGTCGGACCACGCCACCTACCTGACCAACAAGATCACCTTCCTGCTCGACGCCATGCTGGGCGTGGTCACCATCGAGCAGAACAACATCATCAAGATCTTCTCGATCGGCGCCGTGACGCTGATGCCGCCGACCTTGATCGCCTCGATCTACGGCATGAACTTCAAGCACATGCCCGAGCTGGAATGGACCTACGGCTATCCGTTCGCGATCGCGCTGATGGTCACAGCGGCGATCCTGCCGTTCGTTATTTTCAAATGGAAGAAGTGGTTGTGACCGGCCTCGCGCCGGCTGCTGCGATAGTGTTGAAACCAGACAGGGCGTGACATGTCGAAAGAATCGATGCGCGAGGAGGCCGACCGGCTGATCAAGGAGGCGATGGAGAAGAAGATCACCATCAAGCAGGGCGACACCCGCATCGAGGCCACCTGCGGAAAGTGCGGCGGGAAAAACCGCGTCTCGGCGGCGCCGGGCCAGCTCCGCGTGCCGTTCGCCTGCAAGGAGTGCGGGCAGAAGCAGACGACGTTGTGACAGGCGGCGAAGGCATGGCTCGGACATCGCCAGACCCTTCCAGCACCGCTATCTGAGACGCTACGATGCTCTTTGGCGGTCCGGGGGACGCGCATGAGGCGGCGGGACTTCATCACGCTTTTGGGCGGTGTTGCGGCGATGCCGCTGGCGGCGCCAGCCGTGTGCGCGCAGCAATCGCGGCCCGTGCTGATCGGCGTTCTCAACGCGGCCTCTGCTGCGTCCACGGCATCGAACTATGAGGCGTTCCGTGGCGCGCTGGCGCAGCTCGGTTACGTCGAGGGCCGCAACGTTCGCTTCGAATATCGTTTTGGCGACGGCTTTATCGACCGGCTTCCCGGCCTTGCGGAAGAGCTGGTCCGGCTCAACCCAACCGTCATCGTATCCTCGCCAATGCCCGCGAGCCTTGCCGTGTACAAGGCCACGCGCACGATCCCGATCGTGATGTTGAGCGGCGCCGATCCGGTCGGCTTCGGGCTCGTGCAAAGCCTGTCGCGGCCTGGCGGCAACGTCACCGGGCTGACGAACTTCGCCGAAGTGCTGGCGTCGAAGCAACTCGACGTGATGCGTGCGCTGCTGCCGGGCCTCGCCCGCGTCGCTGCCCTCGTCAATGTCGATAATCCCCTGCATGTGCCGCAATGGCGCGAGACGCAAGCCGCGGCGGCCCAGGCGTCGCTCGCCCTCACGCACTTCGAATTCCACGCGCCGGGCGATCTGGAGCGCGCCTTCGACCAATTCGCGCGGGACAAGGCCGAAGCGCTGCTGGTTCCGCCGGACACGGCATTCAATACAAACCGCGCCCGGATCGTGGAACTGGCGGCGGCGTCGCGCCTGCCGGCGATCTATGGCAGTCGCCTGTATATCGAGGCCGGCGGCCTCATCGGCTACGGCCCCAATCCAGTGGAGAATTACCGCCGGGCGGCGGCGTTCGTGGGCAAGATTCTGAAAGGCGCCAAGCCCGGGGAGATGCCGGTCGAACGGCCGACCAAGATCGACCTGACCATCAACCTCAAGACCGCCAGGGCGCTCGGTCTGACAGTGCCGCCGACGCTGCTTGCGCGCGCCGACGAGGTGATCGAATGAGACTCAGCTGACGGCTTCTATCGCTGCGAAACGCGGACCATCATGGGCGCGCGCGATCTGGAAATAACTTCCGGCCTCGGCCGCGGCAGCGGGACGAGTTGAACGCGCGGCGGCGCCGTGGCGGCGGCCAGTTCCGACATGAGTCTGGAAACGCCGACGATCCTGGCCTGCGCCTTCACCTCCTCGGCCACCTCCGGGCACGGCGCCTTCGCGGGCATCAGCGTGGCTTCGGGGTCGCGGGCGATTTCCGGCGACATCCAGTGATCGGCCGGGCGGCCGGTGATCCGGTAGACATAGGCGCGGGTCTCGCCGGGCAGGGTGCGGCGCTCGCCCAGCCAGCCGTACACGCGCTGCGGCCCGGCGTTGTAGGCGGCGGCCGCAAGGCCGAGATTGCCGAACTGGTTGTGCAGCTTGCGCAGGAATTTCCCCGCCGCGAACAGCGCGTGGATCGACTCGAACGGGTTCATCAGCCCATGCTCGATCGCCGTCTCCGGCATGAACTGCGCGATGCCGAGCGCGCCCGCCGAGCTGACGGTCCGCGGCCGGAAGCTGCTTTCCTGCCAGATCAGGTTGGCGAAGAACGGCACCGGAAGATCGTTCGCCCGCGCCACCGCGACGATGGCGCTGCACAGGCCGCTGCGCGACAGCGCCTGCAACTGTCCTGCGCCGGCATCCATCGGCGTGGCATGCGGCTCGTCCATGATGCTGCGATCGTCGGCATTCCAGCCGTCCGCGCTTGCTACCGCAGCCAGCGTCAGGGCCGGCAGCGGCGTCGGCGGATGGTTCTTCGCATAGGCGAAGGACCCGGCGGCGGAGATCGAAGTCCGGCCCACGGCCCAGGATTCCGTCTCGCGCCAAATCTCCGTCAGCCCGATGCCTCGGCGGGCAGGGCAATGTCCGGCGGCGGATCCGCGAGCTCCACCGCTGGCGCATCCGCAATCTCCGGTGAAAGAACAGAAATGCCGGCGTCGCGGTCCGCAGGCGGCGTGACTCGCAGCGATGCGTGCCCGATGAACAGGGCAGCCGCCAAGCAGATCACGACGGAAGGGCCACGCACGTCTCTCGCGCTCCCGCCTCGGTGGCCTCCGAGGCTCAATTGCAGCGCCGCGTTAACCATTATGGCCCAACCGGCGCAGAACGCTACACTTGACTTTATTCCTATATAGTGATTATATTCCTCTAATCACACCCACCGAGGGCGCTGTCATGAGGCGTCATTTCAGCGGGGCGGGATGCGGCCCCTGCGGGCGAGGCTGACGTAGCCTCGCACTCGGGCGGCCCCGGGACTCCGCTCGGGCACCACTAGGGGTGCTCTGCGAGGAGCTCGCTGCATTGGCCCGCGCGAATGCGGGTTCAAGAAACGCGGCCCGGGGCTGATGGCGGGACACGCATCGTCAGCATCCGCCTGAAAATGCCGCCGATGGAGCGCCGCGAGGCGGGCGTCCGTGCGTAACG
>CAMAWG010000133.1 GCA_945861855.1 Rhodoplanes serenus
CGCTGAAGGTGCCTGGCTGAACCAGTTTGACGACGTTAGAATTCGACACGGCATATTACTCCTTCGGTGGAGAAGTGGAGGCTTCAACTACCCCCACGATATGCCGCCTTCCTGATCTACCCCGTCACCAACTTTCGACCATAGCTCCCGCATCGCGCGTGAAATGATCGAAGGCAAGCAGCCGTTCAACGCCGATGCCGCCAAGAAGGTGCTGATGACCTTCGGGGAAACCTCCGACAAGGGCAAGGGTTTGTGGCCAGACACCTCGAAGGGCGGCGATCATTCTTCGCTTCCCGCGATCTGGGAAAACAGGGCCGATTTCGACGCCAAGCTCGCCAAGTTCAGCGCCGAGTCCAAGGCGGCAGCGGCCAAGATCACCGACCTCGACAGCCTCAAGGCGCAGATGGCCGAAATCGGCAAGAACTGCGGCGGTTGCCACAACACCTATCGCAAGAAGGCGTCGTGATCGAGAACAGCTCGAACCGCTAATTGATCGCGGGAACAAGGTTGCAGGGCGGCGTGTCCGAGGGACGCGCCGCCCTGACGCTTTTCGCGGCTCGGCGCAACACATAGGATGATCGCAAAGGAGCTTTCGATGCTGCGCAAGCTGGTCATTCTGGCGTTGATCGCCGCGGTCGCCGGTTTCGGCGTGTTCTGGGTCGTGACCATTCCCGGCACCGTGCCGGCGAGCGCGCTCGCGCAGCGCGCACCCAATCTCGACAACGGCAAGACCATGTTCTTCGCCGGCGGCTGCGCCTCCTGCCATGCGACGCCGGGGCAGGACGACAAGACCCGGCTCGGCGGTGGCTTCGCCCTGAAGTCGCCGTTTGGCACCTTCTACGCGCCGAACATTTCGCCCGATCCGAAGGACGGCATCGGCCGATGGAGCGAGGCGGATTTCGTCACCGCGATGGTGAAGGGCACCTCGCCGGACGGCCGGCATTATTTTCCGGCGTTCCCGTACACGTCCTACCAGCGCATGAAGTGGGACGACGTGCGCGACCTGTTCGCGCATCTGAAGACATTGCCGGCGGTGCAGGCTCAATCGAAGCCGCACGACGTGCCGTTTCCCTTCAACATCCGCCGTACGCTCGGCGGCTGGAAATTCCTGTTCCTCGACGGCAAGCCGTTCCAGCCCGACCCCTCGAAGGACGCGGCGTGGAGCCGGGGCGCCTATCTCGTCAACGGGCCTGGCCATTGCGCCGAATGCCATTCGCCGCGCAACCTGCTCGGCGGCATCGTCGCAAGCCAGCGCTTCGCCGGCGGCCCGGAGCCCACGGGCGACGGCTTCGTGCCGAACATCACGGGGCTGAGCATGTCGCACGAGAACCTGGTCAAGCTGCTCGAAACCGGCGAGACGCCGGACGGCGATACCATCGGCGGCGAGATGGCCAAGGTGACTTCGAACACCGCGAAGCTCAGTGCCGAGGATCGCGCGGCGATGGCGACCTATCTGAAATCGCTGCCGCTGGTCCAGGGGCCGAAGCGACCGGAAAGCAAGTGACTTTACGTTTACGCACTCACCCATCCGTCGTCATGCCCGCGCTTGTCCCGGCCATCCACGCCTTGCTTGGCTGAAAAGTAAGGCGTGGATGGCCGGGACATAGGCGAGCGAAGCGACGCCGTCCTCGGACGGCTATGCCCGGCCATGACGAACACAGACGCCGTATTTGCTGATCGAGCTTCGATGAATCTCCCCAAGGCCGTCCTGCTCAAAGCCCTCTCGGCGCTTTTGTTCGCGCTGCTGTCGGCCTGCGTGCGCTATCTCGGCGAGCAGGCGGTGCCGCTCGGGCAGGTGGTGTTCTTTCGCGCCGCCTTCGCGATCCTGCCGGTGGTCCTGATCTACGCCTGGCGCGACGAACTCGTCGACGCGGTGAGAACCAGGCGCCCGCTCGGGCATTTGGGGCGCGGCCTGATCAGCGTCGCCGGGATGTTCCTCAATTTCGCGGCGCTGGCGCGGTTGCCGCTCGTCGATGCCACCGCGATCTCGTTTGCGGCGCCGCTCATCACCGTGGCCTTCGCCGCGATGTTCCTGGGCGAGCGGGTGCGCGCCTACCGCTGGTCCGCGGTCGCCGTGGGCTTTGTCGGCATCATCGTGATGCTGTGGCCTTATCTTAACCTCGCCCAGTATGCGGCCGGCGGGTCTGCGACCGTCGCGGCCACCGTCGGCGTGGGCTGCGCGTTGCTCGCCGCCCTCACCAACGCCGGCTCGGTGATCCAGACTCGCCGCCTGACCGACACCGAGACCACGTCGTCGATCGTGTTCTATTTCTCGCTCTATTGCGCGGTCGCGGGCCTGGCAACCCTGCCGTTCGGCTGGATCTGGCCTGGCCCCATGCAGCTTGCGGTGCTGGTCGCGTCGGGCGTGGTCGGCGGGCTCGCCCATATCGTGCTGACGACGAGTTATCGCTACGCGCCTGCGTCGCTGGTCGCGCCGCTCGACTACACCATGATGATCTGGGCGTTCGTGCTCGGCTATTTTCTGTTCGGCGAGTTGCCGACGATCTACGTCTTTGTCGGCGGCGCCATCGTTGCGGCATCCGGCATTTTCGTGATCTGGCGCGAGCGCCAATTGGGACTGCGCCGCATCCGCGAAGCCGAAGGTCCGCCGAACGTGAGTTGACTGCTAAAACGCCTTGAAGGTGATGATCGTCCGGGTGTCCTGGATTCCCGGCAAGGTCTGAATCTTCTCGTTCACGAAATGGCCGATGTCGGTGCCGCTCTCGACATAGACCTTGACCAGCAGGTCGAACTCTCCCGCCGTCGAATAGATTTCGGAGGCGACTTCCGCGTCGGCGAGGCGGTTGGCCACCTCATAGGACTTGCCGAGCTGGCATTTGATCTGGACGAAGAACGGGACCATGACACCTCCGGCCGCGCACCCAGGCAGCCTTAGCCCCAATCCAGCAAAAACCCCTGCCTCTGGCAAGGCTACCGTATTGCGAACAGCTCCCCTATGATCCGGCGCTGCGCCAACGCCGGGAAACACACATGCCGACGAAAGTTCTACGCCTCTGCGCCGTGATCGCCTTGGGCCTCGCCGGTGCCTGGAGCTTCTCGAACGAAGCCCGGGCGCAGGCCTTCCCCGACAAGCCCATTCGCTTTTTCGTCCCGTTCCCGGCCGGCGGCAGCACCGATGCGGTGGCGCGGGCGATGCAGCCGGCGCTGGAGAAGATTCTGGGGGTGCCGGTGGTTGTCGAGAACCGGGCCGGCGCCGGCGGCACGCTGGGCGTGGACGCGGTCGCCAAGGCCGCGCCCGACGGCTACACCATCGGGATCGCGGGGGCGGGTGCGCTTGGCGTCAACATCGGCGAGCGGACCAAGCGGATGTACGATCCGGTCAAGGATCTTGCTCCGATCAGCCGGGCCGCCGAATCCCCCTTCATCCTGGTCGCGACGCCGGCGCTGAACGCCAAGACGCTGGCCGACGTGATCAAGCTCGCCAAAGCCGAGCCCAGCCGCATGTCGATCGGCCATGGCGGCAACGGCACGGCGATGCAGCTCGCCACTTTGATGTTCACCACCATGGCCGAGGTGAAAATCAATGCGGTGCCTTATCGCGGCACCGCGCCTGCGGTGACCGACGCGATCGCCGGCCACGTCCAGCTCGCGATCGCCGATCCGCCACCGTCGATGGGGGCCATTGCCGAGGGCAAGCTCAAGGCCATCGCCGTCACCTCGAAGCAGCGCTTCGCGGTGTTTCCGGACGTCCCGACCTTTGAGGAGCAGGGCGTGAAGGGCTTCGAGCTGACCGGCTGGTTCGGCGTCGTGGCGCCGGGGGGCACGCCGCGCGACATCGTGGCCAAGCTCAATGCCGCGGTGGTCGCGGCGCTCAAGGACCCCGAGGTCGCGCGCCGCATCCGCAACGTCGGCATGGAGCCGACGCCGACCACGCCCGAGGGGCTGACCGATTACCTGCAAGCCGACATCGCCAAGGCTGCGAAGGTGGCGCCGGTGGTGGACGACAAGCCGAACTGAAGGAGGGAAGCATGCGGATTCAATTGCCGCGGCTGGCGTTCGCCGCCGTCTTCGTTCTTGGCGTTGCCGCCGTCCCGTCGACGAACGTCCGGGCGCAGGCCTATCCCAGCAAGCCGATCAAGTTCATCGTGCCGTTCCCCGCGGGCGGCGCCACCGATGCCGCGGCCCGCGCGATCCAGCCGCAGCTCGAAAAGCACCTCGGCCAGACCGTCGTGATCGAGAACCGCGCCGGCGCCGGCGCGGTGATCGGCCTCGACGCCATCGCCAAGGCCCCGCCCGACGGCTACACCTTCGGCATCGCCCCGGCCGGCGCGATGAGCGTCAATCCCGCCATGCAGGTGAAGATGCCGTTCGATGTCCGCAAGGACCTCGCGGCCATCAGCAATCTCGCGAAAACGCCTTTCATCCTCGCGGCTCCATCGGCGTCCAGGGCCAATTCGCTCGGCGACGTGATCGCGCAGGCCAAGGCCGCGCCCGGAACCCTCTCGATCGGCCACGGCGGCAACGGCACCTCGATGTATTTCACCGCGCTGTTGTTCACCACCATGGCCAACGTGCAGATCGGACTTGTCCCTTACCGCGGCACGGCGCTGGTGGCGAACGATCTGGTCGGCGGCCACATCGGGCTGGGTATCGTCGATTCGCCGCCGGCGCAGGCCGCTCTCCTTGACGGCCGCATGAAGGGGATCGCGATCTCGTCGAAGGTGCGCTTTCCCATGTTTCCGAACATTCCGACCTTCGACGAGCAGGGGCTGAAAGGCTACGAGACCAGCGGGTGGTTCGGTCTCGTCGCGCCGGCCGCCACTCCGCCGGAGATCATCGCCAGGCTCAATGCGGCGGTGGTCGCCGCGCTGAAGGCTCCCGAGGTGGAGCAACACATCCGCACCATCGGCATGGAGCCCGCTCCGACCACGCCCGCGGAGTTCGCCGCCCTCATCGACTTCGAGATCGACAAGATTTCCAGGGTGCTGGCAAAGGCCGGCGGCGCGCCGCCGCAATAGCGGCGCGCCGAAACGTCCCGCGCCGTATCAACGCGCCGTGCCGATGCCCACCGGACCGGCGGTGAGCTTGATCGAGCCTGCGGGCTTCAGCGTCTTGCCGTTGAAGCTGAACATCATCAGCTCCCGCTCGACCGTGCACTGGACCACGAGCGTCTTGCCGTCCTTGCTCCAGGCGGAGCCCTGACACCAGTGCCCGACCTTGGCCTCGGTGACCGGCGTCAGCTTACCGCCCTTGATCGCGAACACCTTGACCAGCCCGAAGTCGTTGAAGAACGGCGAAGCCTTCGGCTTGTTCGAACCGCTCATCACCGTGGCCACGGCAAACTTGCCGTCCGGCGAGAGCGACACGCCTTCGGGCGTCTGCCCGACCGACACGGTGTCGGTCACGCGCGGCGGATTGGCCTTGAGATCGATCAAGCTGATGGTGTCGCTGTCGCCCTGGCCGATGCCAATGTTGCCGACCACGGCCACGTCGCCCTGGGACGAAATCTCCATGCTGTAGGGCCGCAGGCCGGCGTTGATGTCGCGCTTGGTGTATTCGACCTTGCTGCCCTCCACTGACAGCACGGAGATCTTGTGGTCGCCGTCGCGGGACACCAGCGCACGCTGGCCATCCGGCGTGAACGCCACGGCGCTCGGGCCGGATGTCCGGCCGAAATCGATCGTGCCCGCCGCCGTCAGCTTCTTGTCGGCGATGGTGAACACCGAAACCGTGCCGGCCGCGCGATTGGCGACCAGCGCCAGCGTGCCGGCGCGGTTGATCGCGACGCCTGCGGCGCCGGCGCCCGCCGTCACCGTGGCGATCCTGGAGGGCGGCGAGGCCTTCAGATCGATCACCGACACCTCGTTGTTCGGGATCAGCTTCTTGGCGTCTGCGGGATCGAGCTTCATCGCTGCGGTGACCAGCGCGATGCTCTGGTCGGCCGAAACGGCGATGCTCTGGGGCGGTCCCACGACGCTGGTGGGCGCGAGGATCTCGGCGACGACCTTCGGCGGCTTCGCGCCGAGATCGACGATCGAAACATAGTCGGCCGGCGGATTGCCCGGCACGGTGTTGGTTCCGTCGACCAGCACGGCCTTGCCGTCATTGGCCGAGACCGCGAGCTGGGCATGCACGCTCTGCGGCAACAGCGGCAATGCAAGCAGCGCGGCCGCAAGCGCACTCATCCCCGATGCACGGAAATGCATGAATCGTCTCCCCCTGCTCGGATTGAAGTTTTGACGAGCGGCAAGCGCACCGAGCACGCGTTCACCGTCCAATAGACTTTAACACCGGCCGAGCCTTGGCGCTTCCCGCTCTGCACCGAAATTCTACCTTCGACGAATAGGGGCTCAAGGGCGACGAGGCCAGCGGATGGCTCGGCATCGTCAACGCGTGTTGTTGCAGCGCACGCATTCGAAACTCATGCCTTTGACGCGCCAACCTGGCGCGTTACGATGCTGCTTCGACGCCTTCCCGCGCGCGCCAATGAGGTGGTTCGATGAAACGGCGTGAGTTCATGACCTTGCTCGGCGGCGCGGCGGCGTGGCCGGCGGCGTCCATCGCGCCGGTATCGGCCCAGACAGCGAACTGGCCGCAGCGCACCGTCAGGCTGATCGTGCCGCTCTCTCCCGGCACCGGGACGGACGTCACCGCCCGTCTCTATGCCGAGAAGCTTTCGCTGCGCTGGGGCAAGCCGGTCGTGGTCGAGAACAGGCCCGGTCCGGACGCGCTGGTTGCGGTGAACGCGCTGATGACGGCACGCGACGAACATACGCTGCTGTTCTCGTTCGGCGGCCCGGTCACCATCAACCCGATCCTCAACGACAAGCTGCCCTACGATCCCGAGCTGGATCTGGTGCCGATCGTATCGGCATCGGACTCCTTCCTCGCCATCGCGGTGTCGGCCTCGCTGAACATCAACTCTCTCGTTGAATTGCAGCAGCGGGCTCGTGCCGAGCCCGGCAAGCTCAATTGGGCCGCGACGCCCGGCATGCCGCAATTCGCCTTCGCGGGTTACGTGACGGCGGCCGGGGTCGACATGACATACATCGCCTACCGCGACTTCAATCCGGCGCTGCAGGACGTGGCCGAGGGGCGCATCACCGCTGTGGCGACGGGGCTGCTTCCGCTTCTGGCGGTTGCGCAAAGCGGCAAGGTGCGCATCCTGGCGGTCACCAACCGCCAGCGCTCGCCGGCCGCTCCGCAAGTCCCGACCTCAGGTGAAGCCGGATTCCCGGCCGTCGTGGCGGAAGGGTTTCAGGGTTTCTTTGGCTGGAGGGACATGCCGGCCGAGTTGCGCGATCGCATTGCCGCCGATGTCCGTGCGGTTGCGCCGGACATGCCGGCCGAGCGAATGAGCGGGCTCGGTCAGGTGGTGCGCGTCGGCACCACGGCCGACTTTCTCGCCATGATCAAGGATCAGCGGAGCCGCGTCGCTGCCGTGGTGAAGGCCGGCGGGGTCAAGCCCAAGCCGCCGTGATCGTCTTCGGGCGGGTTGTTCTGTCCGCGATCGAATGTCGCTTCCCGCGCCGACGAGGCGGTCGTCGCGATGGGGCATAAGCGGACATCGAACCGCAACCTGGCAAGCTCAATTGCTGAGTGCTCGCCTTAATCCACCTTCAGGCCGATGGCCTTGATCACCTTGCCGTAGCTCTCGTAGTCCTCGCGGATCAAGGCGGCGTATTCCTCCGGCGTCGTGATATACGGTTCGCCGGCTCCGCTCTTGACCAGCCTCTCCTTTACATCTGGCATAGCCAGCACCGCGTTCAACTCGGCGCGGAGTTTGACGAGGATATCCGGGGGCGTCCCGCGCGGCACGAAGATGCCGTGCCAGAGCGCAATCCGGTAACCTGGATAGAATTCCCCAATGCCTGGCAGGCTGGGCATGGTCGCCCAGCCCTTCTTGTCCGTGACCGCCAATCCCTTGAGCTTGCCTGAGTTGATGTGCGTGACAACCGATGTGCCGCCGAACATCGCATGGTTGTCGCCGGCCATCACCGCGATGGAGGCCGGGCCGCCGCCCCGATAGGGAACGTGCGTGAGGTCGATCCCGGCCTTCTGCTTGAGCAGTTCCATCGCCAGGTGATGCTGGCTGCCGTTGCCGATCGAGGCATAGAACAGCGATGAATCGGGCTTGCGGGCGAACTCGATGAAGCCACGAAAATCATCGACCGGAACGGACTTCGGATTCACGGCAAGCACAAGCTGGTTGGTGATGGTGGTCACCAGCGGAATCAGGTCCTGGAGCGGATTCAAATTCCACTTTGTGTAGATGTGCGGATTGATCACCACAAGGCTGTTGTTGGCGTAGAGCAGCGTGTACCCGTCCGGTTTGGCCTTGGCGACGATCTCCGCCGAGATGTTGCCATTCGCACCGGGGCGATTGTCGATCACGACATTCTGGCCGAGCCTCACGCTGAGCGGCTGACCGATGGTCCGAGCGATGACGTCGGTCGCCCCGCCGGGCGGATTGCCGGTCACCAGTTGAATCGGCCGCGTGGGGGACCATTGCCCCCATGCGCTCTGCGATCCATCGGCCAGCCCCGCGCACAACAGAACCGCTGCGGGAATGATGAACGATGTGCTTCGATGCATGATTGCCCCCGGATTCCGGAACGGTCTCATTGCACGGCTGCTGGCCGAGCAGGTTGTTGCAGCGAGGCCGGATCGCTCCGGCTTCATGTTCGCGAACTTCGCCATCCTGCCTCACGTCGCTTATTCAGCGATCGACTTGCCCGATCGAGCGGGCAAGCGCGCCAGTGTCGTGCCGTCGATGGGTCGCGCCTGAATCCCGGGACCTGCGAGACTCGCATCGATTGTCTCATGGGCGTTCTCCATAAGGATATGCTGACTGCCGGTCCGCGCAGAAGGGGGTGCGATGTCGCTCCCGGCACTTTTCGAGCATTCGCGGCGGGTCGGCCGATGTCCGGTTTCGGGGGTAATCTGCCGTTGCCAAAAAGGGCCGGCGCGGCCCTATGACCCAGAGCAGACCTTCAACGTCGCTGGGGCTATCATGCCGCCTTGCTGGCTTCGGTTTCCAGCGCCCCGTCTCGCAGCGAGAATATGCGATCAAAACGGTCATAGATTTTCTGGTCGTGGGTCACGACGATTACCGCCGCTTGGTGTTCGGCGGCGACCTTTCGCAACATGTCGATCACGATCCCGGCGCGCTGGGAATCGAGTGCGGCGGTTGGCTCGTCGGCGAGGATAATGCGTGGATCGTTGGCGAGCGCCCTTGCGATGGCGACGCGTTGTGCCTCCCCTCCGGAGAGTTGTGAAGGCATGGCATTCATGCGGCGCTCAACCTGGAGATAAGTCAGAAGCTCCGCTGCACGGGATTTTGCTTTGGCCGTGCTGGAGCCCGCCAAGATATGCGCGATGGCAACATTCTCCCAAGCATTGAGGAACGGCAGCAGATTGTGGGATTGAAAAATGAATCCAATCTTCTCAAGCCGGAGGCGTCGCAGGTCCTGACGCAGCCACCGTCCGTCATAGACCTTCTCACCATTGAGCGTCAGTTGCCCGGAATTGGGTTCGAGAATACACCCGATGACGTTAAGCAACGTACTCTTGCCTGATCCGCTGGGTCCGCGCAGCCCGACCACAGTGCCCGGATAAACGTCGAGCGTGACATCGCGCAGCGCGTCGACACGCGCCGAATCTTCACCGAAATGCTTACTGATGTTCCTGATCTCGACAACAGGCGTTGCTTGGATGGGGGCTATCCCGCGAGTGCCGTTGCCGGATCGATCTTGAGTGCAACGCGCACGCCAAGCGCGCTCGCAAGCAGGCACACCAGCAGCACCACACCGAAAAGTGTGGCGGCATCGGGCATTTCGAGCACAAGGCGACGCGGGAAATAGCCGTAAATGCTGTGGATGAGGGCTAAGCCGACGAAATAGCTGATCACTCCCATCGCCAAAGCCTGCTGGATGATCAAACCGACGATACGGCTGTCGGGTGCGCCAATCAGCTTGAGCGTGGCGATCGCCTTCTTCTTGTCGAGCGTCATCGTGTAAATGATGAGCCCGATGATCACAGTCGAGACGACAAGTAGGAGGCTCGTAAAGAGGCCGATCTGACGTCGAGCGCGCTCGATAACCGACCGTGAAAGCACCGTCTCCTGCTCTTCATGCGTCAACGCCGACAAGTGCTTCCATCGAGAGACGGCTTGTACGAACTGCTTCGGATCGACATGGGGCAACAGGCGAACGAGTACGGCATTGACCGTGTCACTCGATGCCACCGCACCGGGAGTACGGGCCGCATCGCGGCGTGCCGCCGCAGGCTCGACCGCGAATTGCAAGCGCTGTGCATCCCGTAAGGTGACGAACACCACCGGATCGCCGCCCGACCCCACCAGATTCTCGGTCAAACCGACGACCGTAAAGGTGTCGCGTCCAAGCTTGATCTTCTCGCCGATGGCGAGCCCGGCCCCTCGGTCCGCTATAGCCTCGTAACGACTGCGCAGGATCGGGCGGCCCTCGACGAGCGCGGGCGCTTGACCGAGCCGCGAAATCTCCGCCCCAACTACCAGCAGGCGCTTCATTTGCCCCCGGTGAAGCGCCTCGACATTCTGATAAGCGACAGAGCCTGCAGCCGCCACACCCCATTGGGCCGCAATGGCCTCGCGTGTGTCGCCGGCGAGACGCGATGCCTCCGCGAACGGTCCGCGGGTGCCGCCTTCGACCACCCAGACCTGGGCCTGGGCGGCACGGACTAGCCCCAAGGCCTCTACGATCAGACCGCGATAAATGCCCACCATCGCTAGAACAATGCAGAGCAGCAGACTCAGCCCGACGCAGGTCAGCAAGAAGCGCCCCAGGTTGTGGTTGATGTCTTTCAGCGCAAGATTCATGTCATGATCCGGCGCGGTTCGCCGGCCGCGCGGCACGGCCGTCGCGTAGATCGCTTCGGTCGTCGGCAACGACTTCGACGTTTGCAGGAAGCTCTGACGCTATCTGGATGCGGCCGTCGAGTAGCCGCTCGCCGAACTGAACGCGCCGCTTGGCAAGGCGGCGATTCTCCAGCACCCAAATCAACCCTGCCTGCCCGTCGAACGCTTCGACGAATTTCAGCGGGATGAAACGGCCGCTTGCGACAACGGTCTTGACGATTTCCACCTCAGCCTGCTCGCCCAGATACCGAAGCTGGTGCTGAGGATCGCAGGCCCGGCATCGGACGTAGACCCGCCGTTCTTCCGTTACCCGGTCGTTCTCCTGATCGATACGGACAACTTCGGCCTCAACAACACGATTGGCTTCGGAACGCAGTTTGACAAACGTGGCCTGGCCAACACGAAGCCCACCTGTCAGCGCCTCATCGACATAGGCACGCACCCAGATCGATTCTGCTTCGATCAAGGTGAACACCGCCTCGCCGGAATTGGCGATGCCGCCAAGCTCCTTGTGACGCGCAATGACACGGCCATCGAAGGGAGCCCGCAACTCATGCTGATCGACGAGAACCGCATCGATCTTTCGCTGCGCCGCCGCGTCGTCCTGCAGGACCGCTGCAATGGCCGCGTCTGCTTCGACCACCCGCAGATCGCTACGCGCAATGTCCTCTGAAGCCTGCGCATCGTCCGCGCCTTCTTGAGCCACCGATCCGCGCGCGAGCAGCGTCTGCCGCCGCGCGTTGACTGATTTCTTCTGCTGATAGGTTGCGCGGGCGCGCTCGCCCTGAGCCTGCGCTCGGACCAGAGTGGCTGCGGCCTGGCGCATCGCAACTTCGCTTTTCAAGAGTTTTGATCGCTGCGCTGTGTCGTCCAGTTTTGCAAGTAGCGCGCCGGCCTTCACCTGATCGCCCTGGTCGGCCGCGACCGTGACAACCTTGCCCGCTATCTGAAACCCGATTTTAGAAAGAATCTGCGCTTCGACAGTGCCTATGCCAAAAACACGCACCTCGATATCCCGCTGGACCGGTATCGTTTGAACCGAAATTTCCCGCGCTGAGCGCCAATAAAATACGCCAGCGAGCAGGAGCCCGCCGGCCAAGAGGACGATTCCGACAAGACGGCTGCGGGACATCGCAACGGCAATCCGGGTTAATGATCGCAGAACATCGTCTAGCCGAGCCGCCTTGGCACCACTTTGATTTAAGACAAATGCTGGGCCGGATGTGTCTGCCTGGTTTGAGTCATGAGCGCACTACAACTGGGAATGTCCCGATCAATGTTGAAATAGGAGGAGCGGCGTTGCTCGCCTTGAGCCGGTAGGCTCGGGGTGTCGAATCCACGAAAGGAAAGCAACGCCATGAAGAGAATTACCACGATTGCGACTGGATTGCCGCCTGTCCCTGTGGG
>CAMAWG010000134.1 GCA_945861855.1 Rhodoplanes serenus
TGCCGCCAACACCATCCTCACCGCTGTCGGCTACAACTTCCGACGCATCCTCGCCTGGTTGAGGGCTCTTTTGCGCTCGATCATGATTGCGCTATTGCACCACTTCATCAACCCATCAGCGCTCAATCCAGCTTATTAACGGACGACTGGTGTCATTGCGGATCGACCGCGACGTGCTCGATCATTTCCAGGAGGGCGGGCCGGGCTGGCAGGACCGCATCAACGAGGCGCTGCGCAAGATCGCCGGCAAGTAGATTTCACTGCAACTCGTAGCTGCCGTCGCCGCGGATGATCTTCAGATACCGCTCGGCCGAGCGCTCCACCACGCCCTTGCCGTCGGACCAGATGCTGCGGTCGGTGAAGGCGCCGTGCACGCGGTCGAACGCATAGGGCTTGAGCGATTTCACCACGCCCTCGACGCGCGGCGCCGACAGCGGGATGAAGTTCGGGAAGCTCCACATGAAGCTCACCGACTTGTTGTCCTGCACCACCTGCACGATGTCGCCGGACAGGAGCGTGCCCTTGCCGCCCGCGCCTTCGGCCCAGTGCAGCACCGTGCCGCCGGGATAGTGGCCGCCGGCGCAAATGAGCGTCAAGCCGGGGAGAAGCTCCTTGGTCTCGCCCTGCCACAGCGCGACGGCGGGATCGCCGCGCATGATCCATTGTCTGTCGGCCGCGTGCAGATGGATGGGGATGCCGCCGAACGCCTGGCTCCATTCGACCATGCAGGAGTAGTAGTGCGGGTGCGAGATGGCGATGCTTTTCAGCCCGCCCATGCCCCGGATCAGTTCCACGGTGGCGCGGTCGATGAGCGAGATGCAGTCCCAGAGGATGTTGCCCTGCGGCGTGCGGAGCAATTGCGCGCGCTGGCCGATGCCGAAGGCGGGCTGCGTCACGATCGAAATCAGGTTGGGCTCGAGCTCGCGCCAGGCGTTCATGTTGCGTTTTGCGAGTGTGTCGAGCGTGATCCAGGTCTGGCCCGGCGGCGGCACGTATTGCCGCTCGTCGTCGCAGATCGGGCAGGCGGCGGGCGGCTTTTCGCTCGGCTCGTATTGCGTTCCGCAGGTGGTGCAGATGAAGGCGGGCATGGGTCTAGTCTGGCACAGTCATGCCGCCGCAGTCACGGCCGTGGGCGCAGCCGGCTCCGGCGGCCTGCGCCCGCCGCCGATGAACAGCGCGGCGACGGCGGCGCCGAGGCACAGCAGGCCGGAGAACATGAAGGCCTCCATGTAGCCGCCGAAATTCTCGCGCATCAGCCCGGCGAAGACCGCCGCCGACGCGCCGCCCAATTGGTGCGCGGTGAACACCCAGCCGTAGACCATGCCGGCCTTCTCGCGGCCGAACCGGTCGGTGAGCATCCGCACGGTCGGCGAGACGGTGGCGAACCAGTCGAGGCCGTAGAACATGGCGAACAGCGTCATGGTGTAATAGTCGGTGAACGAGAATGGCAGGTACATGAGCGAGAGCCCGCGCACGGCGTAATAGGTGAAAAGAAGCCAGCGGTTGTCGAACTTGTCGGAGAGCCAGCCGGAGCTGGTGGTGCCGATGAAATTGAACACGCCCATGGTGGCCAGGAGCGCCGCGCCGGTGACTTCGGAAAACCCCTGATCCATGCAGGCCGGAATGAGGTGCGTGCCAATGAGCCCGTTGGTCGAGGCGCCGCAGACGAAATAGGTGCCGGCCAGAAGCCAGAAATCGCGCTCGCGCACGGCGTAGCGAAGCGCGCCGAAGGCGAGCACCACGGGATTGCCCTTCGGCGCTATGGCGGGCTTCGGCTCGCCGGTTTCGCCATAGGGCATCAGCCCCAAGTCCGACGGCCGCTCCGGCAGGATCAGCGCGACGAGAGGAAGCACGACGCACACCACGGCCGCGATGCTCAACACGGTGGCTCGCCAGCCGTAGGCCGCAGTGATGTTGGCCATCACCGGCAGAAACAGGAGCTGTCCGGTCGAGGCGCCGCCTGAGAGGATGCCGACGACGAGGCCGCGCCGCGCCGTGAACCAGCGCGTGGCGATGGTCGCCGACAGCACGGTGGCGAGAAAGCCCGTGCCGGCGCCGACCAGCACGCCCCACATCAGGATCAGATGCAACGGGGTGCGCATCAGCGAGGTCGAGGCGACGCCGATGCCCACGAGCGTCAGCGCGCACAGAACCGAGCGGCGGATGCCGAACCGCTCCATGACCGCGGCGGCGAACGGGCCGATGCAGCCGTAGAGGATGAGGTTGATCGACACCGCGAGCGCGATGGTGGCGCGCGACCAGTGGAATTCGTTCTCCAGCGGCACCATCAGGATGCCGG
The DNA here is from genome assembly GCA_945861855.1 of Rhodoplanes serenus. GTDB lineage: Bacteria > Pseudomonadota > Alphaproteobacteria > Rhizobiales > Xanthobacteraceae > Z2-YC6860. Next base: position 2,300 of record CAMAWG010000134.1, read on the forward strand.
GCGTCGAGCGGATGCCCGCGCTGGTCAGCAGCACCAGGCAGGTGATGCCGACGACGATCCAGCCGTAATGGATTTTTCCGAAGGTTGGCATGAAGGCCCCGCGTCATTCCTGACGCAGGGCGGGGAAGGGATCAATAGCGATGCGCGGGGGCCTCGTATGAACGGGACGCCCACCCCGCGCGATTGACAGCGATGTCAGCCCTTGTGATTCACCGTTTGTCGTAGTATGTTTTTGCCATGATCCGGTCGTGGCGCAATTCCGTGACCCGCAAGGTTTGGGAAGGGGAGCGTCCGAACCAGTTTCGCGGTCTCGACGACGATGCGGCCGTCGATCTTCTGCTTGCGCTGAACGTGGCCAAGTCGCTGCACGACCTCAGCCCGCTCAAGAGCGTCGGGCTGCACAAGCTCAAGGGCGACCGAAAGGGCCAGTGGGCTATGACCGTCAACGGTCCTTGGCGCATCTGCTTCGAGTTTCGGAAAGGCGACGCCTTCGAAGTTGAGATCGTGGATTATCACAAAGGATGAAAGCCATGCCTCCTGCCGTCCATCCGGGCCGATTGCTGAAACGCGAACTCACCGCGCGGGCGCTGAGCGCCAACCGGCTTGCGCTCGACCTCGGCGTGCCGTCCGGCCGCATCACCGATATTCTCAATGGGCGGCGCTCGATCACCGCCGACACGGCAGTGCGGCTCGGCCGCTACTTCGGCAACGGCGCGCAATTCTGGCTCGACTTGCAGAGCCAATATGACATCGCGGTGATCGAACGCGAGCATGGCGCGGAGATTTCGCGCCGCGTGCGGCCGGCGGACGCGGCGTAGCAGACGACGGCGCCGCCTACTTCGGCAATGAAACGTCGCCCGCCGCTTGCGTGCCCGCGGCCTGCACCGACACCGGCAAGAGCTCGAACACGAGACCGTGTTGCGTCGCGGTCGCGACATCGCCCGCGCGCAGCGCCTTGCGGACGGCTTCGAGCTTGGTCGCGTCCTTGATCGACAGATAGGGCGACCAGCCGCCGGAGTCCTCGATCAGCTCGACCGGAATTTCGGCGGCGTACTTGCCCTCGTGGACGATCTTGATGGCTTTTCGCATCACATTGCCTTCTGCTGCGGGCGCGCGCCGGGAACCCGAGTCATGCTTCTAGCATGTCCGGGCGCCCCAGCGTGTCGCGTTTCGCACACTTATCCAGCCGTGTCACTTACGATTACTTGGGGATCGGAACCTCGCCCACGTCCTTGGGAACCTTGTAGCCCTTCTGCGTCGCGGGCTTGTTGGCGATCGCCAGATACCAGCGCAGCACGTTCGGATATTGCTTCAGATCGACGGTCTGCCACTCGTAGCGCGACACCCACGGCCAGCAGGCGATGTCGGCGATCGAATAGTCGCCGGCGAGATATTCCGTCTCGCCGAGCTTCTTGTTCATGACGCCGTAGAGCCGGTGGCCTTCCTTGAGATAACGCTCCTCGGCGTAGGGCGCCTTGCCGGGATTGTACTTGGTGTAGTGGTGCACCTGTCCGAGCATCGGGCCGAGGCCGCCCATCTGCCAGTTCAGCCATTCGATGACCTTCCAGCGCGCGTCGCCGGACTTCGGCAGGAGCTTGCCGGTCTTGTCGCCGAGATAAGTCAGGATTGCGCCGGACTCCATCAGCGACAAACCGTTGTCGCGATCGACAATGGCGGGGATGCGGTTGTTCGGGCTGATCTTGAGGAATTCGGGCTTGAACTGCTCGTCCTTGGAGATGTCCACCGCGTGCACGGTGTAGGGCAGGCCCATCTCTTCGAGCGCGATGGAAATCTTGCGGCCGTTCGGCGTGGTCCAGGTGTAGAGGTCGATCACGGTGTTTGTCCTCGGTTCTCGTTTAGCTTCCACGGTAAGTCGTATAGCTCCACGGCGTCACGAGCAACGGCACATGCATGTGCCCCTCGGGCTCGGCGATGGAAAAGCGGATCGGCACGATGTCAAGGAATCCGGCCCCGCCAAAATAGTCGCCCATGTGAAACGTCAGCTCGTAGGTGCCGATGCGGAGCGGCGCGCCGGAGATGAGCGGGGCGTCGGTGCGGCCGTCAGCGTTGCTGACGGTCTCCTTCAGCAGCGCGCGGGCGCTGAGGCCTATTTCGTGCAGGGCGATCCGCACGCCGGGGGCGGGGCGGCCGGTGACCGTGTCGAGGATATGGGTCGACAGCCGTCCGGTGGTGACCGGCAGGCCCGGCCCATCGGCCAGCGCGACGAGGCGCAGCCTCGTGATGAGGCCGATCTCGTGAAGCGCTGCCGCGCGCTCGGCGTCGAGGTCATGGCCAAGCCTCCGCTCGAACTGGCGCAGGATCGAATCCCGGGTGTGGCGGCGGACGCAGACGATGAAGGGGAAGCCGAATTTCGCCCGGTAGGCGGCGTTGAGCCGGGTGAAGCGCTCGAACTCGCCGGCGCTCAGCCGATCGAGGCCGAGCCCGCCCTGTTCGGCCTGGGAGTCCCGCGTCAGGTCGTCGCGCCGGACCCGGCTGCCCAGTTCGGGGTGCCCGCCGATGAAGGCCATTTGCCGCTCGGGCGGGGCTTGGCGGACCGCCTGTAACATCGCGTCGTGGAGACTCGTCACTGTGGGGTAAGGGCGCCCGGGCGCCACCGCCTCCGCCACCCAGGGGGCGTGCTCGAAGACTTCGCCGAGGGCCTCGACAAAGGTCGAGGCGGGCAGGGCGTTGAGGCTGGAAAGGGTCAGGGCAGGGGTCGCCATGGCCGCAGGTTAACCGTTGGGAACGGGGGTTGGCGACTATTTTCGCTTGCAGATCAAAGGGTTTAGGAGGAAATTGCCATGGATTTGAACCAAACCCCCGCTTACAACGACAAACTCCACGAGAGCCGAGCATTGTCTGCGAGCCCAGCCACGTCGGACGAAGTTCTGATTGGGCGGATCGCAAACGGCGACCGGCTCGCGATGCAGGTGCTGTTTGCCCGGCATCACGTGCGGGTGTTCCGGTTCACGCTGCGGCTGGTTCGTAACGAGGCCACCGCGGAGGACCTGATCAGCGAGGTGTTCCTCGACGTCTGGCGGCAAGCCGGAAAGTTCGAGGGTCGGTCGGCGGTGTCGACCTGGCTCCTCTCGATCGCCCGCTTCAAAGCGTTGTCCGTGCTGCGGCGCAAGCCGGAGTCGGAGCTGGACGAAGAGACGGCGGAAGCGATCGAGGATACGTCCGATACCCCGGACGTCACGCTGGAGAAGAAGCAGAAGGCCGACATCATCCGGAAATGCCTCGGTGGCCTTTCCACCGAACACCGGGAGATCGTCGATCTCGTGTACTACCACGAGAAGTCCGTCGAGGAGGTTGCCGAGATCGTGGGGATCCCGGAGGCGACAGTCAAAACCCGGATGTTCTACGCGCGTAAGAAACTTTCAGAGCTTTTGAAGGCTCAAGGAATCGAACGAGGTTGGCCATGAATGCAAACAAGAACGAAGCGGAAAAGCTTCCCCAGGACGTAGAACTGCTTCTGCCGTGGCACGCCGCCGGCACGCTGAGCCGCCGCGACGCCGCCCGCGTCGAACAGGCGCTCGCCAACGACAACGAACTCGCCAGCCGCTACGAAACGGTCCGCGAGGAGTTGGGCGAAGCGATCCGCCTCAACGAGACGCTCGGAGCGCCTTCGGCGCGCGCGATGCAGGAGCTGTTCGCCAAGATCGACGCCGAGCCCGCCCGCAAGCCCAAGGCATCGTTCAACATCGGCGCCTGGCTCACCGATTTCGTAACCGGCTTCTCGCCGCGCACGCTGGCCTATGGCGCGACCGCCGCGGCGCTTGCGATCGTGCTGCAGGCGGGCATCCTCGCCGGCGTGTTCGTCAAGGAGGGCAGCGTGGGCTTCACCACCGCGTCGCTCACGCTGAACGACGACAACGCCTTCGTCGCGATCCGTTTCAACCCGCAGGCCAGCGCCGCCGACATCACCAAGTTCCTGGCGGACAACAAGGCCTCCATCGTCGGCGGCCCGGGCTCGGGCGGAATGTTCAAGCTGCGCGTCTCCGAGAAGTCCATGTCGGACTCCGAGCTCAGCGCGGTTGCGAAAAGGATGTCAGCGCACCCGGTGGTCGGCTTCGCGGCGGCTTCGCGGTAACCTATTCCGGCAGGCGCGCCACAATCGCGTCGCCTTGCTGGCTCAAGTTTGACGTTGCAAATTTGAGGTCATGAGTCCGCTGGAGCCTGAGCCATGCGCGCGCCGAACACGCGTTTCGGACTGAACCTGGGCCTGTGTCTGGGCCTGTCGGTTTCGGTCTTGACGGCGGTTGCCGCGCTCACGGCGGCATCGATTTCCGCGCAGGCGCAGGTGCGGCCCAACGCCATGTCGATGGGCTCGCGCGGGGTGATGGTGAACCCGACGTTCCGCAACGAGCCGCGCTTCCACCGTTTCAACGACAACGTGCCCAGGGTCATCGTCCCGGAAGGATCGAAGGGCGCCGGAAAAGGCCCGGGCAAAGGCGTCGACGTATCCGCCACAAACCCGGCTGGCAGCGGCACTCCGCCCGGCCGCCGCCCGCCCCAGGGCAAGCCCGGCTCCGTTAAGGTCATCGGCGCCGGTGTCGCCACCGGCGTGGCCATCGGCACGCTCGGCCCGGCGGGCGCCGCCACGCCGCCGCCCTCCGGCGGGCCGCCCGCGGCGGGCAGCGCCATCACCATTCCGCCGCCCAACGAGAACCGCTTCGTCAAGGACGAGGTGATGCTGGAATTCGCCGGCGGCCTGCCGCAGCCCGGCGTTGCGCAACTGCTCGCGCGCCACGGACTGATCCAGCTTGAAACGCAGACCTTCACGCTGACCAACTCGACCTTCGTGCGCGCGCGTATCGCCAACCGGCGCGCGGTGCGCGTGGCGCTGCGCGCCCTCGTCAACGAGTCGATCCTCCGGGCAGGCCAACCGAACTTCCTGTTTCGCAGTTCGCAGGGCCGGGAGACCGCGAAGGTCACGCCGGCGGTGGCGACCGCGGCGGCGATCCCAGCCGGCGGCGATCCCGCGCAATACGCGCTCGCCAAGCTCCGCATCGGCGAGGCGCACACCATCGCCAACGGCGACCGGGTGCTGGTCGCGGTGATCGATTCCGGCATCGACGTCAACCACCCGGAGCTCGCGGGCGCGATCGTGGGCTCGTTCGACGCGCTCGGCAAAGCGGAGAAGCCGCATTTGCATGGCACCGCCATCGCCGGCGCGATCGCCGCCCATGCTCGGCTGATGGGCACTGCGCCGGCTGCGAAAATTCTCGCGATCCGCGCGTTCGGCGCCGAAGGCAGCAGCGCCGAAGCGACCACCATGGCCATTCTCAAGAGCGTCGAGTTTGCCTCGGTTCGAGGCGCCCGCATCATCAACATGAGCTTCGCGGGTCCATCCGACCTCGGCCTCGCGCGCCTGCTCGCCGCCGCCAAGGCCCGGGGCGCCGTGCTGATCGCGGCGTCGGGCAACTTCGGCCCGAAGTCGCCGCCGCAATATCCCGCCTCCGATCCGAACGTGATCGCGGTGTCGGCGACCGACTCCGACGACAAGATGTTCCGTGCCTCCAACATCGGCCCGCATATCGCGGTCGCGGCTCCGGGCGTGGACATCCTGCTGCCGACGCCCGGCAACGACTACCGGCTGATCTCCGGCACCTCGTTCTCGGCGGCCTACGTGAGTGGCATCGCGGCGCTGGTGATCCAACGCGCGCCGGGGCTCACGCCGGACGCCGTGCGCAAGGTTCTGGAATCGACGGCGAAGGATCTGGGTCCCGCGGGGCGCGACTCCGAATTCGGCGCGGGCCTGGTCGATGCCTATCAGGCGATCCTGGCGGTGCAGGCCAACGCCTCGGCCGGCGGGCCGCAGGACGCTTCGTCGCAGCAGGTGACGCCGCGGTGAAATTGACAAAGTAGCTACTGGTAGCTACTTTGCGGGTCATGCGCTCCGTCGGCATCAAGGTGCTGAAAAACAAGCTCAGCGAATATGTCCGCCTGGCGGCCAGCGGCGAAACCGTGCTGGTCACGGATCGCAATCGTGTGGTCGCCGAACTGGTGCCGCCGCGCGCCGGCAGAAAGGCCACCAGCGCCGACGCGCGATGGGCTGAAGCGATACGGCTCGGGCACATCACGCCGGCGAAGAATCCGCGTGCTCCATTGCCGAAGGGACTTGCGATCATGAGCCTCGATGAGCTCATGGCCGACTTAGACAAGGACCGGGAAGACCGGTGATCTACGTCGACAGCTCGGTGGCACTGGCAAAATTATTGGCCGAACAACGCCAGCCACCCGATTCCTTCTGGGATCACGATCTCGCCTCAAGCCGGCTGCTCGAATACGAGGTTTGGACTCGAGTGCATGCGCGACAGCTTGCGTATGCGCTGGGCGATCAGACAGACACGTTGCTGAAACGCATCCAATTCTCCGAATTGACGCCGACGGTGCTGGCACGCGCGTTGGCGGCATTTCCCGTTGCGGTGCGGACGCTCGATTCGCTGCACCTGGCCACGGTCGAATATCTGCGCGGGTTTGGCCAGGACGTTGCCTTGGCGAGCTTTGACGAACGGATGCTGGCTGCCGCGCACGCACTCCACATTCCGATCTACGAATTCTGACGCCTCGCCGCCCCTGTGACTTTTCGCACAGTGCGTACAGACGATACACATTGCGTTGAACCTTCGCTCTCCCGGTTCGACCAATACGCATTGGCCATATCGGCCAGCACCAAATCCAGAGGGAGATCAACATGAGCATCAAGTCCAAATTCGCCGCCGCGCTCGCAATTGCAGCACTCGCGGGCGGCCTCGCCATTCCGACCAGCGAAGCCCATGCCGGCAAGGGCTGGGGCATCGGCGCCGCCATCGTCGGCAGCGCGATCGTCGGCGCCGCGGTCGCCAACAGCGCCTACGCCCAGCCCGTGTATGTCAGCGGCCATCGCCGCTGCCACTGGCAGCGCCGGTACGACGGCCTCGGCTTCTACGTCGGCACCGTGAAGGTCTGCCACTACTACTAGGCCCGATTTTCGGAGCTGCGACCGGCGCGCACGCCCCCCGCCTTCCCCTCGCGCCGGTCTCACAGGCCCGCCCGGATGGTCCCCCATCCGGGCGGGTTTATTTTTGGCCCCGTGCCTTGGCTGGGCGAATCCGACCTTTGGGGGTCTGGACGGCTGACGTGAAGCCGCACTAAATGGCTGCCGATTGAGAGGCCGCCAAGTATGAGTGAGTACATCCTCGAAACCGAGGATCTGACCAAGGAGTTCGCGGGCTTCGTCGCCGTCAATGGCGTCAACCTGCGGGTGGAGCGTGGCACCATCCATGCGCTGATCGGGCCGAACGGCGCGGGCAAGACCACCTGTTTCAATCTGCTCACCAAGTTCCTGCAGCCGACCCGGGGCCGCATCACCTACAAGGGCTCGGACATCAGCGCGCTGCCGCCGGCCGAGGTCGCGCGGCTCGGCATGGTGCGCTCGTTCCAGATATCGGCGGTGTTTCCCCATCTCACGGTGCTGGAGAACGTCCGCATCGCTCTGCAGCGTCAGCGCGGTGGCTCGTTTGACTTCTGGCGCTCGCGCCGCGTCCTCGACAAGTTCAATGACCGCGCGCTGTCGCTGATCGAGGATGTCGGCCTGTCCGATGTCGTGCATGCGACGGCGGTCGAGTTGCCGTATGGCAAGAAGCGCGCGCTGGAGATCGCCACCACGCTGGCGCTCGATCCGGAGATGCTGCTGCTCGACGAGCCGACCGCCGGCATGGGCCACGAGGATATCGAGCGGATCGCGGCGCTGATCAAGCGCGTCGCGGCCTCGCGCACCGTGCTGATGGTCGAGCACAATCTGAGCGTGGTCGAGAACCTCTGCCATCGCATCACCGTGCTGACGCGCGGCCGCGTGCTGGCGGAGGGCGACTACGCAACGGTCGCGAACAATCCCGAGGTGAAAGAGGCCTATATGGGGACCGGCCATGCTTGACCCCGGCGCCCCGCTTCTGGCGGTCAAGGATCTTCAGGCCTGGTACGGCGAGTCGCATATCCTGCATGGGGTGTCGTTCGACGTGCAGCCGGGCGAGGTGGTGACGCTGCTCGGCCGCAACGGAGCGGGCAAGACCACGACGCTGAAATCGATCATGGGCATCGTCGGCCAGCGCAAGGGTTCGGTGCGCTTCGAGACCCGCGAGACGATTGGTCTCGCCTCCAACCAGATCGCGCGCGCCGGCATCGCCCTGTGCCCGGAGGAGCGCGGCATCTTTGCGAGCCTCACCGTCGAGGAGAACCTGCTGCTGCCACCCGTGGTGAAGCAGGGCGGGCTGCCGCTCGAAGCCATCTTCGAGCTGTTCCCCAATCTCAAGGAGCGGCTGGGCTCCAGCCAGGGCACCAAGCTCTCCGGCGGCGAGCAGCAAATGTTGGCGATCGCGCGCATCCTGCGCACCGGCGCCCGGCTCCTGCTGCTCGACGAGCCGACCGAGGGATTAGCGCCGGTTATCATCCAGCAGATCGGCAAGACCATCCGCACACTAAAGCAGCAGGGCTTCACCATCCTGCTGGTGGAACAAAACTTTCGGTTCGCCTCGACCGTCGCCGACCGCTACTATGTGATGGAGAACGGTCGCGTGGTCGAAGGCTTCGCGAGTTCCGAACTGGACGCCAATCTCGATAAGCTGCACGACTATCTCGGAGTGTGAATAAACGCGCCGGTTCCCGGCGCAATCTTAAAGAAGGAGGAATGCAATGAAGCGTCTCGTAAGTCTGTCCGCGTTCGCGGCTCTGCTGATGGCTGGCACCGCTCAAGCCCAGCAGGTCAGCGTCAAGATCGGCGTGATGAGCGACATGTCGAGCCTCTACGCCGACATCGGCGGGCCGGGCTCGACCGCCGCCGCCAAGCTCGCCATCGCCGATTTCGTCAAGGCCAATCCGAACGTGAAGGTCGATCTGGTCAGCGCCGACCACCAGAACAAGGCTGACGTCGGCTCCGGCGTCGTCAACAAGTGGTACGACACCGAGAATGTCGACCTCGTCATCGACGTGCCGAATTCCGGCGTGGCGCTGGCGGTGAGCCAGATCGCGACCACCAAGAACAAGGTGTTCATCGTCTCCGGCGCGGCCGCCTCCGACCTGACCGGACCCAAGTGCAGCCCCAACACCGTGCACTGGACCTACGACACCTGGATGCTCGCCAACGGCACCGGCAAGGCGCTGGTGAAGACTGGCGGCGACACCTGGTTCTTCCTCACCGCCGACTACGCCTTCGGGCACGCGCTCGAGCGCGATACCGCGGCGGCGGTCGAAGCCAACGGCGGCAAGGTGCTCGGCAAGGTTCGCCACCCGCTCAACACCAACGACTTCTCGTCGTTCCTGCTGCAGGCGCAGACCTCGAAGGCGAAAATCGTCGGGCTGGCCAATGCCGGCGGCGACACCATCAACGCGATCAAGGCGGGCGCCGAGTTCGGCATCGTCAAGGGCGGCCAGAAGTTCGCCGGCCTTCTGGTGTTCGCAAGCGACGTGAATGCCATGGGTCTTGCCACCGCGCAGGGCCTGACGCTGACCGAGACTTGGTACTGGGATCTCAACGACAACAACCGTGCCTGGACCAAGCGTTGGCAGACCGAGCGTGCCGCGGCCGGCAAGTTCCCGACCATGGTGCAGGCTGGCGTCTATTCCGGCGTCACGCACTATCTGAAGGCGGTGGTCGCGCTCAAGGGCGCGAAGGACGGCAAGGCGGTGGTTGCGCAGATGAAGAAGACGCCGACCGACGATCCGCTGTTCGGCAAGGGCACCATTCGCGCCGACGGCCGCAAGATCCACGACGCCTATCTGCTTGAGGTGAAGGCCCCGGCCGAGTCCAAGCATCCGGGCGACTTCTACAAGCTGAAGGCCACCATCCCGGCGGCCGAGGCGTTCCGCCCGCTCAAGGACGGCAACTGCCCGCTGGTCAGCGGCTGATCGCTCGCTTTCTTTCTTACCTCCCCCTTGTGGGGAGGTCGGATTGCGAAGCAATCCGGGTGGGGTCTTTGT
>CAMAWG010000135.1 GCA_945861855.1 Rhodoplanes serenus
TCGGTTGCAGGCTGCGAGGAATCAGGCTTCGTGGTATTGCTTGTCATGGCGTGGTCTCCAGTCCGGCGCTTCAACGCCGGATGATTCGAGGTTGAACACCCCGGAGACTACGCCACCCTTAATTCCTACCAACCTCGCGACGGCACCGATGCCGGCCGCCCCTGACCCTCAAGCCTGCTGCCGCACGCCCATCCGCTCCAGCCTCGGCAGCACCTCGTCGCGGAACAGCGGCAACTCATCGAGATAATTGACCATCGAGAAGGCGATGCCGCGGACGCCAGCGCGGCTGAGATTGGCGAGCTCCTCCGCCACATGATCGGGGGTGCCGACGAACGGATAGCCGCCGATCGCCTTGGCGGCGAAATACTCGCGCTTCTTCTTGTATTCCTCCTCGCCGACGGTCTGCGGCGTGATGTTCTTGATCGACAGCATGCCGTCGACCGCGCCCCAGTCGGCCTGCTCGACGATGGCGTGGTGGTAGTAGTCCTCCGCCTCCTTCTGGGTCGGGCGGCAGACCACCTGGCCGACGGTGTAGACCTCGATGTCGCGGCCGATGGCCGCGGCGCCGGTCTTGATGTCCTTCACCATCTGGGTGTTGGCGTCGAACGATTTCCGCGAGGCCTGAGTCGCGGTGAAGAACGCATCGGTGTTGCGCAGCGCGAAGGCCTGGCCGGCCGGCGTCGAGCCGGCGTTCATGATCAGCGGCCGCGTGCCGCCGTAGGGCTTGGGCTTGGCGCGCACCTTTTTGAGCTTGATGAATTCGCCGTCGAAGTCGAAATCCTCCTGCGGGCCCCAGGCCATCTTGATGGCCTCGATCCAATTCTGCGCGTAGTCGTAGCGCGCGTCGTGCTCGCGCTGGGTGACGCCGAACATCTGGAACTCGCCCTCGTTCCAGCCGGCGACGATGTTGAGGCCGAAGCGCCCTTCGCCGACGTGGTCCGCGGTGACGCACTGCTTCGCCGCGATGATCGGGTGGAACAGCGGCGCGTGCACGGTGCCGAACACGGTGATGCGCGAGGTCGCGGCGAGCAGGCCGGTCGCCCAGGTGATGGTCTCCAGCGACTCGCCGTGCAGATCGGTGTCGCCGCCGTAGCCCTTCCAGCGCCCGATCGGCAGCAGGAAATCGATGCCGGCCGCGTCGGCCATGCGCGCGAGCGCAAGGCAATCCTCCCAGCTCGCCGACCAACGCTCCGGCACCTTGGTGGCCGAGCGGCCCGACGAGCAGTTGAAGCCGAACAGGCCGATTTTCAGCGCGTTGCCGTTGTACATCGCCAGGCGGTCGCGCATGGAGGGCATGGGGCGGTCGAGCAAGGGGCGGCTCCGTGGTATTGTGCTCTCGTAATCTATCAGGATACGGAATTCTCTCCACAGTCATTCCGGGGCGCGCCCATAGGTGCGTTTACGTGCGTCTTCGACGCGCTATGGGCGCGAACCCGGAATCCATACCCCCTGTCTCGCGAAATAGTGACCACAGGGGTTATGGATTCCGGCTCTCGCTTCGCTCGGCCGGAATGACGGTCGAGGGTCCCTACACATTCGGCCGCGCGAAGGCCGCCTCCATCTCGCGGCGCACCTGCACCGCGAAATCCTTCGGGTCGTAGTCGACGTCCGACCATTTCAGGCACTCGCCCTCGGCGATGTCGCGCGTGATCCTGACGTTCTGAGCGAGGCCCAGCGGGAAATAGCCCTGTTCGAGCGACAGAGCGGCGGGGGTCTGCTTGCCCCATACGCAGAAGCCGCCCTCGCCGTCCAGCACCTCACCCTTTTTCAGATTGCGCTTGGCGGTTGCGGCGACATCGGAGCGGAAACCCGTGGGCGCGCCGGTCGGCTCGCGACGCAGCGCCGCGCTCGCGACCGAGATGCCGAGCTCGAGGCCGATCATGTGGATCGGCCGGTAGAGTGCGGCGTAACGGCCGCTCTTGTCCGGCAGCATGGCGTATTCCTTGAAGCAGCGCCGCGCGTAATCGGTCTCGCCTTCGATCACCACATAGGTGCCGAGCGCGAGATGATGTGGCACGTCGCGGCCGTCGCGATAAACCGAGGACGTGACTTCGGTGACGCCCTCCTTCTCCAAAGTGCCGCCCGCGCTCGCGGGCTTGCAGACATCGGCCAGCTCGAAGCGCGTCGAGGGCGGAAAGCCCAGGCCTTCACTCTGCGGCACGAGGCCGGTGGCGTTGCACACCGCCGTCATCTCGATGCCGGACTTAGTGCCGTCGACGAAGCTGTTGAACATCTTCGGGTTGATCGAGGCGCGGTCGGAGATGTTGAGGTACTTGTCGAGGATATCCCAGACGTTATCGGGATTGGATTGGTGGTAGTGCGGCTCGTAGCGCGTGCCCTTGCCGGCGGAGATCACCTTGAAGCCGCAGGCGCGCGCCCAATCGACATGCTCGCAGATCAGCGCCGGCTGGTCGCCCCAGGCGAGGCTGTAGACCACGCCCGCGGCGCGCGCTTTCCGCGCGAGCAGCGGGCCCGCCAGCGCGTCGGCCTCGACGTTGACCATGACGATGTGCTTGCCATGCCCGATCGCCTGGATGGCGTGAACGATGCCGGCCTCGGGGATGCCAGTCGCCTCGACGATCACTTCGATGGCGGGATGGGCGATCGTTGCCTCCGCGTTCGCCGTGACATGGGTGCGGCGCCGCGTCACCGCATCGCCCAGTGACGATGCGGAAAACTGTTCGGCCGGCCAGCCGGCGGTGGCGAGTTGGCTCCGCGCGCGCTCGACGTTGAGATCGGCGACCGCGACGACGTGCAGGCCGCGCGTGAGCCGGGCCTGCGACAGGAACATGGTGCCGAATTTTCCGGCGCCGATCAGGCCGACGGTGACGGGGCGATTCTGCGATTCACGATCGAGAAGGAGAGTGTGGAGATTCATACGTTGAGCTTAACGCAAGCACAGACTCGTGTCCCGGACGTGGTGCAGCGCGCAGCGATGCACCACTGATCCGGGACCCAGCTTTTTCAAGAAAGCAAAGAGCTGGATCCCGGATCGCCGCTACTCGGCGTCCGGGATGACCGCTTCGCGGTCATTTCGCCGGCACCACCAGCGAATAGCGCTCGTCGGCGGCAAGCACCCTGGCCTGCGGCGCGCCGAGCTCCTTTCGCACGATGTTGGTTCCCAGCACGATCGACACCGCCTTGTAGTAGGCATGCCGCCGGCTCATGCCCTCGCGACCCATGCCGCAGTCGCTCGAAATCATCAGCCGCTCGGCCGGGATGTGCTTGAGCGCCGCGCGGATCTGCGCCGCGACCTCCTCCGGCCGCTCGACCTGGAGCGTGTGGTGGTCGATCACGCCGATGGACACCTTCTTGTCGGTGATGATCTGGCCGATGGCTTCGAGGTCGATGCCGCCGGACGCCGACGACTCGAAGGTGATCACGTCGGCATCCACGGTGTTGTAGGCCTCGAGCGCGGGCTTGTAGGTCTGCACCGACGCGAACATGCGCTGCGCCGACGGATTGCCCCAGCACGAATGCGCCCAGACCTCGGTCTTGGCGCGCAGCCCCTTCACGGTGCGGTTGAACACCTCGACCATCAGCTTGGGATTGATGACCGCGTCCTGGATGTTGCGCACCGCGATCAGATGGATCTGCGGCTCCTCGATCTGGATCACCGGGCAGCCGGCGTCGGCGAGCTCGTGGTATTCCTCGTTGAGCGCCTCGGCGATGGCGAACATGCGGTCCGGCAGGCTCTTGTAGTATTTGTCCTGCAGCGCGAAGGCGACGATCTCCGCCGACACCGCGCCGAACTTCACCGGCCGCTCGGTGATGCGCTGCGCGGCCTTCCACATCGCGGTGTATTGCAGATTGCCGCGGCCGACCGGCCCGGTGATGACCGGCATGACGCGCGATTCCAGATAGTCGTGCAGGATATGGCCGCGCGGGAACCAGATGCCGCCGCGGCCGGCCGGCGTCGCCACCGGATGTGCGATGTCGAGACCCGACATGTGGTTCGGCGGATAGGAGGTCCAGCTCTGTCCGCCGACGTCGTCGTCGAAGCGGCAGTCGCCGTCGGTGACGATGTCGAGGCCGGCGAGCTCCTGGTCGCGGATGAAGCAGGTCAGCGCGTCCTCGTACTGCTCGCGGAAGCGGCGCGAGACCATGGCTTCGAGGAAATGCCGGGTGCCGAGATTTTCGGTGTACCAGCTCGGCCGCGGCAGCGAGCCGGTGATGGTCGTCGGCAGAATGATGTCCTTGGTGGCGCGATACATGGAGCCTCTCCCCTCGTTCTTTTGTGCGCTCAGGATAGGCGAGCGCGAGCGTAACGGAAACCGCCATTGCATGCGCTTTGTGTGTTGATGGGCCGCGGCCCAATCGGCAGCCTCGTGTCCCGGGCGCGGCGCAGCACGAAGCCACAAGCGCGTTTACGCGCGTATGCGACGCGCTATGGCGGAGTGGTGCGCCGCAGACCCGGGACCGTTCCAAACTCCGAATTCTATACGGTCCCGGATCGGCGGTGCATCGCTTCGCGCTACACCGCGGCCGGGACACAGGGCTGCGCAGGCTTGTAGCCCATCGCCGGATCGCACTATTCTCCCGCATGGTCGACATCGCCACCAATCCCGGCGCCCTCGCGTTCGCGCCGTCCCGCGCACCGCAAGACGCGCGCTGGCGGGTGATCTGGCGCAACGCCTTCCCCTTCCTCGTGGTGTTCGCGATCTGGGAGACCGTGGCGCGGCTCGGCATTTTCCCGCCGAAGCTGTTCCCCTCGCTGGTGACGGTCGGCCAGGCCTTCGTCAACCTCACCGCATCCGGTATCCTGCCGCATCATGCGCTCGACACGATGCTGCGACTGCTCACCGGCTTCGCGCTGGCGACCGCAATCGGCGTCACCATCGGCATCCTGATGGGGCGCTCGCGCCGGATGGAGGACATCTGCCTGCCGCTGGTCAGCATCCTGGCGCCGATCCCGGGCATCGCCTGGGCGCCGCTGTTCCTGCTCTGGTTCGGGCTCGGCAGCCGGCCGGCCATGCTGCTGGTTGCCTTCGTCTCCACCTTCCCGATCATCTTCAACACCTGGACCGGCGTGAAGGCGGTGAAGGAAATCTGGGTGCGTTCGGCGCAGGCGATGGGCGCCGACGACCGGCGGCTGTTCGTGAAGGTGATCGTGCCGGGCGCGCTGCCCTATATCCTGACCGGCCTGCGGCTCGGCCTGGCGCAGGCCTGGCGCACCCTGGTCGGCATCGAGATGCTGGCCGCCGTGCCGTGGGGGCTCGGCTGGATGATCTTCGGTGCGCGCGAGTTCCTCAACACCGACGTGATGCTGGCGGGGGTGGCGGTGATCGGCGTGCTCGGCCTTGCGCTGGAGAAGCTGGTGTTCCAGCGGCTGGAGCGATTCACGGTGCAACGCTGGGGGATGATGACGTGACGATCGCCTCCATCACGCCTCCGGCCGCCGCCGCAAGCGCAATGTCGCCGCGGTTTCGCTCCGCCATTCGCGCATCGATCACCCTCGTCGCGTTCGGGCTGTTCTACGAGGCGATTGCGCGCACTGGCTATTTCCCGCCGGTGCTGATGCCGTCGCTTACGAAGGTCGGAGCGACGCTGCTGACCGTGCTGCTCGACGGCACCATGCTCGCGCATGCGGCAAGCACGCTCTATCGCGTGCTGGCCGGCATGGCGCTCGCCATCGCCGTGGGCCTGCCGCTCGGCATCCTGATGGCACGGTTCAAGCAGGTGGAGAACTTCGTCCTGCCGCTCGCCAGCGCGCTGATGCCGATCCCGTCCCTGGCCTGGGTGCCGGTGTTCATCCTGTGGTTCGGACTCGGCAACACCGTGGCGATCCTGATCGTGTTCTACGCCGCGACGTTCCCGATGCTGCTCAACACCTGGTCGGGCGTGCGCGCGGTCAACCCGATCTGGCTGCGGGCGGCCGGCGCGATGGGCGCCGACGAGCGCGCGCTGTTCTGGAAGGTGATCGTGCCGGGCGCGTCGCCGTTCATCATCACCGGACTGCGGCAGGCGTTCCTGCGCGCCTGGATCGCGGTGATCGGCGCGGAATTCCTCGCCGCCTCCGACTGGGGCCTCGGCTGGGTGATCTTCGACGCCAAGGAATTTCTCAACGCCGACCTGATGCTCGCCTCGCTGGTGGTGATCGGCGCCATCGGATTCGCCTTCGAGCGGCTGGTGTTCGGCTCGATCGAGAAGGCCACCGTGCAGCGCTGGGGCATGGTGCGGATGGCGAAGGGGTAGGCCCCCACCTGTGCCATTTCGGGTTAACTTTGTGGCGAAGATAATCCAAAATTCATTGATATCTTAACGAGATATATGGTTAACGCCGCACCTGAATCAGCCTAAGATCACCCGACGATGCGGCAACATCGTGAGGTTTCGAGATGCGCGTTGTTGCGTATGGGTTTATGGCGTTGACGTTGGGCACGATCGCACCGGGTCCGGCAGCCGCCCAGTGTTACGGACCGCAGTGTGACGATGGACGGCGCGGCGCACCGCCCGCCTATTACACGGACCGGCCGCCTCAACAGTCGCAGCAGCCGCCGCAGTGGGATGAGCCCGGCCGTCCGAGTTACCGCGAGACCGCGCCGAACGTTGAACGCCCGGCCTATCGCAGCGCCCCGGACAATCGCGAGACGCAGTACGACCGGACCGACGACTCCCGGCCCCGTGGGCCGGCGGAAACCGATCGGGGCGATCGTCAGCCCGGCCCGTCATACCGCCATACTGGCCCTCCGCCACAATCCGAGAGCGATCGGCGGATGTGGGACGAACGGACCGGCCCTCCGGCGCGGTCCACGGCGATGCCGCCGCCCGCTCCGCGCGGCGTGGCAGAGCCGCAGCCCCGACGCCCGATCGCGGCGGACAATCCCCGCTCCGCAGCCGGTTCCGGCAAAGTGACGATTTCGATTGCGGAGTATCGCGCGCTCCAGGATCAGGCTCGCGAACTGCAGCGCCTGCTCGCCAGGCGCGGCGAGTTCCAGGAGCGAGGCGACGTCCCCGAGCAACGTGACGGCCGGGAGCGCGGCGACTTCCGCGAGCGGCGCGATATGCGCGAAGGGTCCGGCCCGCGCGTCATCTACCGATAAGGGCCGCGTGACGGCTTCGCCTCGGGCGGATTCATTGGGTCGGCTCATCCGGAGTCATCGAGCCGTCGCAGAAGAGTCGAGTCCCTGTCAAACACCGGGGGCACTGTCCGCCGTGATTCGACGGCGGAGGCTCGATGGCGATTCGCAAAGGCACGTTGTTGACGCGGCGGCGGCTTCTGACCACCGCTGCGTCGGCGGCGGCCAGCGTCATCGGCGGCATCGCCAAGCCCTCTCTCAGCCGCGCGGCCGACCGGCCGCTCATCACCCACGGCATCCAGTCCGGCGACGTCTCGATCGATTCCGGCGTGGTCTGGGCGCGCACCGACCGGGCCGCCCGCATGCTGGTCGAGGTCGCCACCACCGACAGCTTCAAGGACATCCGCAGCGCGGTTGCGATCGACGCGCTGCCGGAAAGCGATTTCACCGCCAAGGCGCTGATCGAAAATCTCCCGGCGGGTCAGGACATCTTCTACCGCGTGCGGTTCGAGGATCTGGCCGCGCCGACCATTACGAGCGAACCGCAAGTCGGCCGCTTCCGCACCGCCCCGAGCGACCGGCGCTCGGTCTCCTTCGTCTGGTCGGGCGACACCGCCGGCCAGGGCTGGGGCATCGATGAGTCGCGCGGCGGCATGCGCACCTACGCCACCATGCGCAACAGCCGGCCGGACTTCTTCATTCATTCCGGCGACAGCATCTACGCCGACTGCCCGATCGAACGGGTGCTAAAGCTGCCCGACGGCGAAACCTGGCGCAACATCGTCACCGAGGAGAAGTCCCGCGTCGCCACCACGCTCGCCGACTATCGCGGCAACTACAAATACAACCTGCTCGACGCGCATCTGCGGCGCTTCAACGCCGAAGTCCCGACCTTCGCGCAATGGGACGACCACGAGGTCGCCAACGACTGGTGGCCGGGCCAGACGCGCGCCGACTACGCCAACGCCAATGCCTCGCTGCTGGCGGCGCGCGGACGGCGTGCGTTCTGCGAATACATGCCGGTGCGGCAGACCCTGGCCGAAACCGGGCGCATCTACCGCAAGATCTCCTATGGCCCGCTGCTCGACGTCTTCCTGCTCGACATGCGGAGCTATCGCGGGTCGAACGAGCACGGCAAGGACGAGACGTTCAACCCGGCGTGCCAGATTCTCGGCCCCGCGCAGACCGAATGGCTCAAGCGCGAGCTTGCCGCATCGAACGCGACCTGGAAGGTGATCGCGGCCGACATGCCGATCTCCATCGTCAGCACCGACGCCATCGCCCAGGGCGACGGCCCGCCGCTCGGCCGCGAGCACGAGATCGCCGGCGTCCTCGCCTTCATCAAGCACGCCGGCGTGCGCAACACGGTGTGGATCACCGCCGACATGCACTACACCGCCGCGCATTACTACGATCCGAACCGGGCGGCGTTCCAGGACTTCGAGCCATTCTGGGAGTTCGTGTCCGGCCCGATCCACGCCGGCACCTGGGGGCCGGGCGAGCTCGACAACACATTCGGCCCGGCGGTGATGTACCAGAACGGATGCAGCGCCGCGCAGGGCGAGAATCTCGCGCCGTGCTTCGGATTGCAGTTCTTCGGTCACGTCGCCATCGACGGCGACACCGAGGTGATGACGGTGACGCTGAAGGACGTGAACGACCGCGACCTGTGGTCAACCCGGATCGAGCCGAAGCTGTTGCGCTGGACCAAGGCGCCGGCGGTGAGAAGGATTTAGACTCGCGCCACCTCTCCGCGTCATGCCCGGCCTTGTGCCGGGCATCCACGCCTTACTTTGTTGCCAAGTAAGACGTGGATGGCCGGGACAAGCCCGGCCATGACGAACTTGGAGTTCGAGAGGCTTTGCAACCGAAATATGACTGTCATGATGGCCGCCTAGGGTCGCCGCGTCGGACATCAAGGACCAACCATGCGCCTCTTATTAGCCATTGCCGCAACCCTGCTGACCGCAACAGCAGCCGCGGCCCAGACCATCTATCCGATCGACCGCGCCGACATCCTGGCGGGCGCACGCTTCGACTTCAAAGTCGAGTTCGCCGACCGCATCGCACCGGACAAGATCGAGGTGACGGTGAACGGCATCGACCACGCGGCGGCGTTCGGCAAGGCGGCGAGCTTCATCGAGCGCGAGGACGGCAAGGATCAATCCGCGCTCATCCTGCGCGACGTGGCTTTGCCGAAACCCGGCGCCTACCGGATCCGCGCCACCGACGGCACGAACGCCCGCGAGGTCACCTGGAACGTCTATGACACCGGACCGCGGCAGGCCAGGAACGTGATCCTGTTCATCGGCGACGGCCTGTCGCCGGCGCATCGCATCGCCGCGCGGCTCCTGTCCAAGGGCATGGCGGAGGGCAAGGCGTTCGGCAAGCTCGCGATCGACGACATGCCGCACATGGCGCTGGTCGCGACCGCCGGCAGCGATTCGATCATCACCGACTCCGCCAACGCCGCGAGCGCCTTCGCCACCGGCCACAAGTCGGCGGTCAACGCGATGGGCGTCTATGCCGACCGCAGCGCCGATCCGTTCGACGATCCCCGGGTCGAGACGATTTCGAGCCTGGTCAAGCGCCGGCTCGGCATGGCGGTCGGCATCGTCACCAACACCGAGATCGAGGACGCGACGCCCGCGGCGATGGTGGCGCACACGCGGCGGCGCGCGACCTACGACCAGATCGTCGAGCAGTTCTTCGCCGCCAGGCCCGAGGTGCTGATGGGCGGCGGGGCGGCGAACTTCCTGCCGCAGGGCGCGGCGGGCTCCAGGCGGAAGGACGGCGCCGACTACATCGCAAAGTTCCGCGACGCGGGCTATGCGGTCGCCGCGACCGCGGCGGAGATGAAATCCGCCGCCGCCGGGTCGAACAAGCTGCTCGGCCTGTTCCACACCGGCAACATGGACGGCGCGCTCGACCGCAAGTTCCTCCAGGGCGGGACGGTGAAGAAATTCCCGAACCAGCCCGACCTCACCGATCAGGTCGCGGCCGCGCTCGGCGTGCTGTCAAAAAATCCGCAGGGCTTTTTCTTGATGGTCGAGTCCGGGCTGATCGACAAGTACACCCACGCGCTCGACATGGAGCGCGCCGCCTATGACACCATCATGCTCGACAACGCGGTGAAGCTCGCGCGCGACTGGGCCGCGGCGCGCGGCAACGACACGCTGATCCTGGTGCTGGCCGACCACAATCATCCGATCGGCCTGATCGGCACCATCGACGACGACATGACGCAAGCGCCCAAGGCGCCGCTGCGCGACCGCGTCGGCACCTATGACCGAGCGAGATTCCCGAACTATCCGACGCCGGACAAGGACGGCTATCCTGCCCGCGTCGACGTCAGCAGGCGGCTCGCGATCTTCTCGGCCAGTTCGCCGGACTACTACGAGACCTTCCGGCCGAAGCTCGACGCCCCGAACGATCCGACCGTGACGGGCAGCGCGCCCGGCACCTTCGAAGCCAACGAGAAATACCGCGCCATGCCCGGCGCCATGCTGCGGCTCGGCAACCTGCCGAAATACATGAACTCCAGCGTGCACTCCGGCGAGGACGTGATCCTGACCGCGAACGGCCCCGGCAGCGAGCGGGTGCGCGGGCAGATCGACAACACCGAGGTGTTCCGGGTGATGGCCGAGGCGCTGGGCTTGGGGCAGGCGGAGTAGACAGCCTCGGCTGTCATCATCCGCGAAGGCGGATGATCCAGTAGCCACAAGCCGCTGAGTGAGCACAGATATCGCAAGCTTTGCGATGACTGGATGCCCCGCCTTCGCGGGGCATGGCAGCAGCAGCTGAATCGGCTGAGCAACGCTCACCACAACTGCTTCGACGCCAGCCGCGCGCCCTCGGCGAGCGCGGCGAGCTTCATCCACACGATCTTGGTGTCGACCTGGACCCGGCCGGCGAAGGTGCCGAAGCCGCAGTCGGCGCCGGCGATGACGTTCTCGCGGCCCACGGCGAGCGCATACTGCATGATGCGGTCGGCGACGAGCTCTGGATGCTCGACGAAGTTCGAGGTGGAATCGATCACGCCGGGGATGATGACCTTGCCGTCGGGCAGCTTCACATCTTTCCACACCTTCCACTCGTGGCCGTGGCGCGGGTTGGCACCGGGGAACGACACCGCCTGCGGCTTGGCCTGCAAGACGATGTCGACGATATCCTTCAGCGGCACGTCGCCGTGGTGCGGGCCGAGCGTCGAGCCCCAGCAGACGTGCATGCGCATGCGGTCGGCCGGCAGATCCCCGATCGAATGGTTCAGCGCCTCGACGTTCCGCGCGACGATCTTGCGGTAGTCGGCAATGCTGATGCCGGGATAGAGCGCGTAGGACATCGCCAGATCGGGGCAGTCGAGCTGCAGGATGAACCCGGCCTCGACGATGGCGCGGTACTCGCGCGCCATGACGCCCGCGAGCGCATCGAGATATTCATCCACGCTCTTGTAGTGGGCGTTCTTCAGGTAGCGTGCGATCTGGCCGGGCGACGGCGAGGTCATGAACGCCTCCTCGACGCCGGCCTCGGTCATCGCCGCCTTGGCGCGGGCGATGTCGGCCTCCACCGCGGAAAAATCCTTCCACGACACCGGTCCGGAGCAGGCCGGGCGATGCTGGAACGGCGAGGCGAACTGCTTGAGGATTTCCGCAAGCTCGGGAAACTCCGGCTCGCCGGTGCCGCGCGGCGCGTCCGACTGGCCCTCGAAGCCGTTGAGGCGGCCGATGACGTGGACGGTGTAGTCGGTGCGGCCCTGCTCGCCGTCGTTGACGATGTCGATGCCGGCCGCCTTCTGCTTTGCGATCACGCCGGCGACGGCGTCGCGCACGGCGGCGTCGAGCGCCGCACGGTCGGCCTTGCCCTTTTTCTCCGCCAGAAGCTGTTCCACGACGTTCGCCGGACGCGGCAGACTGCCGGTGTGGGTGGTAAGAATTCCTTTTGTACTCCGCCGCATGCTTACGTCCTCTCGCTTCGTCCGCTACTTTGTATCAGCTAAGCTGGGCGCGGTGCGATGGAGAGAACGATGGGCAATCCATCGAATACGAGTGGGCCGGTGCTGTGGGATGTCGATGCGCGCGGGGTCGCCACCGTCACGCTCAACCGGCCCGAGGTCAACAACGCCTACAACGGCGAGCTGATCCAGGGCCTGCTCGCCGCGCTCGACGCGCTGGGGCAGGCGAGCGGGCTT
>CAMAWG010000136.1 GCA_945861855.1 Rhodoplanes serenus
CATATATTCTCGCCGATCAAGCCCATATTTTTGTGCTTGAGCCAGTTCCAGCGTCTCGTGGTACACGGGGTCGCGCTCTCCCAATCCATATCCATCAAGCTCGGATGCCGTGAGAAATCGGACCTGTTCTGGGACGATCCTCACCATGTCATCGGCTAGGCGGTCTCCGACATTCATCTCCCTCAGAAAGAGACGGATGCTCTGCAAAGTCTGATCGTAGGCCCCCTGTACCGCGGTTGAGGTAAGCGGCTGGGGTGCATTGATCAGGTAGGGCCTATGAATCCCGACGCGGCCGTTGATTTGACGGGATGTTGCTCCTGCAAGGATCAAGACGCACGCGCTGATGCACGAAGCGCCAGCTTCGACAAATACCGGCGCATCAATCTTCCGCAGCATTCGGCCTATCTCGATAGCTGCATCAACGCTGCCACCTGGGCTGTTGATCTCGAAGCGCTCGCCGTAACCGGCTGGCGGCAGGAGCCACAAAGGCGCGCGGACCTCGGCAAGACCTTCGCGGACCTTTTTCACGGTTGAAGCGTCTATCTCACCATCGATCTTCATGGTGAAAGTGCAGAGCTTCCAGTCCTGCATATAACTACAATTCACGCCCGCATCGACGGTGGCCGGCGCTGCGTGCGCAGTCATATTCGTGATGGCGACCAAGATCAGAACTATGGCCGAACGAAAAATCCAAACCATGCGAATGCTCCAGATTGATCTGTTGGAGCTAAATTTGTCTCATGCGGTGCCCGATCTCAGGGGTAGCGGACACCCGCCTCGTCCTGCAATCGAACCGTCTCGGACGCGCATCCCGTACAAAGCACTGCGAGCGCTAGAACAACTAAAATACGCATGACACCCCCCATGCACGTAGAAATCATCCGACAACCAAGGCAGCCGGGCAAGGGGCGATAATTAGCTAGAACGTCCCGTCCTCAATCCGCAGCATTGCTGCGCTCGTCGGATTCTTGGTTTTGACCCATGCCTTGGCGCGGCAGCGACCGAGCGGCGGCTCGCATGGACGATCCTCCAAAGTGATGAATCGAAGCAAATTAGGAATGCGATCAGGGCGTGGCGTCGAGCTGGCGGGCGCTCGCTGCACAATTCCCCAGCGCGCTCAAGTCAGTGACAGCAATTCGCGCGCTCTCGGATCGTTGGCGATCAGACCCATGCGCGCCCGGTATCATCCGCCAGAATGTCATCCCATGACCGGCCATCGTGGCGCGGCTCACTCAGCGACACCGCGAATCCGCGCCCCTCGAAATTGTCGCGGCGGAACGCGGCACCTTGCTTGCGGACGTGCGCCGCGAGTGTGTCCCGCGTTATCGTGCCTTCCAACATCCCAAGCGCAAGGCTCTGGCAAATGTCCTCACGACCCGGAATGCCGCGCGGCACCGCCGCGTTGATGGCGGCCAGATCGACGTTGCCGCCAGTCTGCCAAGCCACGACCGGAGCCAGGGCTTGCCGCCTCGGCTTATGGCGCGCTCGCCACTTGGCATTTGACGCTTTCGCTCGCTCAGGGTGGCGCAGCCGATAGACGCGATTGTGCGCGTTTTTCTTTTCTCGGTTGTCGGCTTGGTATTCGCGATGCTTGCGGCGTTTGTAGGCGCGGCCCGCTGGCGTGGCAAAGTAGGCGCACTGCGAAGCCTTCACGCGCTCGGGGTGCCGCTTCCGGTAAAGGATTTGTGCCGCTTGCTTCGCCGCTCGCGCTCGATTTCGCCGGCACGGTTGGCAACGAACAGCTCGCCCGATGGTTGGGGCTTCGCCGCATGAAACGCAAAGCCGGTCAGTGATAACGAATTTGCGCGCGGTGGTGTGTTCGATATTCAGTTGCATTGCTCGGCTCCCCGCCAGCAATTCATTTTGATGATGGAAAACCCGCGCGGTGGTGTGCCGCGCGGGTCTGTGCCGTATAGTCAGCGACCGGCGAGGCGCTTTATGGGAGCGCCGCAGAAATACTCAGCGGCAGGAAGCCACTGCATCCAAGGCGGCTTGGCCGCTTGCGGGCGCTCATTGCTGCACCAGAGGGGCCATGGCGACGATCAGCGAACCGACGAGCGCAGAAAATGCGCTTCCGGCATCGCCGCAATCGGTCATGTGATAGGCCTCGCCGTCCGTGTCCGTTTCCTCGATGTAGCGAAGCAAGGCGACGGCCCCCGCAAGTGTGGTTGGCGCGGTGGTGAGCAACGCCACGGTGGCGGCGGTTTCGCGGTCGGCAGGCCCGTAAGAGCCGCGCTCCCATGCTTCATGGGCGGCCTTGTCTGTAAACGGCGGCTCATTCTTGAGGCTGGCAGAGAACGCCGCGCGGGCGTGCTTGTGTCCGTCGATCAGAACGAAAATCGGATCGACGGGGCAGATGGCCGTCGCGACTGCGGAAGCCGGAACGATTGCAGCGATAGAGGCAAGCGCCCCCAAGGCACTGCGGCGGGTTAGTGCCTCGGCAACGGTTGCGGTGTTATGCTTGGTTGTCATTGATCGCCCCTCCTATGGGCGGTTTTTGATCGGGGCTGCCGGGTGTTTGCGCATCCGGCAGCCCGCCTTACCCGCATACTGTAAGACAAAATAAATTGCCCGTCAATAATTTTGTAAGACAATATATTTTATATTGTGAGACAAAACTATTGACCGCCATTGCCGCGAGAGTGTATGGACGCAATGCGTCGGGAAGCCGTATCGGCAGGTCCGCTTACGATGGGGAAGCATTTGGCCAAGAAGCGGGCCGGACGGCCAAGGTTGGCGGGCAACGGTCGAGGCAAATCCCCACCGATTACAATGCGCATATCGCCTGAATTGCTGGCCCGGCTCGACAAGTGGCGGAAGGCGCAGACGGGCAAGCCGGGGCGCTCAGAAGCCCTGCGCCAGCTCGCAGACTCGGGGCTATCCGCTGCTGGCTTCTAGCGGCCGGGGTGAAGTGGCCTGCTTTGCCTAGGACTTTAACCATTAGTTACCAAGTGCCTTGCCCGCGACCTCTGGTTGATGGATGATGATCGACCGGGGGGTTGCGAATGCGCATCGGGGTAGTAATGGCGCTGCTAGGCGCTGTGGCATTGGGCGCGTGCGCAGGTCGCGACCCAGAACTGATTCAAACTGTTCAGCCTTGGGATGCGCAGGCAAGCTGCGCTCAGATCACGGCAGAAATTGAAGCCAACAACACCAAAATTAAAGCCCTGGCGGATGAGCAAGGTTGGAAGGTTGCACAAAACGTTGTAACCGGCGTCGGTGGTCTTTTCACATTCGGAATTGCTTGGGCTGGGATGGACTTCAAAGGTGCGGCGAGCAAAGACGTGACCGCGTTAGAAGCTCGCCAAAAGTATCTCACGACGATAGCAGTCGAGCGTTGTGCGTCACGGCCACCGCCACCGCAGGCTCGGCGCTAGCCCCGCCTCAGTTTGCGGCATCCGTTTCTGCCGGCGACGTGCAGGCGCCGAGGCATCAGATCAACTCGAAGTCGTAAACGTCCGAACGCGGTCCATTGAGGCACGCCACGGCAAAGTCATTGCGGGCGTCGGTGGCGGCGATCCGCCAGCCATCGAACGCCAGCCGGGCGGCATCGACAAAGGAATTGCGGTCCAACTCGGGCCGCTTCCAATCCCAGCCCTTGGCGCTCGCCCCGGTATGCAGGCCGCGAATGCGGCGCTGGTGCCTGCCGAGCCCCACAAAAACGATAGCAGATTGGCCGGACTGTGACTTATCGCACTTCAAAGTTGCGCTGCCGCGGGTGATGGTTCTCACACCGGACACATGGGGAGGACATCATGAAGGCTCTCATCATCTGCACCGCGTTGTTGTTTGGCGGATTTGCCACCATCGGATCGATAGTCGCCTTCTCGACGGCGCCAGCAGCCGCGTGCGACATGGTACAGAGGGACCGCTGCGGCTGGTAGGCACGCTGCTCCATGTCGGCCTAGCGCGCGATTGCCCGCAGGATCACCCCCATGGCTGCGCCGGGCAGCGATGCCACCCGCGCGGCTGCCCGTTGGTTTTCTGACTCACCAGCGGTCAATTGTGGGGCTTAACGAAGTGATGACGGCGAGCCAGCCGACCAGTTCCGCCGCGTACGGCTCGATCCAGACGAACACCTGCACAAGCCCCATCGCGGACACGAGGGCCGGGATACCTGCAAGACCAACCTGCCAACCGCGCATGGAGTCCCCCCACCAGTCACGTTGAATATCGGAGGTCTAATCCAAAAGCCATGACTTGGATGCGGGGGCGGAACTGGCGCGGCAGCCGCAGCGGCGATCAGTGTCCGCGCTCGGTCAGCGCGCGCTATCAGCGCATGAAATCGGCCCCGGTGCTTACCCGGTGCTTACCCGTCTCGAAATTGGAGGAGGCTGAATGTGTGAAAAGGGCCGGAAATGCTGGCGGGAGCGAAGGGGCTCGAACCCTCGACCTCTGCCGTGACAGGGCAGCGCTCTAACCAACTGAGCTACGCCCCCGCGGGCGTGGAACGAGGGACTTAAGGCGCGGGGTCCGGCAAGTCAAGAATGACCGATGGAACCGGCTTGCCAGCCGAAGCGCCGTCCGGCGCGAAGGCTGGTGGGCGGTGACGGGATCGAACCGCCGACATCCTGCGTGTAAAGCAGGCGCTCTACCAGCTGAGCTAACCGCCCTCGCCGCTTTATCGCGCCGGCCGCAGGCCACTGCAAGCTCAACCGCAGACACACGAACGCCCTCGCGAGCGGGCCGCGAGGGCGTCCGGATTGAAACTCGCGGATGCTATTTGTTGACGGCGTCCTTCAGGCCTTTGCCAGCGGAGAAGCGCGGACGCTTGGCCGCCTTGATCTTGACCGGCGCGCCCGTGCGTGGATCGCGCCCTTCGCGTGCCGCACGCTTGACGACCCTGAAGTTGCCAAACCCCATGATCTTGACTTCGCCGCCCTTCTTCAACGTTGAAGTGATGGCATCGAAGGTCGCATCGACGGCGGTGGCTGCCGCGGTTTTCGTCATTTGCGCCTTGTCGGCCACCGCAGCGATGAGCTCGTTCTTCGTCATCGGACCGATCCTTTCCCTGTATCGAATCAACGGCTCGTTGGCCGTTATGAGCGCGGAGAGTTTGCCGGAAGCACTGCAAAAGCAATGATTCGTTTTTTGAAAACGCAGGAAAACCCTGCGAATCACGAACGATCATGTGGATCGAATGCAGACGGTGTCTGGGTTTGCGCGGCACCGGCAACACCGCGCCGGCGGCGGCGCCGCCAACGAAAGTGCCGGACAATCCAGCCGCCATCGGAGCACGGTGTAAATGAAATCGCGCGCGACTCATTTGCGACTCACTTAAGAGCCGAGGCGAATCGATTGTGCGACTGCTGCCCTCCGTCTTGTCGGCGCCTGCGCGGATCGTCATCATCGCCGCTTTCGGCACGATGGAGCGAACACTGGCTCGCAGGCGCGCATTGGTGATCGGCGGCTCGGTCGGCGGCCTGTTCTCCGCTCATCTGCTGCGCGCGACCGGCTGGGACGTTGCGGTTTACGAGCGTGCCGCGGGCGACCTCGGCGACCGCGGAACCGGCATCGGCACCCGCGAAGAGCTGTTCGCGGTGATGCGCCGGATCGGGCTCCCCGCTGGCATTTCGCTCGGCATTGACGTGGCGGGGCGGATCGGCCTCGATCGCGACGGCGGCGTCCTCCACGACATGCCGGTGCGCGCTGTCAACAGCGCGTGGTCGCGCATCTGGCGCCCGCTGCAGCAGGCGCTGCCGGACGCCTGCCATGCGGGTGGCAAGACGCTGAGCCGGGTCGAGCCGCAGGCCGATGGCGTCATCGCCGTATTCGACGACGGCACACGGGCCGAGGGCGATCTGCTGGTCGGCGCCGACGGATTGCATTCCACGGTTCGCGCGCAATTTCTTCCAGGCCTCGTGCCGGGCTATGCCGGTTATGTCGCCTGGCGCGGTGTGGTCGAGGCGACAGAGCTTCCGCCGGAGCTTCACGGTCTCTTGCTCCACCGGATGGTGTTCGGCTTTCCGGACGGCGAACTGATGCTGTCGATTCCGATGCCGGCGCCGCGCGGCGAGGCCGGCCGCGCCTGCCATTTCGTCTGGTTCCGGCCTGCGACGGAGGAAGCTCTCGCCGGGCTGTGCACCGACCAGAGCGGCCGCCGGCACGGCGTCTCGATCCCGCCGCCGCTGATCCGGCCGGAACTGATCGCGACGCTGAAGCACGACGCCGGCGCGCTGCTGGCGCCGCAACTTGCGGCGCTGGTGAACGGCACGGCGCAGATCATCCTGCAGCCGATCTTCGATCTTGAATCGCCGCGGATCGCCTTCGGCCGGGTGGCACTCGTGGGCGACGCGGCCTTCGTCGCCCGGCCGCATGTGGCGTCCGGCGTCATGAAGGCAGCGATCGATGCCGAGAGCCTCGCCGATGCGCTCGCAGGAAGCGACGTTCCGGCGGCGTTGGAGCAATACAATCGAGAGCGCCAGCCCTACGGCGCCGCGCTGGTCGCCCGCGACCGACACATCGGCGCTTACTTCGCGGCGCGCGAGGGCGACCCGCGCCGGCGCAGCGAAACTCTGATGCGCGAATACGGCGCGGCGGGCCTGGTTCGCGACCGGCCGATCGAGGCCCGCGCCGTTCCTGACGCATCGTCCGCAATGCCGGGCGCAACCCATTGAGCGGTACACACTTTCGCGCGCCGCCGGTATAGTCCCGCAGCCATGAGCCTGCTGCCCATCACCATCGCCACCTGGGACTACGACCGCGTGCGGCCGCTGGTCGACGGCCGCGTGCGGGTCGAGGGCTGCGACGTCAATTATCTCACCATGCCGGTCGAGGAGTGCTTCGAGCGCGCCTATTTCCACGGCGAGTTCGAGGTCGCCGAGATCGGCTTCAGCCCCTATCTGATCGCGCTGTCGCGCGGCACGCCGCCCTACGTCGCGGTGCCGGCGTTCCTGTCGCGTATGTTCCGGCATTCGGCGGTCTACATCCGCACCGATCGTGGCATCGATGGGCCTGCCGATCTCAAGGGCAAGCGCATCGGCGTGCCGGAATACCAGATGTCGGCCGTGATGTGGTTTCGCGGCTTTCTTCAGGACGAATATGGGATCGCTGCGAACGACATGAACTGGATTCAGGGCGGATTGGAAAATCCCGGCCGGCGCGAAAAGTTTCCGCTCAACCTGCCGCCGGGCTTCCCCCTCACATCCGCGCCCGAGGGCCAGTCGCTATCGCGGATGCTGGCGGACGGTACGCTCGACGCGGTGATGGCCGCGCGGCGGCCATCCTGCTTCGTCGCCGGCCATCCCAAGGTGCGGCGGCTCTATCCCGACTATCGTGCAGCCGAGCGCGACTATTTCCGAAAAACCGGAATCTTTCCGATCATGCATGCCGTCGGCGTGCGCCGGGACGTGCTGGACAAGCATCCATGGCTCGCCCAGAGCGTCTACAAGGCCTTCGCGCAGGCCAAGCGCCTCGCCGACCTGGAATTCGCCGAGACCACCGCGCTCAAAATCGGCCTGCCCTGGGTCAATGCCGAGTTCGACGAAACCCGGGAGCTGATGGGCGACGACTTCTGGTCGTACGGGCTCAACGACGGCAACCGCAAGACACTGAACGCCATGGCGCGCTATTCATACGAGCAAGGCCTCGCCGTACGATTGCTCACCGTCGAGGAAATGTTCGCAGAAAGCACCATCGGCGGCGAGACCCGCGTTTAGGAGGATATCATGCCGGTCCAACTGATCTGCTGCTCGCATTCACCGCTGATGACGACCGGCATCGAGGAGACCGAACAAGGCGTGCAAGGGCAATTCTTCCGCGAACTCGACACCTGCGCGGCAGCGCTGCACAAGTTCAACCCCGATCTCGTGGTGGTGTTCGGGCCGGATCATTTCAATGGCTTCTTCTACGAGCTGATGCCGGCGTTCTGCATCGGCACCGCGGCCGAGGGAACGAAAGACTGGCATCTCGAAGCCGGACCGTTGCGGGTGCCGCGCGAGCTTGCGCTCAACTGCGTGCGTCATCTGCAATCGCGCGACTTCGACGTCGCTCTGTCGCATGCGATGAAGGTCGATCACGGCATCACCATCCCGCTGTTCAAGCTCACCGGTGCGCTCGCCCGCTACAGCGTGCTGCCGGTGTTCATCAACTGCGCCGCCGATCCCCGGCCCTCGTTCCGGCGTGTGCGCGGGTTCGGCTCGGTGATCGGCGAGTTTCTGGCCGGCCAGGACATGAAGATCACGGTGATCGGCTCCGGCGGCCTCTCCCACGATCCGCCGACGCCGCGCATCGACCACAGCAAGCCCGAGGCAACGCAGCGGCTTGTCGATTATGCGGCACCGACGCAGGCGGACTACGACGCCCGTGAGGGCCGCGTCATCAAGGCGGCGCGGGATCTGGTGAACGGCATGGGTCCGTGCTTGCCGCCAAGCGAGCAATGGGATCGGGAATTCCTGGAGAGCTTCATCGGCGCGAAGCTCGAAGACTTCGACACCATGAGCGATGCCGAGATCGACCGCGTTGCGGGCTTCGGCGCCCACGAGGTCCGCACCTGGGTCGCCGCCGCTGCCGCAGTGCAGAAGATGGGCAGCCTCCGTGCCGAACTGCGCTACTACCATCTGGTGCCGGAGTGGATCACTGGCATGGGCATCGTGGTCGGCCAGGCCCAGTGACAAGCCCGATGGCGGCGACGCAAGCGACCGGGACCGTCCGCTCCGGCGACGTCGAGATTTTCTATCGCCGCTTCGGCCGGCCCGGCCGGACGCCCGCCCTGATCGTGCACGGGATGTCTTATTTCTCGTACGACTGGATCGGGCCTGCCATGGCGCTCGCTTCCGACCGCGAGGTCGTGGCGATCGACATGCGTGGCTTCGGCCAATCGGGCTGGAGCCCGGCGCGCGATTACAAGCTCGAAACCCTGTCTGCGGACGTCATCAACTTGCTCGACGCGTTCGGTTGGCGCCGGGCGGTGCTGATCGGCCATTCATTCGGCGGTCGGGTCACTCTGGCGACGGCCGGATGGAAGCCGGAGCGTGTCGGCGCACTGGTGCTGGTCGATTTCGCCCCCGACATCGCCGCCGCCGGCCGCCGCCACACCGCCGAACGGATCGGGCGCCAGCCTGACGTGTTCGCTTCGGTGGACGAGGCAATGACCTACCACGGCCACCACGAGGTGTCGGCGCAGTCGCCGCTGCGGGCGCGCTACGAAGCTTTCCTGAACCCCGTACCCGGGGGTTATCGGCTCCGGCGCGATCTTTCATTTCGCGACAACTTCAAGAAGGCGCTCGACACCGGCCAGTCCGCGCCGGTGCCGGCGTTCCTGTGGCCGATGCTGTCCGATCTGAAAATTCCCGCGCTGGTCATCCGCGGAGCGCAGTCCGACATGCTCGACGCGCCCACGCTGGAAAAGGCCCGGCAGGCCAACCACCGTGTCACCGGCATCGAACTGACCGGCAGTCATGATCTCGCTGGCGACAACCCGGACGGGCTTGTGAGCGCGATCCGGGCCTTCTTTGACAAGTCAAAAATCTGACTAGGCCGGCACAAAGTAAAACGGCGGCGCCGGAGCGCCGCCGTTTCTGCGTGTGTCGTATCCCGCTTAGTGCGCGGTGAGGCCGGAGCCATCCTCTTCGACCACCGCGTCGACCGAGGTCGTCACAGGCTTGGCGTGCTCGTCCCATTGGATCGGCTCCGGCACGCGGACCAGCGCGTGCTTGAGCACCTCGTCCATGCGCGAGACCGGGATGATCTCCAGCCCGCCCTTGATGTTGTCGGAAATCTCCGTCAAATCCTTGGCGTTCTCCTCGGGGATCATCACCGTCTTGATGCCGCCGCGATGCGCGGCGAGCAGCTTCTCCTTCAAGCCGCCGATCGGCAGGATGCGGCCGCGCAGCGTAATCTCGCCGGTCATGGCGACATCCTTGCGCACCGGGATCGCGGTCATCACCGAGATGATGGCGGTGACCATGGCGACGCCGGCGGACGGGCCGTCCTTCGGGGTTGCCCCCTCCGGCACGTGGACGTGGATGTCGCGCTTGTCGAACATCGGCGGCTCGATGCCGAAGGCGACCGCACGCGAGCGGACGTAGGACGCCGCAGCCGAGATCGACTCCTTCATCACGTCGCGCAGATTGCCGGTGACGGTCATCCTGCCCTTGCCGGGCATCATCACGCCTTCGATGGTGAGCAGCTCGCCGCCCACGTCGGTCCAGGCAAGGCCGGTCACGACGCCGATCAGATCGTCAGCCTCGACCTCGCCGTAGCGGTACTTCGCCACGCCGAGCTGGGCTTCGAGCTTCTTCGGATCGACCGCGATCGACTTCGACTTTTCGAGCGTCAGCTCCTTCACCGCCTTGCGGATCAGCGTCGAGAGCTCGCGCTCAAGGTTGCGCACGCCCGATTCCCGTGTGTAGCGGCGGATGAGCAGAAGCAGCGCGTCCTTGTCGATCGACCATTCAGCGGGCTTGAGCCCATGCTTGGAGATCGCGTTCGGGATCAGGTGCTTGCGCGCGATCTCGACCTTCTCATCCTCGGTGTAGCCGGCGATCCGGATAATCTCCATGCGGTCCATCAAGGGCGCAGGGATGTTGAGCGTGTTCGCCGTCGTGATGAACATCACGCTGGAGAGATCGTAGTCGACCTCGAGATAGTGGTCGTTGAACGTGTGGTTCTGCTCGGGGTCGAGCACCTCGAGCAAGGCCGATGACGGATCGCCGCGGAAATCGGCGCCCATCTTGTCCACCTCGTCCAGCAGGAACAGCGGGTTCGAGGACTTGGCCTTGCGCATCGACTGGATGATCTTGCCGGGCATCGAGCCGATGTAGGTGCGGCGGTGACCGCGGATCTCGGCCTCGTCACGCACGCCGCCGAGCGACACCCGCACGAAGTCGCGGCCGGTCGCCTTGGCGATCGACTTGCCGAGCGAGGTCTTGCCGACGCCGGGCGGCCCGACCAGGCACAGGATCGGCCCGGTCAGCTTGTTGGCGCGCTGCTGCACGGCGAGATATTCGACGATCCGCTCCTTGACCTTCTCCAGGCCGAAGTGATCGGAGTCCAATACCTCCTGCGCAAGCTTGAGGTCCTTCTTGACCTTGCTCTTCTTGTTCCACGGAATCGACAGCAGCCAGTCGAGGTAGTTGCGCACGACCGTGGCCTCGGCCGACATCGGAGACATCTGCCGCAGCTTCTTCAATTCGTGCGTCGCCTTCTCGCGGGCTTCCTTCGAGAGCTTGGTCTTCTTGATCTTTTCTTCCAGCTCCTGGAGCTCGTCGCGGCCTTCCTCGTCGCCAAGCTCCTTCTGGATCGCCTTCATCTGCTCGTTGAGGTAGTACTCGCGCTGGGTCTTCTCCATCTGGCGCTTGACGCGCGTGCGGATGCGCTTCTCGACCTGCAGGACGGAGATTTCGCTCTCCATCAGGCCGAGAACCTTTTCGAGCCGCTCGGCGACCGACATGGTCTCGAGGATCTGCTGCTTGTCGGGAATCTTGACGGCGAGATGCGAGGCGACGGTGTCGGCAAGCTTGGCATAGTCCTCGATCTGCTGGACCACGCCGACGACCTCGGGCGAAACCTTCTTGTTGAGCTTCACGTAGTTCTCGAACTCGGTGATGACCGAGCGCGCAAGCGCCTCCGCCTCCACCTTCTCGCCCATGACGTCTTCGAGGACGACGGCGGTGGCTTCATAGTAGTCGCTGCGGTCGGTGTACTTGAGCACCTTACCGCGCTGCGCGCCCTCGACCAGCACCTTGACGGTACCGTCGGGCAGCTTGAGCAGCTGCAGCACGCTCGCGAGCGTGCCGGTCTCGAAGATCGCATTGGTGGCGGGATCGTCATCGGAGGCGTTCTTCTGCGTCGCGAGCAGAATGAACGTATCCGAGCGCATCACCTCTTCGAGCGCCTTGATCGACTTTTCGCGCCCGACAAAGAGCGGCACGATCATGTGCGGAAACACCACGATGTCCCGCAGCGGCAGGACCGGGAACGATTGACCCTTAACGGCTTCGACCACTTTCACACCTCATACCTCGGCTTACCGAGGCGTGTTGCCCCGACCGGCCGAGTCTTCTTGGCCGGTCCCCTCGCAGCAGAACGCTGA
>CAMAWG010000137.1 GCA_945861855.1 Rhodoplanes serenus
CCTCACCCCAACCCTCTCCCCAGCGGGGAGAGGGAGTCGCGCCGCATCCGTGGCGGTTGTGCAAGAAAACGAACCCGCCTCAATCGCAAAATCAGCCACGCGATCCGAATCCGCAGCGTGGCGATCCTCCCCGCGCCTTATCCGTGCAAAAATCGCGGCACGTGGCCGTGCGAGCTCGCCCAGGACTTCAGCGCGGTGCGTTCGATTTCGGTCGCCCAGCTCGGATTGGCCCGCTCACGATCGATCGTCTCTTCGCCTTCGCCCGCTCTTCTGCGTATCGGCAGCTCGCCGCTCTTGATGGCGGCTAGCATCGCCTGCGACCACGCGAGGGACTCCTGCGTTGCCGCGCATCCCGGCTCGATGTTGCACCACAATCGCGATGCGTCCGAGATGCGAAACGCTTTGACGACCGTCCATGCCGCGTAGTTGGGCTGAGATTTTTCGGTGGTCCTGGCGGTTGTTTGGTCCGAGTTCAACACGAGCAGCAGCGCCGCGCACAGACACGCGCTGCACGCCGCCGTGCAATATCCGGCTGCAAGAGCCATCGGATAGGGCACGCCCACCTCAATGGCCCACACCGTGCAAAGAGCAGCCAACGTGATGCCGCAACACAGAACAAGCAGGCCCAGGCCGCCGATCGCCGCGCTGATTTTCCGAACGTCGAGGATCAGTTGTCGAAGGTGGTTTTGCCGGGCCGAACTCTGGCCTGAATTTGTGTGTGTTTCCGGGGCTGCGATGCGAGGAAGGCGGGCGGTCGCGGGATGCTGATTGATGGACATTCTTTTTGGGCATCTTTTATGTGAGAGAGGCGTGGCGGAAACGCAACCCGAACGACTCAGCTGCACCGATCCTGCACGGATGCAGGACCAAGAGTAACATGAAGTCTGCTGGAATTAAGATTCCCCCGCGTCAAAGCCCTGCTTGTCGACAGGTTGTTTGACCGGGGTGTTCGAGGCCGCTTCGGGTCGAACGCGGGTCGCTCGCATGATTGCCCCCGTTCGTCCCCGCGTCCGCGGGGACGAACGGAGTTCGATAACCCGATTCAGTATTACGCGATCGCGTTCTACCGGAGCAGCCAGACGATCCAGATCAGTAGCGCAGCGATCACCCACAGCGCCCACGCAATCCAGCGGCTCCTTCGCGATTCGGCCTGGCCGATGGCGGCGACCGTCTCGGGAGCGAGAACCAGCCCGTCGCGGGTGATGGTATCGAGGTGCTCGACCAGCACCGCGCCGCGCGACATCAGCGAGGGCACCCCGGCGAGGAATCCGGCCGCGCCTTGCGCTGCGTCCTCGATCCGCCCGGCGGGCCCGAGATGGCGCTCCATCCATTCGCGCACCACCGGCTCCGACACGGTCCACATGTCGAGCTTGGGATCGAGCGAGCGCGCCACGCCCTCCACCACCACCATGGTCTTCTGCAAGAGCAGCAGTTCCGGCCGCGTGCGCATGTCGAACAGGCCGGTGACCTCGAACAGCAGCATCAAAAGCTTCGCCATCGAGATTTCGTCGGCGGGCCGGTTGTGGATCGGCTCGCCGATGGCGCGGATCGCCTGCGCGAAGTTCTCGACCGAATGATGCGAGGGAACGTAGCCCGCCTCAAAATGCACCTCGGCGGTTCGTTGATAGTTCCGCGTGATGAAGCCGTAGAGAATCTCGGCGAGGAAGCGGCGCTCCTTCGGCCCGAGTCGTCCCATGATGCCGAAGTCGACGAAGGTGAGCTTGCCGTCGGCATCGACGAACAGGTTTCCCGGATGCATGTCGGCGTGGAAGAAGCCGTCGCGCAACGCGTGGCGCAGGAAGGTCTGGATGATCGCGTGCGACAGATGCCTGAGGTCGAAGCCCTTGGCCTCCAGCGTCGCGCGGTCGTGCAGCGGCGTGCCGTCGATCCATTCGAGTGTCAGCACGTCCTTGGCGGTGCGGTCCCAGTCGATCGCCGGCACGCGGAAGTCCGGATCGGCCTTGGTGTTCTCCGCCATCTCCGAGAGCGCGGCGGCTTCGAGCCGCAGGTCCATCTCCAGCGCGACCGAGCGGCGCAAGGTGGCGACGGTCTCGATCATGCGCAGCCGCCGGGCCTCCGCCGACAGAGCCTCGGCCTGGCCGGCCGCGAAGGTGAGGGCTTCGAGATCGACGCGGAATCTGCGCTCCACATCGGGCCGCAGCACCTTCACCGCGACAGGCTTGCGGCCTTCCGCGGTTTCGATCTCGGCGCGATGCACCTGCGCGATCGAGGCGGCGGCGACGGAGGGGCCGAACGAGGCGTAGGATTGCCTGAGCGGCTTGCCGAGCGCGGCCACGACCACGGCTTCGGCCTCCGCCTGCGGGAACGGCGCCATCTTGTCCTGCAGCGATTCCAGGCTGCGCGCGAGCGCAATGCCGACCACATCGGGCCGCGTCGCCAGGAACTGGCCGAGCTTGACGTAGGTGGGGCCGAGCTTGGTCAGCGCGGCGGCGAGCCGGCCCTCCGTGTCGGCGCTCGTCGGCCGTTCGATCAGGCGCGCGAGCCTGATCGCGGTCTGGGCGGGCCAGGGCAGCGGCGCGGGATCGGCGAGCGCGAACACGCCCTCGCGCGCGAACACGAAGCCGGTGCGGGCGAGACGGGCGAGATGGGAGATCGCGGAGATCACGGGTGAGAACCTCGTGTCCCGGGCGCAGCGCAGCGCGAAGTGCTGCGCTGCAGACCCGGGACCCCGGTTGAAAAGAAATCTGGGCCCCGGATCAGCGGCGCATCGCTTCGCGCTGCGCCGCGTCCGGGGCACGCAAGCTCCAAGCGCAGCATGTTCACAGCCGCCAGCCGGAGTGCAGCGCCACCACGCCGCCGGTCATCGGCTGGAACGAGACGCGGCGGAATCCGGCGCCGCGCATCATCTCGGCGAATTTCTCGGGGCGCGGGAACTTCCGGATCGATTCGACCAGATAGCGATAGGCCTCGGCGTCGCCGGTCACCGCGCGGCCGACCGCGGGGATGACGTTGAACGAGTAGAGGTCGTAGAGCCGGTCGAGGCCCGGGACATCGACCGAGGAGAATTCCAGGCAGAGAAAGTGTCCGCCGATCTTGAGCACGCGGTGGGCTTCCGCGAGCGCCGCGCCGATGCGCGGCACGTTGCGGATGCCGAAGGCGATGGTGACGGCGTCGAAGCTCCGGTCGGGCAGCGGCAACGCCTCGGCGTTGGCCTCGATGAATTCGATTTTGTGCCCGGCCTTCGCGGCGCGCTCGCGGCCGACCGCGAGCATCTCGGCGTTGATGTCGGCGACGGTGACATGCGTGCCCGGCCCGCCCTTGCCGGCCACCCGGAACGCCACGTCGCCGGTGCCGCCGGCAAGATCGAGCAGCGCGAACGGGGTATCCGCTCTGGGCGGATTGACGGCGGTGACCAGTGCTTCCTTCCAGGCGCGGTGCAGGCCGCCGGACATCAGGTCGTTCATCAGGTCGTAGCGGCGCGCCACCGAATGGAACACGTCGTCCACCAGCGCCTGCTTGTCGTCCAGCGGGACGCGGCGGAAGCCGAAATCGGTGTCGAGCGTGGAGCGCACCATCCGAAAGTCCTTTGTGGACAGGACCATAGCGCGGGAGCTTGGGGGGCGCTATGACCACATCTCCCCGTCATTCCGGGGCGACGCGCAGCGGCGAACCCGGAATCCATAATCACAGACAGGGGTTATGGATTCCGGGCTCGGCCCTTCGGGCCGCCCCGGAATGACCGGGGAGAGGTTAACGCCAGGACGTTATATGCCCGAACTCCCCGAAGTCGAAACCGTCCGCCGCGGGCTTGCACCCGCGATGGAGGACGCGCGCTTCGACGAGGTGTTCGCGCATCGCGGCGACCTGCGCTGGCCGCTGCCGGAGGATTTCGCCGCGCGGCTCAAGGGCCAGACCGTCACGGGCCTCGGCCGCCGCGCGAAATATCTGCTGGCGGACCTGTCCTCCGGCGACGTGCTGCTGATGCATCTCGGCATGTCCGGCTCGTTCCGTGTGTTGCGCGACGGCGCGGCGCAGACGCCCGGCGTGTTTCATCATCGGCGCTCGGATTTCGGCAAGCATGACCACGTGGTGTTCCGCATGTCGTCGGGCGCCACCATCGCCTTCAACGATCCGCGGCGCTTCGGCTGCATGAAGCTGTTTCCGCGCCGCGCGATCGAGGACGAGCCGCTGTTGCGCGCGCTCGGCCCCGAGCCGCTCGGCAACGAATTCGACGCAGGCATGCTGGCGAAGGCCTGCGCGGGCAAGAAGACCAGCGTGAAGGCGGCGCTGCTCGACCAGCGCATCGTCGCGGGGCTCGGCAACATCTATGTCTGCGAGGCGCTCAACCGCTCGAGGATTTCGCCGCGGCGCTCCGCTGCGACCTTGGCGACGCGCTCCGGCGCGCCGCAGGAGCGCACCGGGCCGCTGGTCGAGGCGATCAAGGCGGTGCTGACCGACGCGATCGAGGCCGGCGGCTCGTCGCTGCGCGATCATCGCCAGACCGACGGCGAACTCGGCTATTTCCAGCATCGCTTCCGCGTCTATGACCGCGAGGGCAAGCCGTGCCCGACGCGCGGCTGCAAAGGCACGATCAGGCGCATCGTGCAGGGCGGGCGCTCGACGTTCTTTTGTCCGGTGTGTCAGAAGTAGCGACCTGATAGTCTCAAGGTCAGGTCAAGAAGGGGCGGAAACCTCATGAGCTATCAGACTATTCTGGTCGAGACCAAGGGTCGGGTCGGCGTCATCCGCCTCAACCGGCCGCAGGCGCTCAACGCGCTCAACGCCGCGCTGGTCGGGGAGTTGAACACCGCGATCGAGGCCTTTGACGCCGACGACAACATCGGCTGCCTGCTCATCACCGGCTCGGAGAAGGCGTTCGCCGCCGGCGCCGACATCAAGGAGATGACGGCGAAGTCCTACGCCGACGTCAACATGAGCGACTTCGGCGGCAAGCAGGACCATATCGCGCGCTGCCGCAAGCCGGTGGTTGCGGCGGTGGCGGGCTTCGCGTTGGGCGGCGGCTGCGAGTTCGCGATGCAAGCCGACATCGTCATTGCGGCGGACAACGCCAAGTTCGGCCAGCCGGAGATCAAGCTCGGCGTCATCCCGGGCTACGGCGGCACCCAGCGGCTCACCCGCGCGGTCGGCAAGGCCAAGGCGATGGATATGATCCTGACGGGCCGCATGATGGACGCGGCGGAGGCCGAGCGCTCCGGGCTTGTGGCGCGCGTGGTGCCTGCGGCGAATCTCATGGACGAGGCGATGAAGGTCGCCGAGACCATCGCCGGCATGGGCCTGCCGTCGGTCTATGCGGCGAAGGACAGTGTCAACCGCGCGTTCGAGACGACGCTGGCCGAGGGCGTGCGCTTCGAGCGGCGCGTGTTCCACGCGCTGTTCGCAACGGAAGATCAGAAGGAAGGCATGGCCGCGTTCGTCGAGAAGCGCCCGGCGAAGTTCAAGAACAGATAGTAGCTACTTCCGCACACAAATAACCCGCGCCACCGAAGGTTTCACCGCTTCGACGCCCGCGCCGCCGGACGCGGGCGCGACGTAGTTGGCCTCGAGGAAATTCCTGATCCGGTCGACCGGCACGATCGCCGCCTGCGGTGCGCCGCCGGGGCCTGCGACCACCTGCGCCTTCTGCACCACGAGGCCGGCGAAGCGCCCCTGCGCGTCGAGAGCCGCTGCGCCGGAGAAGCCCATCGCCGGCGCGGTTTCGAGCGGGCGCGACGGCGCCGGAGCGCCGAGCCGCGCCTGGACCGTGGAGACGTCCGCCCCGCCGCCCTGCGTCTGCGGATCGGCGACGCCGACCAGCGTTACGCCGGGGCCGTTCGGCGCCGTGCCGCCGATCGTTCCGGCCGGGGTCAGTTTGCGCGCGCCGTGCACCCGCAAGAGCGCGATCTCGCCCAGCACGTCGGTGGCGATGCGCTCGGCGTTGCCCAGACCCGGAATTGCGATGACGCTGCAGCCGTCGAGCAGATTGCGGTCGGTGAGGACGTGGCCCGAGGCGGAGACGATGACGCCGCTGCCGTATTCGACCTTGCGGCGCGCCGTGTCGGCCGCGCCCGCCACCGCATAGCCCGCGGCCACGAACGGCACGAATGCGCTCGACATCGGCGCGACCAGCGGGTCCATGGTGCCTTCCATCGCCTGGTCGTAGAGAATGGTGATCCCGCGCACCTCGCCGTCCCGGGCGGCGCCGCGCACCACCATCTTCTTCAGCCCCTGCATGCCGGACACGACGAAGGTGTCTGTCTGCAGCGCGCTGCTCGCCACGCGGCGGCGCGGCATCTTCTTCTGCTGTTCGAAAACGGCGTCCAATGTGGCGCCGGTGTCGATGCGGAAGGTCTCGACCTGCAACTGCCCCTGCTCGGAAGACCAGCGCGTGCCGTTCTGCAGCGCGGTGATCTTCGTCGCCAGCAGGCTCGGCAACCCGACGCGCGCGCCGGTCACCGGATCCTCGGCGAGCCGCCAGCCGACCTCCTGCTTGCGCGGCGCGACCGCGGAAGCCAGCGCCGCGCGTTCGTCGGCGCTCATGATGCCGGTGACCGGATTCTTGTGCCGCGTCTGGTAGGCCTTCACGGCCGCAACCAGCCGCTCGCTGAACTCGCCGTCGATCGGTCCCGAATAGTCGCCGCCCCAGGTGAGATCGTTCTGGATCGCCATGCGATCGGCGCGCGGGAT
Source organism: Rhodoplanes serenus (assembly GCA_945861855.1). Classification (GTDB taxonomy): domain Bacteria; phylum Pseudomonadota; class Alphaproteobacteria; order Rhizobiales; family Xanthobacteraceae; genus Z2-YC6860. The sequence continues at coordinate 6,646 of CAMAWG010000137.1, forward strand.
CGCGGTATAGGCGTCCTGCAGGCCGGAGGGCTTGGCGGAGGCGGCGCCGGCGGCCGCGCTGCCGGTGGTCGCCGCCGCGGATCGGGTTTTCGGCTTCGCCGCGGCGAGCTCGTCCTTCTTATCGGCACTGGGCTTCGGCTTGGCTGCGACCGCGTTGCGCGCCGGCTTTGCCTTTGGATCGGGCTTGGACTTGGGATCGGCTTTTGCCTTGGGGTCCGGCTTGGCCGCGGGCTCGGCGATCGGCCCGATGTTGTCCCGCTGGTCGCCCTGCGCGAGCGCCCCCGAACCTCCCAAAATCACAGCCAGAATCGCGGCGGAAATGCGCATGAGAACCCCGAAACGCCGGCCCGTCGAACCCCGGTCACCCTAGCCGAAATCGCGGCGATGCGCCAATGATGCAGCCGAAGGAACGGTGGATGCTGACGCCCGAAGAACTTGAACGCTATGCCCGGCACATCGTGCTGCGCGAGGTCGGCGGCCCCGGCCAGGCGGCGCTCGGCCGCGCCCGCGTGCTGGTGATCGGCGCCGGCGGACTGGGCGCGCCGGTGCTGCTGTACCTCGCCGCGGCGGGTGTCGGAACGCTGGGCGTGATCGACGACGATGTGGTGGCGCTGTCGAACCTGCAGCGCCAGGTGATTCACGGCACGCCGGATGTCGGCATGTCGAAGGTCGCGAGCGCGGCGAATACGATCGCGCGGCTCAATCCGCATGTGACGGTCGTCACCCACGCCGAGCGCATGACCGCGGCCAACGCGCTCGCGATGATGTCTCAATACGACATCGTCGCCGACGGCTCGGACAATTTCGCCACGCGCTATCTCGTCTCCGATGCATGCTACCTCGCGAAGAAGCCATTGGTGACGGCGGCGGTCGGCACCTTCGACGGCACGCTCACCACGCTCCGCGCGCACGAGCGCGGAAAGGACGGCAAGCCCAACCCGACCTACCGCTGCCTGTTCCCGGAGCCGCCGCCGCCCGGCGCGGTGCCGGCGTGCTCGGAGGCCGGCATCCTCGGCGCGCTGGTCGGCGTGCTGGGCTCGATGATGGCGCTGGAGGTGATCCGCGAGATCGTCGGCTTCGGCGAGGGGCTCGTGGGGCGGCTGTTGATGGTGGATGCGCGTGCGATGCGGTTCGAGACGCTGAATTATGCGTGGGATGAGACAAACCCGTTGAGCGGCAAGAGTCCGACAATCAAGGATTTGTCCGGGCACGCCTCATCGAGGCGTGACTGATTTTCATTGCAAGCCGCGGAACGCCGCGACCGCCCGGGATTCGTTCTAACCGGATGATCGTTTCCGGCAAATCGGGCGCGACGTTGCCACGCCCGTTACTGCGATCCGGCGAGCCCGATCTCCTGCACGAACTTGCCCCAGGTCGTGATTTCGGCGTCGAGATACGTCTTGAGAGCTTCCGGCGGAGGACTGTCGAGCGGCAGCAGGCCTATTTTGGCGATATGCTCCTTGATCTCCGGCATCGCGACGATGGCCCTGATTTCGGCGGACAGTTTTTGCACGACGCTCGCCGGCGTGCGGGCCGGCGCGACGACCATATGCCAATTGGTCGCTTCGTAGCCGGCAATGCCGGATTCCGCGATCGGTGCAAGATCGGGAAATACGCCAAGGCGTTTCAGCGATGACACGCCCAGGGCACGGACCCTGCCGTCTTTGGTCAGCGTGGCGCTCGTGACCGGGTCAGCGAACATCATGTGGATATGCCCGGCGACAACGTCGTTCATCGCCGGCGGGCTGCCGCGGTAGGGCGCGTGCCGGATCTTGATCCCGGTCTTGTTCATGAGAATCTCGCCGGCCAGGTGCGGCATGGTCGCGACCCCCGACGAACCGAAGATCAATTCGCCGGGCCGTGCCTTCGCGTAATTGACCAGCTCCATGACCGACTGCACCGGCAGCGAAGGATTGACGACCAGGGCGAAGGCCACCTGCGATGTCAGCGCAACCGGCGCGAAGTCTTTGCGCGGATCGTAGGGAAGAGTCTTGTAGATGGTGGCGTTGGTGGTGAGCGTGGGGCCCGGCACGAGCAACAGCGTGTAGCCGTCGGGCTCCGCCTTGGCGAGCGCGACCGTTGCGACAATGGTGCCGCCGCCCGGCCGGTTCTCGATCAGCACCGGCTGGCCGAGGCGCTCGGAAAGCTTCTGCCCGATCGTGCGGGCGATGAAGTCCATGCCGCCGCCCGCAGCGAGCGGCACCATGAGCGTGATCGGCCGGTTCGGAAAGTCTTGCGCGCGCGCCGGTCCGAGCAGCGCTGCGACAGCGAGAGCCACCCAGAAAAACCGTTGAAGCGACCAGGATCGCATGGCGATTGCACTCCCCCCGTTCGTGGCCGGGATCGTTCAAGAAGACTCCCAGCCTTAGCTTAATGGTAGGCGTTTTCCGAATTGGTTGTAACCCGGACGAGGACTATTCCGCTCGGGCGTTCAATCCATTTCAAGGCACCGATTCGATTTGCCGCATCCGGTCTCGATGGTGCCGCTGCCGCAAGCCTAGGGATCGTTACAACATCGACGGCAGCACGCGGTCCGGCGGCTTGTGGCCGTCCATGAAAGTCCGGATGTTGACGATCACCTTCTCGCCCATGTCGACGCGGCCCTCGACCGTGGCCGAGCCCATGTGCGGCAGCAGCACGATCTTGCCCTCGCGGGCAAGCCACGCGAGCTTGGGATTGACCGCGGGCTCGTGCTCGAACACGTCGAGGCCCGCGCCCGCGAGCTCGCCCGCCGCGATCATGCGAATGAGCGCCGCCTCGTCGATCACCTCGCCGCGCGCGGTGTTGACCACAAAGGCCTGCGGGCGGAGCTGCTTCAACCGGCGCGCGGAGAGCAGGTGAAACGTCGCCGGAGTGTGCGGGCAGTTGATCGAGATGATGTCCATGCGGGCGAGCATCTGGTCAAGGCTCTCCCAGTAGGTCGCCTGCAGCGCCTCCTCGATCTTCGGCGGAACGCGCCGGCGGTTGTGGTAGTGGATCTGCAGGCCAAAGGCCGAGGCGCGCCGCGCCACCGCCTGGCCGATCCGCCCCATGCCGACGATGCCGAGCCGCTTGCCCCAGATGCGGTGGCCGAGCATCCAGGTCGGCGACCAGCCGGCCCACTCCTTGTCGCCGGACAAGATGGTCGCGCCCTCGGCCAGCCTTCGCGGCACGGCCAGGATCAGCGCCATCGTCATGTCGGCGGTGTCCTCGGTGAGCACGCCCGGCGTGTTGGTGACGGTGATGCCGCGCGCGACCGCCGCGGCGACGTCGATATTGTCCACGCCGTTGCCGAAATTGGCGATCAGCTTGAGATTGGGGCTCGCCTCCTTGAGCACCGCGGCGTCGAGGCGGTCGGTCACGGTCGGCACCAGCACGTCGGCGGTCCGCAGCGCCTCGGCGAGCTGCTTCTGGCTCATCGGCTTGTCGTCGAGATTGAGCCTGGTGTCGAACAGCTCGCGCATGCGGGTTTCGATGCTGTCGGGCAGCTTGCGCGTGACGATGACCACGGGTTTTCTAGACTTAGGCATCCTGCGCGCGTCTCTCGGTCCTCAGCCTGGGCCTGCGAATTCCCCGGTCGTTCAGTCCTCTTTAACCGGGCTCGGCGACACTGGCCGACGGTCCATCGCGGTGCGGGTTGGGCTGTCCTTCTGTACCAGATGGGCGTTGCAAGACAAAGGCACCGGGGGCTTCGTCCGATCACTCCGAACTGGTTGTTTGCGTTGCGCATGAGACACGCCAATCGTGCCCTGTTTGTGATGGTTTTTGCGGCTTGTGCCGGCGTCCTCGGGACCGCCTCGGCGCAAGCGCAGACGGCGGGCACCGCCAGCGGCCTGCCGGTCCCGCGCTTCGTCAGCCTCAAGGCCGACAAGGTCAATATGCACATCGGGCCGGCCAAGACCTACGAGACCAAGTGGGTCTATCAGCGCGCCGGCCTTCCGGTGGAGATCACTGCCGAATTCGAGAACTGGCGCCGCATCCGCGACGCCGACGGCACCGAAGGCTGGGTGTACCACTCGCTCCTGTCCGGCCGGCGCACCGGCATGGTGATCGCCAAGTCGGCGGAGGAGCTTGTTCCGGTCCATGAGAAGCCCGACGTGGAGAGCGCGGTGACCGCCATGCTCGAGCGCGGCGTGGTCGCTGCCGTCAAGCGCTGCAGTGACGGCTGGTGCAGCATCAACGGCCGCGGCTTCGAGGGCCGGATCCAGCAGGTCCGGCTGTGGGGCGTCTATCCGAACGAGAAGGTGGATTGATCCAACGCCGTCATTCCGGACGCCGCGAAGCGGCGATCCGGAATCCATAACCCGCAGCGTCACATCATCAGCACAGGGGTTATGGATTCCGGCTCTCGCTTCGCTCGGCCGGAATGACGCTGCGACGCCTTACCTGACAATCGTCGCCTCCATCGTCCCGAAACCTTCGAACTCGCCCACCACAGCCTTGTCGGTCTCGACCGGATGAAAGCCGGTGAAGGAGCCGGTTACGACGAACGTCCCGGCCGTGAGCCCCGTCGTGCCGCGCCGGAGGTTGGCCAGCACCACCGCGGGCACGGCGGGATTGCCGGTCGGATGGCCGCCGGTCTTTTCGACGATGGTCCGGCCGCCCTGCTTCATCGACACGCGCGTCTTGCTGAAGTCGAATGTCTGCCAGTCCCTGCGGAAGGCGCCGAACACCATGGCGCCGTTGGCGATGTGGTCGGCGTAGAATTCATACGGCGTCTGCTCCATCGCGGATTTGAGATCGCGGAAGCGGCTGTCCACCAGCTCGAACGCGGCGCAGGCCTCCAGCGCGTCGAACACCTCCGGCTCGGAGTATTCCGCGGCACGCGCCGGCAGGTCGCGGATGAGGCGGAAGCTGATCTCGCATTCCATGTATTGGCTGGGCGTGAGCGCCCGCGGCACGCGGGCGGGGCTTGTAAACACGCGGCCCGAAGGCAGCGGCGCATAGACCACCTCGGCGCCGGGTTTGGCGGCGATCTTGGTGCCGACGATTTTTTCTCCGACGAGTTTATCGACCGCATCCATCACCGCGCGGGAACCGGCGAAGTCTTTCGGCTTGAGATGGGCGGGCAGGGCGTCCAGGCGTTCGCCGGTCCGCCGCGCGCGCATGAACGTCTTTGCGACTTCGTCGATTGCGGATTGGTCCATGAGGGAAGCCTCTACGTTCGTCATGGCCGGGCTTGTCCCGGCCATCCACGTCTTTGTTCCTAGCTAAGCAAGACGTGGATGCCCGGCACAAGGCCGGGCATGACGGTGATAGGAT
>CAMAWG010000138.1 GCA_945861855.1 Rhodoplanes serenus
GAGTTATGTCACAGCAGCCCATTCGACTGCAGGACGTGCCCGCCCGGTTTTTCGATGCGGATTGGAAGACTTTACGGGCCCACACTCGTAATGAAGTCGAGGCGCTTTGTTTGCTTAACGCGCCGCACCCGGACCCCGCCGATTCCGGAACCGTCGGACTCTATGAAATAGGTAGACGCCTAGCCGAGCGCTATTTCCCTTATATTGAGCAACTTTATTATCCAGAAATGACTGGCATCTGGCCGCCATCAGAGCGGTACTGTCGCCAGTTCCGAGCGCCACGGGCGATTTGGAATCCTGCCCCGCCGGCTCAATGGCCGAGGTGGGGCTTCGGTGATGCGGCGCAACGCCGCAGTGAACCGAACCAACCGGAGGATTTCAATGACTGCATCCGCAAGCAAAAAGCTGGCTTTATCTTCAACTGCATTGGCACCGGCCGCAAAGGACGCGCAGAAGCTCGCTGCCGCCGCCAAGGCCACCAGTGGCAACCCCGATTCGAAACAGTCGCGCGTCGTTGCAATGCTGCAAGCGCCAGGGGGCGCAACCATCGCCGGGATGATGAAGGCAACTGGCTGGCAGCAACATTCCGTGCGGGGCTTTCTCGCAGGCGTGGTGCGGAAGCGCCTGAAGCTGAAGCTCCTGTCAGAGAAGGTGGACGGCAACCGCGTCTACCAGATCGCGGGCGCCAACAAGGCCAAGTCCGAACGTCGCCGGTCGAAGACCCGGTCGCGCTAAACGCTGCCATGGCACGCGTCAGGATCGGATCCGCATCGTCGGACCGCAAAACGCTCGATGTCGAGCTCGCGCATTTGCGTGAACTCGATGTCGGCGCGCTACGCTCCCGTTGGCACACGTTATTCGGGCAGAAGCCGCCCTCCCACCTGCCCCGTCATCTTCTGTACCGCGTGTTGGCGTATCGGCTTCAAGCCGATCAGCTGGGCGACCTTGATGCCGAGAGCAAGCGGCTGCTTGATCGAGCGGAGTCTCCTGAACAGGTCGGACAACGCGCAGTCGATCAGAGCCGGCGGGTCGCGGAGATCAAGCCGGGCACCGTTCTGGGCCGTGAATGGAACGGGGAGATGCAACGGGTAGCGGTTCTGGCCGATGGGTTTTCTTGGAACGGTAAGACCTACCCGAGCCTCTCCAAGGCGGCATTCGCCATCACCGGCACGCGTTGGAATGGACCAAAGTTCTTTGGCCTGCGCGATAAACCAGCGAAAGAGGCTGCCGTATGAAAGCCGGCTCATTGAAACCGGTTCGTTGCGCGATTTACACTCGCGTATCGACCGACCAGGGGCTCGATCAGGACTTCAACTCGCTCGACGCCCAATACGATGCATCTCAGGCCTACATCCGAAGCCAGGCCCATGCCGGGTGGACGATGCTGCGCTCCAAATATGATGACGGCGGCTTCTCGGGTGGCAACACCGACCGGCCCGCGCTGCAGCGACTGCTCGAAGACGTTCGCGCCGGCAAGATCGACATCATCGTCGTCTACAAGGTCGACCGCCTGACCCGTTCGCTGGCCGACTTCGCCAAGCTGGTCGAGCTGTTCGACCAGCACAACGTATCCTTTGTCTCGGTCACCCAGCAGTTCAACACCACCACCTCGATGGGCCGGCTCACACTGAACGTGCTGCTGTCGTTCGCCCAATTCGAACGCGAGGTCACCTCTGAGCGCATCCGGGACAAGATCGGAGCCTCAAAACGCAAGGGCTTGTGGGTCGGAGGCATGGCCCCGTTGGGCTACGACACCAAGGACCGGAAGATCACGGTCAACGAGATCGAGGCGGAGCGGGTACGAACCATATTCCGCAGCTACCTCAAGCTCGGCAGCCTGAACCTGTTGATGGCCGAACTGCGAAAGCGGAATACCACCTCAAAGCTTCGAACCCTGAAGACAGGAGAGTCCGTCGGCGGCATCCCGTTCACCCGGGGACCGCTCGGTTACCTGCTCCGCAACCGATTCTACATTGGCGAAGTTTCCTTCAAGGGTGAGATTCTGAAAGGCGAGCAGCCGGCTATCATCGACCGCGCGCTGTTCGATGCCGTCCAAGCCAAGCTGGAGGAGCAGAACAACAATCACAAGACGACCAGGATGAAGTCCGAGGCGTTGCTAACTGGGCGAATCTTCGACGACCGCGGCAACCGCATGAGCCCGAGCCATGCTCGCAAACTCGGCATCAAATACCGGTACTATTTGTCATCCGCCCTGCTTGATGGTCGGCCCGCGAAAGCCGGATCGACGCCTCGCGTGCCAGCCGTCGAGATCGAGACACTCGTAGTCGAAGCCATCCGGGAGCACCTAAAGCTGGACGAGCCCGGCGACAACGCCAGCATCATCAAAGCGCATGTGGGCAGCATCGAGGTCCAGGCGGACCAGCTCGTTGTTCAGCTTGCCTTGGCACATAAGTCCAAGCGAGGCCGCCCGAGCGTCGGCAACACCCTTCAGATTCCCTGGCACAAAGCGGCTTCCGTCAGGCGCCGTGAGATTCTGCTGCCGGACAATGGCCTGCCCCAAAACCAGGTTGTCCGACCCATCCGCTCTGAAACTCGCGCAACGTTGGTCGCGTCGATCGCACGCGGACGAGCTTGGCTCGGCGAGTTGACTGAAGATCCCAAAGCTACATCGGAGAGCATCGCCATGAGAGAGCGATGCAGCCCGCGCAAAATCAACAAAACGATTTCGCTCGCATTCCTGGCGCCGGAACTCGTCAAAGCCGCGATTGAAGGAAGGCTCCCGCACGGTATGGGGGTCGCCCGGCTGTTCGACCTGCCCACCGAATGGTCACGCCAGCGCCAGGTGCTCGGCCTCGCCGCTCAATAACGCCACTATCGAACCGGTCTCCGCAACCGCGTCTCTGTTTTCCGGGAAACGGGATTCAGGGGCCAGAGAAAATAGTGCCGGAAACGGCCCATGACATTCACGGGCCAACTCCAGAGACAATGTGCTCGCGCGAAAGGCCGCCAACACGACTGCTTTCTCTACGCGTCGGGAAATCTCCAGGTTCGAAAGAGTGAGTGGTGGTCTTGAGAGGACTCGAACTGCGTGCCAGGCAGGCAGTCATATCAAACTGGTCTCCGAGAGAGCGGAAACTTCCCGGGCTGGTAGGACTCGAACCAACAACAACTATTTGCGAGGCGAACTAGGTCTAGCGGATAGCCTTGCTGTGCAGATCGCCTGCCAGACCCGCTCCGGCGTCAACGGCACCTCAATGTCGTTCACGCCGAGCGGGCGCAGCGCATCAAGCACAGCGCCGACTATTGCAGCCGGCGCACCGATTGCACCGGCTTCGCCGCAGCCCTTGGCGCCAAGCGGATTGTGGGTGCAGGGTTGGCTCTCGTCGAGTTCGGATACGATGCCCGGCATGTCTTTCGCCCGCGGTACCGCGTAGTCCATGAACGAGCCGGAGAGAAGCTGTCCGCTCGCGTCATAGAAGCAGCGTTCCAGCATCGCCTGCCCCAGCCCCTGGGCGATGCCGCCCTGGATCTGGCCGTGCACGATCATCGGGTTGATCACCGTGCCGACATCGTCGACGCCCCAATAGCCGTCGACGCGGATCGTGCCGGTGTCGCAGTCGACCTCGACCTCGCAGGCGTGCGCGCCGTTGCTCCATGCAAAGCTCGACGGGTCGTACACCGCGCTATCCTGCAGCCCGAGCTCGATATCGGGATAGCTGCTCGGCCGGTGCGCGGCGTTGGCAACCTCGCGCCAAGTCACTTTGCGGTCGGTGCCAGCAACGGAGAATTCCCCCCCGGCGAAGGCAATGTCGCCAGCCGAAGCTTCCAGGAGATGCGCCGCGATCATCTTGGCCTTTTCGATCACCTTCCTGGCCGCAACGTCGAGCGCCGAGCCGCCGACAGCAATCGAGCGCGAGCCGAACGTGCCCGATCCATACGGCACCTGGTCGGTGTCGCCCTCGATGATCTCGACGCTTGCCATCGGCACGCCGAGCCGCGAAGCGATGATCTGCGCGAACGTGGTGGCGTGGCCCTGGCCGTGGTTGTGGGTACCGAGCAGCGCCTGCACGCTGCCGTCTTGCTGCACGCGGATCGTGGCCGCCTCGAAGAAGCCGACGCGAGCGCCGAGGGCCGCCGCCATACGCGACGGCGCGACGCCGGACGATTCGACGTAGCAGGCGATGCCGAAGCCGCGCCGCTGTCCCGCTCGCGCCGCGGCGGATTGTCGGCTGGCGAAGCCCTTGTAGCCGGCGATCTCGAGGAGCCGCGACAGCACCTTCGGGAAATTTCCGCAGTCGTAGGTCGGCCCGATCGGCGTCTTATAGGGCATCGCATCGGCCGGTACGAGATTGCGCCTCCTGATCTCCGCGCGGTCCACCCCGAGCACGCGCGCCGCCTCGTCGGCGAGACGCTCCAGCACCAGGCATGCCTCCGGCCGCCCGGCGCCGCGATAGGCGTCGGTCGGCACCGTGTTTGTAAATACGCCGGTCGATTGCACCGCGATGGCCGGCGTTCGGTAGACGCCCGCCAGGAGAGCGCTGTAGATCGCGCTCGGGATACCGGCACCGAACGTTGAGACGTAGGCGCCGATGTTGGCGACGGTATCGACCCACAACGCGAGAAAGTTCCCCTCGGCATCCAACGCCAGCTCGCAAAGGGTCTGGTGGCCGCGGCCCTGGTAGTCGGAGAGAAAGCATTCGCTCCGCGTCGCAACCCATTTCACCGGCCGCCGCAGCCGGAGCGCCGCCCAGGCGATGATGGTCTCCTCGGGATAGTGCTTGCCCTTGTAGCCGAAGCCGCCGCCAACATCGGGCGCAACCAGCCGGATCGCGGTCTGCGGCAGGCCGAGCTGTTCGGTGACGGTGCGGCGGATGTGATGTGGAACCTGCGTCGATGCATAGAGCGTGAGCTTGCCGGTGCCGCCGTCGGCCAGCACCGCGCGCGGCTCGATCGCGGCCCCGATCAGCCGGTTGTTGGCGAGGTCGAGCTTGACCACATGAGCCGCGCCTTCAAACGCCTTTTGCACCGCGGCCGGGTCGCCCCGTGCGAAGCGGAAGCAGACATTGCCTGGCGCGACCTCATGCAGCTGCGGCACCCCTTTGCCCATTGCGGCGCGTCCGCCGGTTACCGCCGGCAGCGGCTCGTAATCCACTTGCAACAGCTCGGCGGCGTCCTGCGCCTGCGCCTGGGTCTGCGCGATGACCGCGGCGACCGCCTCGCCGGCATGGCGGACTGTGTCACGGGCGAGCGCCCAACGCGGCGGCTCGGCCATCGGCTTGCCGTCGGACGTCGCAATCGCCCACAGCGGCGCCATCGGCCCGACCTTATCGGCCGCCATGTCGGCTCCGGTGAACACCGCGGTAACGCCCGAAGCCGCCGCAGCAGCAGCGCCGTTGATCATGCGGATGCGGGCGTGGGCATGCGGCGAGCGCACCAGGACGCAATGCAGTTCCCCGGGCAATGAGATGTCCGAGACGTAGCAGCCCCGGCCGCGCAGAAATTTCGGATCCTCGACGCGGAGAACCGACGCGCCGATGCCCTCGCCCGGAATTTTCGCGCGCGGGTTTATTGTAGTTCCTCTTGCAGCAGATCGAGCCGCTCGAACGCCGACCGGTCGGAGACGACAAACAGGCTGGTGTCGCCTTCCTTCGCCGTGTGGCTGGCGAAGCTCCAGTGCGGGATCGAGAACACGTCGTGCTGCGACCAGTCGAAGCTGTGCTCACCGACCGTTGAGTGTCCCGTGCCGGACACCACGAGGCAGATCATGTTGCAGGTGGTACGCTTTGGCCTTGTCGTCCGCCCCTTCGGCAGCCGTACCGCATAGCAATCGAGTGCCGGCATCACCGCGTCGCCGGTCGCCGGATTGGTGTAGCGCAGCGTGTGTGCGCCGTCGGGACCCGCTGGCAGCGCCGCCAGCAGCCGCCGCGTCGCTGCGCCCGAATAGTGATACTTTGGCGAATGCACCGGCGCGTGCTTCACGTCGGCGCCGACCATGCCGGCCTCGGCCCACAGCTTCTCATCGCCCTCGTCGACCTGCCAGAATTGGTTGGCCTTCGGATCGCCGGGCTCGAAGAAATTGGCGTCGAGCTGACGGATCAGCGGGATGTTGGCGGCGTCGAACCAGATGATGCGGCGGTCGCTCTCATTGATGTGGCCGTGCCAGCACATCGGCGGCGTCAGGATCAGGTCGCCCTCATGCATATCGCAGCGGCGGCCGTTGACGATCGTCGTCGCACCCTCGGCTCTGGTGGCAAAGCGGATCGCCGCGAAGGTGTGGCGGTGCGGCCGAGCGCGGTCGCCCGGGTCGAGCACGGTGAAGGCCGCAATTAGGTTCGAGGTCGTCACCGTTTCGCCGCTGAACGCCGGATTGACCAGGATCAGCGCACGCCGCTCGACGTCGTCGATCGCCACCTCCGACACTGCCCGACCGGTGAACGGCTCGATGTCCTTCCAGCGCCAGATCAGCGGCGGGTCCTTCGCCTGCGGCTTGACCGGCGTCAGCGTGCGGAAGCGATCCCACAGCGGATGCAGGTTCGCCGCCTCGAGCTTGGCTACGAAGTCAGTGCTTGCCTTTGCCGCGGTCGCCGTATCCGCCATATCGCGCCAACTCCTCCACGTCAGGCCCGGGCTTGACCCGGGTATCCATCATCCTGCGAAGAAGATGGATGGCCGGGCCAAGCCCGGCAATGACGAACTCAACACCTCACGTCTTCGGTAGCTTCTCGTCGATGTTGGTCTTGTCGATGATGACGTGCTTGATGAACACGCGCGGCTCGACCTTGTCGCCCTTGAGGTATTGCGCCAGCACGTCGACCCCGAGCCGGCCCCACAGCACCGGGTTGAGCTCAATCGTCATGGCAAGCTTGCCGTCCTTAACCGCGCGCAGCGCCGGCGGCACGCCATTCATGCCGGTGACGAGCGTCGACTTGTTGGCGGCGAGGACCGCTTGCATGGCGCCGAGCGCGACGTCGTCGTTGGCGGTGTAGATCGCCTTGAGGTCCGGGTTGGCGACCAGCGCATCCTCGGTCTGCTTGATGCCGCGCTCGCGGGTCAGCGGACCGTCCTGCTTCGACACGATCTGGATCTTAGGGTGCTTCGCCATCACCTCGGTGTAGCCGTCGCCGAGGTTGCGGAAGGTCGGCGCGCCGGAGGGGCCGAGCAGCATCGCCACCTTGCCCTCGCCGCCGATCTGCTTCGCTGTCCATTCCGCGATGTCGCGGCCGATCTGCTTTTCGTCCATCGCCACGTGCAAGGTCTGGTTCGGGGATGTCGAGCCGCGCGCCACCGACACGATCGGCACGTTTCCGGCCTTAGCGGCGTCGTAAGCGCCGTTCACGCCGACCGCGTCGATCGGCGAGATCAGCACGCCCTTGACGCCGCGCGCCACCAGGTCTTGCACGCCGTTGATCTGCTTCACCTTGTCCTCGTTGGCGGAGACAGTCGCGACCTCCCAGCCGAGCTCCTGCGCCCGCGCACGGATGCCGCGCAGCATGGCGATGTAGAAGGGATTGTCGTCCTGCGCGAGCGAGACGCCGATGGTGATTTTCTGCTGCGCCGAAGCTGGCGCCGGCCCCATCGCGGCCGACAGCGCCAGGGCCGCGGCCAACAACGCGATACGAAGCTTCGACATAACAAACCCTCCCGTGTTCATCTGCGCGAGCGTAGCCGATCAGCTGCGGCGGCGGCAATGATCACTGCGCCGATTGCGACCCGCTGCCAGTAGGAATCGACGTTCAAGAGATTGAGGCTATTGCCCAGCACGATCATGATGAAGACGCCAATGATGGTCTTGTAAAGCGTGCCCTCGCCACCATGCAGCGAGGCGCCGCCCAGCACCACAGCAGCGATGGCGGTCAGCTCGTAGAACTCGCCAGCGGTCGGTTGGCCGGACTGCAGCCGCGCCGCGAGCATCACTCCGGCCACGCCGGCGAGCCCGCCGCACCAAACATAGGTCGAAGCGACGATCCGCTCGACCGGCACGCCGGAGAGGTAGGCCGCCTCGCGGTTGCCGCCGGTGGCGTAGATGCGCTGGCCGTATGGCGTCATGTGCATCACGAAGGAGAGGACAACGAGCAGGATCGCGGGCACCCAAACGAGATAGTGGATGCCGAGCAGACGCTCCGATCCGAACGCGATGAATGCCGCCGGCATGCCGTCGTCGCCGACCGGCGCCCCGGCGGTGATCAGATAGACAAGCCCGCGCACTAGCACCATGGTGCCGAGCGTGGTGATGAACGGGTTGACGCCGAGCTTGGCGATGATCAGGCCGTTGGCGAGGCCGACCGCGGCGCCCGCCGCGATTCCCGCCAGCACGCCCGCGGCGATACCGAACTTCACCATCACCATCGCCGCGACGCAGCCAGCCAGTGCCACCGTCGAGCCGACCGACAGATCGAAGCCGCCGCCGACGATAACGAAGGTCATGCCGATAGCGATCACCGCCATGATCGAAGACTGCACCAAGATGTTGGTGAGATTGAGCGGTGAGAGAAAGCGCGGCGTTAGCAACGCCGTCACGACGCACAACGCAATCAGCGTGATCAGCGGGATCTGACCAGCGAGATTGAAGCGATTGCCCATCGTCAGCCGCCAATTGCGGCGTGCAGCCGCCGCTCGTCGTATCCGCCATCGCGATCGATGCGCTCGACGACCTTCCCCTGCCGCACCGCCAGCACACTGTCGCAAAGACGGGTAATCTCGGCGAGATCGCTGGAGGCGACGAGCGCGCCGCCACCGTTGCGGGAAAACTCGCGGATCAGGGCATGGATCTGCACCTTCGCGCCAATATCAACGCCCTGCGTCGGCTCGTCCAGCAGCAGCACGCTCACCTGCCGCGCGAGCCATTTGGCGAGGATGACCTTCTGCTGGTTACCACCGGACAGGGCCGAAACCGGCAGACCCGCCAGGCGCGGGCGAATATCGAGCGCTTCCATCAGCCGTGCCACCAGGCGATCGCCCGCGGCGCGGTCGATCACGCCGGACCGCGAAAGGCGATCCAAACTCGGCAGGAGAATGTTGTCACGCACCGAAAGCCCCATCACCAGGCCAAGCCGGCGCTCGCCTGGAACCATGCCGATCCCGTCGCGAATGGCCGCTTGCGGATCGGCGAACAGCCGCCGCAGCCGGCCACTGATGCCGCTGCCAAGCAGCCCAGCCAGGCCCAGAACCTCGTGGGCACGGACCCGGATGGGGTCATCCTCGAGAAGCGTTGCGCCCGGGGTAACAGCTTCGGCCGAGATGCCAGCCTCCGCCCGCCCGGTCATGGCCCGGACCAGATCCCCGACGGCAAACGAACCACGCTCGTATGCCGCCGCTACCTTGCCGTCGCGCAAGACGGTGCAACGGTCGGCCAGAGACACCACCTCGTCGAGGCGGTGCGACACATAAATGATCGCCGTTCCCTGGCTCTTCATCCGCACCAGCACCAGGAACAACCGCTCGATTTCGCGCGCCTCGAGCGCCGCGGTCGGCTCGTCGAGGATAAGAATCCGACACTGCTTGCGCAGCGACTTGGCGATAGCGACGAGCTGACGCTCGGCGAAGCTCAGCCGGTCGATCCTGAGATCGGGGTCGGGCGCGAAATCGAGTTGTGCGAGCGCGCGGCGCGCCTGCTGCCGCATCGCCGCGTGGTCGAGCACCGCCACGCCCAATGCCCGGCGCACCGGCGGATCGCCGAGCGTCAGATTTTCTGCAACCGAGAGCGCCGGGACAAGGCGCAACTCCTGAGGGATGGTGGCGATGCCGGCATCAATTGCGTCGTGCGGATTGTTGAAATGGCATGGCCGGCCATCGACCGCGATCTCGCCCGCGTCCGGCCGGTGCATGCCGCCCAGAATTCGGACCAGAGTCGATTTGCCCGCGCCATTCTCACCGACCAGCGCGTGAACCTCGCCCGGCAACACGTCGAAATCCACGCCGGCCAGCGCCCTCGTGGCGCCGAAGCGCTTCTCGATTCCGCGCGCGCTGGCCGTTGGCTCAACCATCAGCGGGCAACGCGCATCACGCGCATCTTGTCGTCGGCGATCTTCCCGCGCTCGATGATGACGTCGTTGTCGAGCGTCACCGTGCAATCCCGCATCGGAACGTCGTAATGACCCTTGGTGGTCCGCTTGCCGCCGCCTTGCGAATTCGGCCCGGTCGAGAATAGGAAATTGCCGGCAAAGCAACGCGCGCCGGCGTGATGACGCTTGGGGTCGTCGCCGTTGAGCGCGATTGCGTCCCAGCGACCCTGCGGATTGAGACCCCAGCCAAGGTGAGAGATGGCATGGCCGTCCATGTCATCGGGTCGAGTCTTGTTGCCGTCGAGCCAATCGCCCATCAATTTGGCGTCGAGGCCACCTTCGATCTTGCGGATAAAGCCATCGCGGATGTCGAGCCGGACCTCGTCCTGCACATAACGGCAGTAAGGAAGCACGACGATGTCACCTGGAGCGAGAACAACTGTGCCGTGGGCAGAGCCTTCGTTGGGGAAGGTGTGCACGTGCCCGGCGCCCCAGTGGTCGAAACGGCCCTTCGCTTCCGAATAGCCGTACTGGCTCATGGTCGGGTACTCGCCCAGACTAACTGTGAGATCGGTGCCGCCGGGACGCGTAATCCGCATGGACTTGGCGCGCTTGAGCCGCGCATCGGCGTGAAGGACCGCCTCCTTTAGTCCGGACGGCGCCATCAGCTCCTCGAGCTCATCCGGGCCGTCGATTACCATCAGCACCCGGGTGCCGGCGTCCCGCGCCTCCTTCAGCCAGCGCGTGAACAAGGGGATATGGAGGCAAACCAGCATGTCGGCCGACTTGATCGCCTCGAGCGTACCCTTGCAGCGGCCGACCGTTTCGACGCCGACCTTGGTCCACGAAGGCATCGCATTAACACACATTTCGTAAGCGTCGGCGCCGAAATCCTCCGCAGCGGCGAAGGCCGCGCTGACGTAGTCACGCCGGGCACCAAGATCGCTTAGCAGCACGATTGTCTCGCCCTTTTGCACGTTGCAGAGCTGAAACTCCCGTCGGAACAACATGGCGAGCTTGGCGTGGTTGATAGCCTCGAGCATGGCGACCTACTCCCAAATGTTCAGGTATTTTAGCAGGTATTTTAGCAGAAGCCGCGATGCCAGATAGTCAGCAGAACCACCGAATCGTCTCTGCAGATTGGTCGGCAGCGCGGCTCTCGCCGAATCCTCGCAGTAGGGGTGCTGGGTTCGTAGGACTCGAACCGAATCTCTTACGGAGCACTGAAAAGTCGCCGGGAAACGAAATTTTCAGAGCAGAGACAAAGCGGCAAAAACCGGCGTCTACCCCGTCAGAGACACAACCAGAGACCAAATACAGACGTGCAATGCCCACCAATTCGGAGCTATTTGCGCGTTTCCGGGAAATATATTCAAATACATGAATGCGTGGTGGCGGACGCAGTCGCTATCGAACTGGTCTCTGCATCGCTATTCCCTGCTAACAGGGAAAAGAACAGGGAATTTTACGTTTTTGGGGCAGCTTCGCGTATCAGACGGGCCGCGAGCCCAATGATTTCGGGGCTTATTCTCTAAATTCCCTACGCAGGGGAACAGGGAATTTCTTGTAAAGAACAGGGTATTTCAGTCGCCGATCAGGGAATTTCATCGGTCATTCTCAGATAACTGAACGATTCTTGCACCGCCCACCTCACCTTTGAAACGACGACCCGCTGAATCAGAGAGACGGGAGCTATCGCCTAAAGTTGGTGACGGCCTGATCTTTTAGGCGGCGGTTTCGTCCTGAAGGTCGCTCGCCTTGGCGATGACCTCCAACCCGTTAGTGAACTTTACCCCCAGGATAAGTTTTGGCAAGAGTGCGTGGCCATCAAGGCG
>CAMAWG010000139.1 GCA_945861855.1 Rhodoplanes serenus
GTCAGGTCACTCGGGTATCGCAACTTGCTGCGGTCGTAACGTCCGCGGTTCTTCGCCGTCCACATCGGTGACCCTCCTCGAATCAGGCCACCACTCTTGAATCACAACTGATTCAAGGAATTCAAATTGTTCCCGGACAGACACTCAGAGCCTTGCTGGATGAAGCAGGCGTGTCTTCGGCTGGAACCTTAATGAAGAAGGTCCAGCGTTTTTGGAACGCACTGCCCGATGTCCATTCAGTCCTTACGACCGAGTACAGCCTAGTTTCGACGGCAACCGCGACACGTGCCGTTCAGGTCTCCAAGATTGCCGCGCTGACTACGTCCGGTTCCAACATCAATGTTGCACGGATGATGCTAACTGCGGTCCTCTTCCGAAATGATGGGCAACACAATGCCATGGCAACCTGGTCGGAAGATGAGCTTCACGAGGCCACCCGGGTCTTCCTGACTGCGATGATGTTTTGTCGAAAGAACTTTCTGGCGAATCCGCCCAGGCCATGAAGGGGATGCCGAGCATGCCCTGCAATAACTTTACTTCCCCTTCTCAGCCAACCCGCGCTCCGTGATGAACGCGCTCCAGCGGGCGACCTCGTCACGGTACATCCGCGCGCTCGCGGCGGCGTCGAGGCCGAGCGGCTCGAAGCCGGTGTTGCGGAATTTCGTCTGGAAGGCGGGTTGCTGCGCGATCGCGACGACCTCGCGCGCGATCCGCTCGCGGATCGCCTCGGGCAGGCCGGGCGGCCCGAACACGCAGAGCCACGCTGTCTGTTCGACGCCGCTGACGCCCGCCTCCGCCATGGTCGGCACGTTCGGGATCGACGGCAGCCGCCGCGGGCTCGCGACCGCGAGCATCTTCACGAGCGGATTCTCCGCATGGCCGGCGCCGACCGCCGAGCTCATCATGTGCGCGTCGATCGTGCCCGCCATCAGGTCGGTGGTCGCGGGCGCGCCGCCCTTGTACTGCACATGCTGCATCGAGACGCCGGTCTGCTGCATGAACACCTCGCTGACGAGATGGGCGAAGCTGCCGTAGCCGGTGGTGCCGAAGTTGAGCGCGCCGGGCCGCGCCCTGGCGTAGACGACGAACTCGGAGAGCGTGCGGACCGGCAGGTCCTTCTTCACCACCAGGATCGCCGACCACTCCGCCACCATCGAAACCGGCACATAGTCGCGGAGCGGATCGAACGGATAGTCCTTCTGCACGGCGGCCGGCGTGACGTTGGCGCCGACCGCGCCCATCTGCAGCGTGTAGCCGTCAGGCTTCGACTTGACGACCGCGCCGATGCCGATCACGCCGTTTCCGCCCGGCTTGTTCTCGACGATGATGGACTGGTTCAGCCGCGCGGTGAGCCCTTCCGCCAGAATGCGCGCGACCAGATCGATCGAGCCGCCGGCGGCGTAGGGAACGATCAGGGTGATGGGGCGCGAGGGGTAGTTGTCCTGGGCGGACGCGGAAGTCGCGAAGCCGAAGAGAAAACACAACGCGAGCGACAGACGCGCTTTCCCTCCCCGCCAGGGGAGGGTGGCCCGCGCGGAGCAATAGCGAGCGCGTGCCGGGTGGGGAATTGTCGCGCGCGCACCCCACCCGGCCGCTCGCTCCGCTCGCGTCCACCCTCCCCCTTCGGGGGAGGGATAAGAGAGTGCGTTGCAGCGCTTGAACACTACGCCCTCGCGTATTTGCCGCGGTTGAAGAAGCGGTCCTTGTTGTCGTCGCTCGCGGTTTCGCGGCTCGACTTGATATCGGCCTGCTTGGCGATCATCGCCTTGACCGCCGGCCGCGCCGACAGCTCCTCGAACCAGCGCTTGAAGTTCGGCATCGCGTCGATCTTGGCGCCGTGGGCCGCATGCTGGCGCGTCCAGGGGAACGTCGCCATGTCGGCGATGGAGTATTCGTCGCCGCCGAGATACTTCGCCTGGCCGAGCCGCGTCTCCAGCAGATCGTAGAGCCGCAGCATCTCGCTCTTGTAGCGGCTGAGCGAATAGTCGTTGGGCTTGGGCGCGAACAGGTTGAAGTGGGTGAAGTTGCCGAACGCCGGGCCGACGCCGCTGACCTGGACCATCAGCCACTGGATCACGTCGTACCTCTTGGCCGTGTCCTTCGGCATGAACTTGCCGGTCTTGTCGGCGAGATACATCAGGATCGCGCCGGACTCGAACACCGTGTAGGGCTTGCCGCCGGGACCTTCGGTGTCGACGATCACCGGGATCTTCTTGTTCGGGTTGAGCCTGGCGAACTCGGGCGCGTGCTGGGCGCTGGCCCAGACGTCCACCGGCTTGAAATTGTAGGGAAGCCCGGCCTCCTCGAGCATGATGAAAATCTTCTGCACGTTCGGGCTGGTCAATCCATAAAAGTCGATCATGGTCCTCACCGACAGGGTTGTTTCTCTCCGCCTGCGTCCGCGTGTCGCGGTCGGCCGGCGCAAGCCTAGCGCGTCGCCGGGGCCCCGACTACCGCCTGCGGCCATGGCGCTTTGCCTGCGCGAACCGGCGCAGTTGACAGGGGCAACCCTGCCTGAAAACCTCCGGCCACAGGCGAACCGCGGAATCAAGAAACGGCGGGCGCCCGGGACAAAGCGCGGGACAATTCGATGCCGATCGGGGTTTGCGTACGGCCCGTCGCCGCCGTTCTTGCATGCCTGCTGGGCGCGGCGGGGGCCGCGACGGCCCAGGACTCGGTCGAGCAATTCTACAAGGGTAAGCAGATCTTAGTGATCGTCGGCTCGTCGGCGGGCGGCGGCTACGACGCCTATGCGCGCCTCCTGGCGCGGGCGATGGGCGCGGCGATTCCCGGCAATCCTTCGATCGTCGTGCAGAACATGAGCGGCGCGGGATCGAACCGCGCCGCGGGATTCATCTATTCGGTCGCGCCCAAGGACGGCACCGCGATCGGCGCGATCTTCCCCGGCGCGGTGCTGCAGCCACTGCTCAGCGACCAGCCGGTGCCGCACGACCCGAGCAAGCTCGTCTATCTCGGCAGCGCCAACAGCGACGTCTATGTCTGCTACGTGCGCAGCGACGCTCCGGTGAAGACGTTCAAGGACCTCTTCACGCAGGAGCTCATTGTCGGGGCGAGCAATCCGGGCGCGACCACATACGACCTGCCGCTGCTCCTGAACAGCGTGCTCGGGACCAAGTTCCGCATCGTAACGGGCTATCCAGGCAGCAGAGAGATCACGCTCGCGCTCGAGCGCGGCGAAGTTCAGGGCGCCTGCGGCCTGGGCTGGACCGGAATCGAGACGATGCACCCCGAATGGTTCGCCAAGGACACCGTCCGGGCGCTGGTGCAGCTCAGCAACACCGGCCATAACGACTTGAACAAGCGCAACATTCCCCGCGCCGGCGAATTCGCACGCAGCGACGACGACCGCAAGGTGATCGAGCTGGTGTTCAGCCAGGGCGTTTTCGGGCGCCCCTACGTGCTGCCGCCCGGCGTGCCACCCGATCGTATCGCAGCGCTGCGCCAGGCCTTCGTCACAGCGCTCAACGACGGGGGACTGCGCGCGGAAGCCGCCAAGATGCAGCTCGACGTCGATCCGATGGCGGGCGGCGATCTCCAGACTCTCATTTCATCGATCTACGCGACGTCCCCGCATCTGATAGAACGGGCAAAACAAGCGTTGAGCGCGAAGCCCTCGGCTGCCAGGCCTCCCACGAACAATCCGCAGCGGTGACGACGTGTCCGTGACAAATCCGGAAGGCACCTGAGCGATGGAAGGCATTGGAGCGGAAGCGGCCTTCATGGCGGCGGCGGCCGGCAAGGCCTTCGTCACGCTGATGGAGCCGCATCGGCTGATGTACCTGATGCTGGGCTGCATGATGGGGCTCATCCTCGGCATCGTGCCCGGCATCGGCGGCCTCGCCGGCACCG
Organism: Rhodoplanes serenus; assembly: GCA_945861855.1. Lineage (GTDB taxonomy): Bacteria > Pseudomonadota > Alphaproteobacteria > Rhizobiales > Xanthobacteraceae > Z2-YC6860. Next base: position 3,871 of record CAMAWG010000139.1, read on the forward strand.
CGATGCTGCTGCCGTTCACCTTCGCCATGGACCCCTATTCCGCGTTCGCGCTGCTGCTGGGCCTCGGCGCCACCACCGCCACCGGCGACCCGATCCCTGCGATCCTGTTCGGCGTGCCCGGAGGTGCAGCCTCCGCGGCTACGGTGCTTGACGGATTCCCGATGGCGAAGCGAGGCGAGGCCGGGCGCGCGCTTAGCGCCGCCTATATGTCGTCGCTGATGGGCGGAATTTTCGGCGCAGCCCTGCTCGCGGTGTCGATCCCGATCCTGCGCCCGGTGATGCTCTATCTCGGCTCGCCCGAACTGCTGGCGTTTTCCGTCTTAGGCATATCGATGGTGGCCGTCCTGTCGGGCAGCGCGCCGCTGCGCGGCGTCGGCGCCGGATGCCTTGGCATCATGATCGCCATGATCGGCTCCGACCCGCAGACCGGCACGCTACGCTGGACCATGGACAGCCTCTACCTGTGGGATGGGCTGCCGCTGACGCCGGTGCTGCTCGGCCTGTTCGCGCTGCCAGAACTGTGCGACCTCCTGATCGCGCGCACCGCGATTTCGGCCAAGATCGACAAGGAGAGCATCTACAAGGGCCAGTGGCAGGGCGTGAAGGACTGCTTCGAGAACTGGTGGCTGATCATGCGCTGCTCTTGGATCGGCGGCGGCATCGGCTCCATCCCCGGCATCAGCGCCTCGGTGGTGGACTGGCTGGCCTACGGTCACGCCCTCAAGACCGAGAAGGGCGCGCACCTGACCTTCGGCAAGGGCGACGTGCGCGGCGTGATCGCGTCGGAGAGTTCCAACAACGCCAAGGAAGGCGGAGCGCTGGTGCCGACGATCGCCTTCGGCGTGCCCGGCAGCGCCACCATGGCGATCCTGCTCGGCGCCTTCCTCATTCACGGGCTGGTGCCAGGCCCAGACATGCTGCACAAGAATCTCGACATCACCTACGCGATGGTGTGGTCAGTGGCGCTCGCCAACATCCTCGGCGCCGGCGCCTGCTACGCCTTCAGCCCGCAATTCGCCAGGCTCGCCACGCTGCGCTATACGCTGATCCTGCCCGCCGTGCTGAGCATCGTTTACATCGGCGCCTTCGAGGCGTCGCGGAGCTGGGGCGACCTGATCACGCTGTTGCTGTTCGGCGTGTTCGGCTGGGTGATGAAGCAGCACAAATGGCCACGGCCGCCGCTGGTGCTTGGCCTCGTGCTGGGTGACAGCATCGAGCGCTACATGTTCATCTCGATCGAACGCTACGGCTTCTCGTGGCTGTGGCGCCCGGTGGTGGCCGTGCTGCTGGCGATGGCCATCATCGGCCTGGTCCGGCCGCTGCTCGCCGACGTGCGGCGTCAGGGCGGCGTCATGAAGCTCTTGTCGAGCTTCCAGGCGCCGCGATTCCAGCCTCAGCAACTGTTCACGATGTTCTTCATCTGCCTGATTGGCGCGTTGGTGACGGCCGCCACGGCCTGGCACTTCAGCGCCAAGCTCGTTCCGCTGGTGGTGGGCAGCGTCGCGCTTCTGGTGGCGGGGCTGAGCCTGTTCAACGAAATGTGCCGCAAGCCCACAGCCGCCGCGGGGACGAGTCTGGTCGACGAGGTGCAACACCAAGTCGAGCAGAATATCCACATGGACATCACGTCCGACACCGGGCACCTGCCGATCCGTACCGTGGTGACGCGGGCAGCGCGATTCTTCGGCTATCTGGTCGCCTTCATGGCCTCGATGGCGGTGATCGGGCTCATACCGACAGCGGCCATTTTTGTCGTTGTGTTCATGCGCCTCGAAGGACCCGAGCGCTGGAAGCTCGTGATCCCCTATGTGACAATATTGGTGGGGAGCATCTACCTCGTGTTCCACTGGCTCATGTCCGTCCCCTGGCCGCCCACCCTGCTCGGCCAACTTGTGCCGGCGCTGAAATTCATTCCCTCGCTGTAGGAGCCGGACCCCATTACCGGCTGCCGCCGGCAGGGCGGTGGTGCCGCCGCGCCACACCGGCCAGATTTGTGGGCTTTGCGTATGAATTCCACAGGCTTGCCAGAGAAATAGCGGCCTTTCGGCGCAGCGAAACGGTATCAAAAAGTCGGCAATCCTGATATTCAGCTTGCCCAATCCGACAACGACCATGGCCCCGCAATCGATCGGGGAATTTGGAGAAAGAGCCCGATGCGAAGCGCCCGGTTCGAACCCCTCTTGGCCGGCACGGCAATCGCCCTGGCCTTGGCGCTAACATCCTATACCGGCAGCGCTTTTGCCCAGTCCGCGGCAACGGTGACCGCCTCCGTGCCGATGCCGGAGAGCGCCGATCTGCCGCCGCCGAGCCTGAAAGACATTACGCCCCCGGCACCCACCCCTGCGGCCAAGCCCGAGGTCGCGGCTCCCGCGCCCGCGCCGGCAGAAACAACGTCCTCGGTGCCTGCGTCCACCGGCGCGAAGTTCGCCACCGCCTCGGCCGCCGACACCGCAGTCGTCGAGAAGCTTCGCGACCAGTTGGCCGCCGGCAAGTTCGACCGCATCCTCGGCGGCAAGAGAGAGCGCGCCACCATCGAAGCTTTCTACTCGAGCCGCGATTTCGCCCCGCTCTGGATCGCCGACGGCGCGACGAGCGAGCGCGCCAAGGCTGCTGCGGCCTATCTCGCCGGCGTCGATTCCGATGGGCTCGATCCGAGCGAGTACCCGACCCCGCAGATCAGAAGCGGCATGGAGCCCGACGTCCTGGCCGAGGCCGAGATCAAGTTCACCGATACGGTTCTCACCTTCGCCCGTCATGCCATGAGCGGCCGCGTGCATTACACCCGCGTCGCCGACGATATCCTCTACGACCTCGCCAAACCGGATCCGGCGAACGTGCTCGCCAGGGTCGCCAATGCGAAGGACGCAGGCGCCGCCCTCGACAGCCTCAATCCGCCGCAGCCGCAGTATCAGGCCCTCAAGGCCAAGCTCGCCGCCGCGCGCAAAGGCTCCGACGTCGAGAAGCCGATCATTCCGTCCGGCCCGGTGCTGAAGTACAGCAGGGAGAAGAAGGGCAAGGACGTCAAAGAGGTCCTGATGGAGGACCCGCGCGTCCCGGCGCTGCGCGAGCGGTTCGGCATCAAGGCCGCCGACGGCAACACCGTCTACGACAAGACGCTCGCCGACACGATCGCCAAGTTCCAGAAGGAGCACGGCATCAACCCCACCGGCCAGCTCACGCAGGCCACGCTCGACGCCATCAACGGGCCGAAGCGCGAGAAGACGGTCGATATCATCCTCGCCAACATGGAACGCTGGCGCTGGGTGCCGCGCGACCTTGGCCAGACCTACGTGATGGTCAACATTCCGGACTACACGCTGCGCGTCGTGCGCGACGGCAAGCTCGTGTGGAAGACCAAGGTCGTGGTCGGCAAGCCCAACCTGGCGACGCCGATCATGAGCGCCGAGATGAAGTTCATCACCGTCAATCCGACCTGGAACGTGCCGCCCTCGATCATCCAGAACGAATACCTGCCGGCGCTGCAGGCCGATCCGCAGGCGATGGAGCGGATCGGGCTCAAGGTCGAGCAGGATCGCGACGGCCACGTGCGCATCTACCAGCCGCCGGGCGACAAGAACGCGCTCGGCCGCATCCGCTTCAACTTCCCCAACAAGTTCCTGGTGTACCAGCACGACACGCCGGACAAGCACCTGTTCGCGCACGACAAGCGCGCCTACAGCCACGGCTGCATGCGGGTGCAGGATCCGCTGAAGTACGGCGAGGTGCTGCTGTCGCTGGTGCTGCCCAACGAGAACTACACCGCCGACCGTCTGCAGAAGATGTTCGGCGGGTCGGAGATCAACATCAACTTCCCGCAGAACATTCCGGTCCACCTGACCTATCAGACGGCGTTCGTTGACGAGGCCGGCAGCCTCCAGATCCGCGACGACGTCTACGGCCGCGACGCCCGCCTGCTCGCGGTGGCAAAGGGCTCCGAGCGCAAGATGGCGGACATCGCCATCGACCGGCCGAAGGGCAGCTCTTCGGCGCCGGTGCGGATGCCGCCGGGCACCTTCGGCGGCAGTGGTGGCGGCTTCAGCGGTGCGTCGTTCTTCGATCGCCTGTTCGGCGGCACGCCGGAGCCCGCGCCCAAGCCGCGCGCCCGCGTCGGCGCCAACGACCGGTCGGGAGCCCGCTAACGTATCGTCCCAGGAATTCCGGCACCCGGCCGCAGCCTCTCGCTGCGGCCGAAGTGTTTTTGCGGCACAGTTGCGGACGGATTTCTTTCACCGGACAATGCGCCAGGGAGCTTCCGATGGACCGTCGCTTGGATATCGACCTGCCGGATGTGGTGGCCGAGGTCACCGCCGCCTTCGACCGCTACGAGAAAGCGCTGGTGACGAACGACGTCGCCGTGCTGGACGACACGTTTCACGCCGACCCCCGCACCATTCGCTACGGCACGACGGAAATTCTCTACGGCCATGAAGAGATCGCGGCGTTCCGCGCCGCGCGCTCGCCGATCGGGCTCGCGCGCACGACCTCGAAGACCGTCATCACCACCTATGGCCGCGATTGCGCCGTGGCCTCGACGCTGTTTCACCGCGCCACCATGCCGGGCAAGGTCGGCCGGCAGATGCAGACCTGGGTGAGATTTCCCGACGGCTGGCATGTGGTCGCGGCGCATGTCAGCGTAATCGACGAAAAGGACGTCTGGAAGAAAGCATGACCCCACACCAATCGCACGCGAAGGACGCCACATGACCGCGATCGATCCCCGCATCGTCGGAACATGGCGGATGAAGAGCACGGCCGGCCGTGACGACGCGGGCAACATTCTGCCGCCGCCGTATGGCCCGGTGGCGATGGGCCTCGTCGTATTCCAGGCCGACGGGCGCATGATGGCCGTGCTGTGCGACGGCAGGGCTTCGCTGCCGGACGGCGAGCCGCGCCAGTTCATGTCCTATGCCGGAAACTACAGCTTCGACGGCACGACGCTCTCGACGCGCGTCGATGCCTCGTCCGACGCAAGCCGCGTCGGCGGCGATCAGGTGCGGAGCGTCCGCTTCGAGAACGGATTGATGGTGCTGGCGCCGCCGCGGCGGCTTTACGCGGGCATCATGCAGCACCAGGAACTGGCCTGGGAGCGGATCACGCGCTGAGGTCGCTGCCGCGGGCGCGCTGCACGCGATCATTCAAGTGAATGGTGCCAGGGGCAGCATCGCACCAATCACGTAAGGCGCTGGTCGCACGCCATTTTCCGGTGCGCCAATTTGTAGCGTACCCTCATTCGTACCCTCAAAGGTTCCGGCTTACCATAAAGCACTATGGAGCGTGGCGAGGGTGGCTTAGCCGAATCAGTTAATTATGGCCTGAATGCCGCGGCTGTATCGTGGACGGCCGGTGGTGAAGAATCCACTGCATCGTTTCTTTTCATCGCAACGTTCACATTCGGGGACGAAATCATTTTTCCAGTCGGAAATGGACTGTTGGGCAAAAGACCACACCGACCGGTCCAGGACGCAAAGCGGAAGATTATAGACAGACACAGGAACCTTGCCGGCGGCCAGCACGTCGACTGCTTCAGCAAGCTGCTCGCGGTAGTCCATCGGATCAATCCACAATAGATCGTCGTTGGCGATCGCGAAGCCTGTGTTTTCCAGGCCCATGAGCGCCACGTGATCGACAAATGGCAGATTGCGTGCAAGCCAACGGCACGTGGCGGCAATTCTCGGCGCGGTGACGGCGTGCAAAACCACGCGGATTTCGACCCGTTGTCCTTTGTCCTTGAGTTTCAAAATTCCGAGGACCGTCTCGTCGAAGGCTCCCTTCGCCTGCACGACATAGTCGTGAACAGTGTCCACTGCCGAATAGATGGGTATCCCGACGGACAGAGCGGGATGCTTTACATCAGCCCAGGCGGCGGCGATTTCGGTAGAAGCGAAGGCTCGGCCGTTGCTGAGAACATGGATCGCAGTCTGCGGGAGAAGATCGCGGCAATCGCGCAAGGCCGCTGTCAATTCCTGCCAATCGAGAAGTGGTTCGCCTCCCGTAAATCCCAAATAGCGGGTCTGCTTGTCCACGAGCGGCAGCGCCTCGCGGATTTCCCGCAATATCCAGGAATCGTCCACGTCGCGCGGCGGCTGCGAGCACATGAGGCAGTAATGATTGCACCGTTCGGTGACGAGAAAGGAATTGTGCGCGGACGAACGCCGGTAAAGCGTTCGGAATCTGCGGCTGGCCGAATGGAAGCCCAAAACATCTCCGTCCGATAGGTAGTCGAACTTCTCGGGCACCTGAATCATTCGCGGCAATTCATTTCCGCGTGATGGTTCGTGCATTTCGCTTCTGACAACGAATGCGCCCGTGAAACCGCTGGACACGGCAATGTCGATCTCGTGCGCGTTCCGTGCCAGCGCCACATCCGCCGCATGCTCGGGACGCGACGTCGGGGAGCGCAGGCGCAGCACAAGGCGTGGCTCTTGTGGCTGAAAGCCCCGCGCTATGGTGGCGACGCCGTAAAGAGCCAGCATTACAGACCTCCCCACCGGCGCAGAATCGCGGCGTTCTGGGGATCGCGCTCCAAAATGTCCAGCAATAGGCTCATGACGCCCTTCTGCCGGGCGCAGAACTCCGACAAGGGCTTAATGCCGACAGGATCGCGTTGCGTGGCATGGTGATAGACCGGGTCGGCGCCGCAGTGCGGCTCGAACACACAGTCCGAACACTCCGGGGCGCATTGCGTAAGCGAAGACGCGACTAGGTCTACGAGCTTGTCGGAGAGGATCAGCGAGCGATAGCTATCTGTGTCGACATGGCCGAGCTCGAAGGTGGTGTCGCCCATCTCGGCCAGCATCCGACCCTCGTCAGAAGCAAAGACGCGGCCGTCGTAGTTGTAAACAAGTGCGCCGAGGCCGATGCCCGACGGACTTCGCAGATCGACGTACCCTGTGGGTCGATCCGTCAGCATCCGCCGCAGGATCAGCGCCGAGTAAAATTCGGGGAAGTGACGCCCTGCCCTGTTGATCCCGAGGATATAGCGAAGTCCCCGTTCGTAGAATGCGAGCCAGCGTTTGGCGTCATAGCGATGAAACTGCTTGGTCTTGATCGCAAAGCCGTAGGGCGAAAGGGAGCGTAGGAAAATACCGTCGAGCCCGAGCGCGAGGTACTCGTCAACAATCTCTTCGATGCGGTCCAGACTGCCCTCTGTGGTCGTCATCAGCGCACCCACGCGGTCGGCTCCAAGCACCTGCTGAACACGGCGGATGCCCTGTACAGCTAGTTCATGACTGTTGCCGCCGGGCCGGGGCCGGTTTTTGTTGTGAAGGTCGGCCGGGCCGTCAAGCGAGGTGGAGAGAAGCACTTCCTGGGCCTTGCAGAAGGCCAGATGCTCGTCGGTGAGCAGCGCGAGGTTCGAGGCGATCACGAAATCCAGCGCCTTGCCGGCTGCCGGCGCCGCCGCTTTCGCGGCCAAGACGATTTTTCGATGAGGGGAAAGTTCAAAAGTGGTTCGCCGCCTTGAAACTCGATCTTGATGTGAGCGGAGGGGCTGTCGAGCGCAATCTTGAGCGCGCGTGCAGCCGTGTCTTCGCTCATGTCGTAGCGCGACCGGTCAGTGCTCTGGCGCGAGACTTGGCAATAGGGACAGGAATGCTCGCAACGTAGGGTCACGACAAAGAGGTGGAGCGGCGTTACCTGCCGAAGGAAAGCCATGCGGCTGCGCAATCGCAAAGCCAAAAGCTGAAGCTGGGCGTGCTGCGCTTCCCGCGTGATCAGATGCGAGGCGTAAGCCTTCTCGTAGAGACCGTCGCCAGGTACGATCCGCGGTGCCGTCGCGAGGTTGGTAGGAATTAAGGGTGGCGTAGTCTCCGGGGTGTTCAACCTCGAATCATCCGGCGTTGAAGCGCCGGACTGGAGACCACGCCATGACAAGCAATACCACGAAGCCTGATTCCTCGCAGCCTGCAACCGAG
>CAMAWG010000140.1 GCA_945861855.1 Rhodoplanes serenus
CCAAAGGCGCCGCTGTCGCTTCGATGAGTTGGCCATCGGGAAATGATGCCCAATTCAACCACCTTACGAAACCCCAAAAACCCAGTATCCATGGGGCTTCAAGCCGCATTCCCCATTAGATTCATCCACTCGATTTCCTGATGAGCCAATGTTTCCAGGCTTCCGCGAAAATCGCGAGAGACTAGACGGCTTCCTTGAGTTCCTTGGAAGCGCGGAAGGCGACCTTCTTGCTCGCCTTGATCTGGATCGGCTCGCCGGTGGCCGGATTGCGGCCCATGCGCGCGGCGCGCTTGCGCACCACCAGAACGCCGAGACCGACGAGGCGGATGCGGTCGCCCTTCTTGAGGTGCTTGGTGACGAGGTTCACCAGGTCGCCGAGCATTTCTTCCGCCTTCTTCTTCGGCATCTCGTGATCCTCCGCGAGCGCGGCGGCGAGGTGCTTCAGGCTGACGGTATTCACTTTCGGCTTGGCCGCGGTAGCGGGCTTGGCGGCGGTAGCGGGCTGAGTGGCCATTTATCGGACTCCCTCTGAAATGAAGAACGCTCTGAATACACAGAATTGGGCGGTTCGCAACGCATTACGCGGCATTTCGCTCAAATCAAGGCAGCGACGGCAGGGCGTTGCCTAATTTGATGGATAACCGACATTTGCCCAAAAACGTTGATTTTTCGGGGTTATCCGCGACGGCCGTCGGGCGCGGCGAGGATCAGGGCCCAGAACACTTTGTATTTGGAGCCGGGCGAATATACCGCCGCAATCCCCATCTTTGTCACGCCGCTGTGCAGCATATTGGCCCGGTGCGGAGGCGAATCGCGCCAGCCGGAGAAGGCCTCCGCCAGCGTGTGGTAGCCCGCGCCGATGTTCTCAACTGCGACTTTCGCGTCGTAGCCGGAGCGCTTGATGCGCTGCTGGAACGGGCCGGCAGCGTCGTGCTCGAAGCGGTTTTTGCTCGCCATCGCGCGCGCCTGCTCCTCGGCCATGCGCATCAATTGATCGTCGAGCGCGACGAGGCCGAGCCCGTTGTTACGCCGATAGCCCGAGATCATCGAAGCGGCAGCCTTGGCGTCGACCTTGGCGTTGGCGGTCGCCATGCTTTGGTAGAAGCTCGGCTGGCCGGGCGGCTCGCTGGCGCAACCGGCCAGCCCGAAGGTCAGCGTGCATAGCGTCACCGCCCGCGCCGGCTTCAAGATCGCGTCAAACAGCATCGAGGTCCCCGAACAGAACAGGACGAGGATTATCGCCGCAAACCTTGACCGAAGATTGAACATGAAAGGGATTAGCTGATTCTCATATTGAGGAGCTTCTCGGCGTTGCCGTGCATGATCTTCTTGTACGTCACGGCGTCGAGATTGAGGCCGTCGAGCGCCTTGATGTGCATCGGGATGCCGGCGAGCGGCGCGTCGGAGGCAAACACCACCTTGTCGCCGCCGAAGAACTCAAGCCCGCACGGCAGGCCGTAGGTGCCGCCGAACATCGCGGTGTCGGCGTAGAACTCCTTGAAATATTCGAGATGCGGGCGCTTGAGCGACGACAGCACCTTGGTGTGATCCTCATCGAGCGTGCGCTGGCCCAGCACCTCCATGCCGGCACCGATGCGGCCGTCGAAGAATGGGATCATGCCGCCGCCGAGATGGTGGGTGATGATCTTCAGCTTCGGATGGCGGTCGTAGATGCCGTCGAACACGAGACGGCACATCGCGATCGTGGTCTCGTAGGGCCAGCCAAAGCACCACCACATCTCGAACCGCGAGCGCGGCTCGGAGGCGTAGTCCGCCATCGCCGAGGTGCGCGCCGGATGCAGCCAGACCGGCAGGTCGTGCGCGGCCATCGCCGCGAAGAACGGCCGGAATCGCGGCTCGTCGAGCGGATGGCCGGCGATGTTGGTGAAGGTCTGCACGCCGCGCGCGCCCATCCTGATGGCGCGCTCGGCCTCTCGAATGGAGAAATCGACGTCGTGCATCGACACCGCCGCGGCGAAGGCCGGAAACCGGTCCGGATGCTTGGCACAGAGCTCGGCCATCGAATCGTTGGCAACCTTCGCGAGGTTGTTCGCCACCTCGCCTTCGGCGATGTCCTCGAGCGGCGGATTGGGCAGCGAGATGATCTGGCGGTAATCGGCTCCGATCTCGTCCATGTCCCTGAAGCGCAGGTCGAGGTCGAACAGCTTCTTCACACCACGCAGCCGCTTGCCCATGTTGCCGAGCTTGGGCGAGCCGCGTTCGAGTTCCTGGAAGAACCGCTCCGGGAAGATGTGGGTGTAGATGTCGACGATCATGATATTTCCTCCCGCCTATGCGGCCCGATGATTCTTGATGGCGGTTGCGATTATAGGGCAGGCCTGAGACATTTCACCGGCGTTGCTCCGCCCGAGCGCATCGTGCTAGGGCGGCAGTGGCCTATTCACAAGGTGTTTCGTCATGCCCGAGGTTTTTGTCGCCAAGATCGCGGATTTGCCCGAGGGCGAGCGGAAAATCATCCAAAGCGGCGCCCACGACATCGGCGTGTTCCACTGGGACGGCCAGTTCTACGCCTACGCCAACATGTGCCTGCACCAGGGCGGCCCGGCCTGCGAAGGCCTGATCATGCACCAGGTCGAAGACGTGATCGGCCCCGACAAGACCTGGGTCGGCCAGAAGTTCTCCGACAGCCAGGTGAACTTCGTCTGTCCGTGGCACGGCTACGAATACGATCTGAAGACCGGCGAATGCGTGCCGGACCGAAGCCTGCGACTGAAGAAATACAAAGTCGTGCGCCGCGGCGACGACATCTACGTCGCGATCTGATCTCGCGGACCGAAAGGGCATCATCATGGATCTCCCGCTCAGCAACGACCGCACCTGGTCCGTCGATGAGTTCGATTCCGGCAAGGCGCTGGCGCATGCCGCTCGCCAGGCCAAGCAGCGCAATTACGACCAGTTTCCGATCATCGATGTCGACTCGCACCACTACGAGCTCGAGTCGTTCAACGAAATCCTCGAATACATGCCCGATCCGGTGTTGAAGCAGCTCGCCAAGATGGCGAACTCCGGCAACTCCAAGGGCGTCGGTGTCATGCCGGGCGGCGTCGGCTATCAGGACATGGGCGGCCGCGCGATCCGCTATCCGCTGCGAAGGATCGAGAAGCCGGAGCCGGGCGTGCATCGCGACGTGTCGCTGACGCGGCGCTGGATGGACGCGATGGGCGTCGATATCGCCGTGCTGTTTCCCTCGCCGATGCTCCAGCTCGGTCTGCATCCGCAGGTCGAGGCCGAGGTGGCGCTCGCCTTCGCATACAACCGCTGGCTCAGCGAGCGCGTGCTCCAAGAGGAAGCGCGCATCCGCACGATGATCTATTTGCCGTTCAACGATCCGGACGCCAGCTACCGCATGGTCAAGGAGTTCGCCGGCAAGAAGGGCGTCTGCGGCTTCATGATCACGTCGGTGCGGTTCCGCCCGGTGCATCACAACAGCTACATGAAGGTCTATTCGGCCATCGAGGAAACCGGCCTGCCACTCGCATTCCACGCCGGCTACAATTGGGGCGAACAGTCGATGGGCATGATGAACAAGTTCATCGCCGTCCATGCGCTCGGGTTCGTCTGGTACAACATGGTGCACATGACCAACTGGGTGCTGAACGCGCTGCCGGAGCGCTTCCCCAAGCTCAAGGTGATCTGGATCGAGAGCGGGCTCGCGTGGCTGCCGTTCCTGATCCAGCGGCTCGACAACGAATACATGATGCGCTCGTCGGAGTGCCCGGGGTTGAAGAAGCTGCCCGGCGAATACATCACCGACATGTTCTACACATCGCAGCCGATGGAAATTCCGCGCGACATGAGCCTGCTGGAGTCGACCTTCAAGTGCATCAAGGCGGAGAGCCAGTTGCTCTACTCGTCGGACTATCCGCACTGGGACTTCGACCTGCCGTCGACGATCTACGACCTGCCGTTCCTCAAGGAAAAGGCCAAGCGCGACATCCTCGGCGGCAACGCGGCCAAGCTGTTCAAGCTGGACATCGGCAAGGACAAGCTCGCCAAGGTGGCGTAACCACGCGACGTCACCAAGCCGCTATTTCGGCGGCTCAGGCGAAGACGCCTTCGCGATCCGGGCGAGTTCGCCCTGCCGCGCGATCTCCTTGCGGATGAAGGCATCGTACTTCGCCGGCGTGTTGTCGGATGCCGCCGGAACGGTCATGCCGAGGGCCGCCATGCGCGACTTGAATGCGTCGGACTGCACCACTTCGTTGAGTTGCTTGTTGAGGAATTCGACGATCGGCTTCGGCGTCTTGACCGGAGCGGAGAGGCCGACGAAGCCGCGGAAGTCGATCTTGTAGCCCAGTTCCTGGAAGGTCGGGACATCGGGCCAGGCCGCGACCCGGGCCGGCGCGGCAACCGCAAGCACGCGCACCTTGCCGTCATCGACCAGCGGTTTGGCCTGCGAGACGAATGAGAACGCTGCCTGGATGGCGCCGCCCGCCGTTTCGCGCGCCGCATCGCCCGACCCGCGGTAGGGCACGGCGACCATGTCGGTCTTGGCCGCCGCGTTGAGCATCGCGACGGCCATGCCCGGCGAGGAGGCAGGTCCGGAGGTGCCGAAGTTGACGCTTTTGGGATCGGCTTTTGCGGCGGCGATCATGTCCGCCAGCGTCTTGTACGGCAGTTTGGCGTTGATCATCAGGACAAGCGGCGGGCCATCGACGATCCAGCCGACCTGGGCGAAGTCGTCGACCGGGCTGTAGGTCAGCGTCTGGAAGTGAATGTTTTGCGCGTCGGCGAGCGAATTGGCGAACAGCGTATAGCCGTCCGGCGTCGCCCGCGCCGCGAACGCTGCGCCGATTGTGCCCGTGGCTCCGGTCTTGTTCTCAACCACCATGTTCTGGCCGATCTTCGCCGACATCATCGTCGCCGCCACGCGGGCGGGTACGTCGGTCAACCCACCGGCAGGGAACGGCACGATCACCGTGATCGGCCGGTCCGGATAATTCTGCGCCTGCGCGCCCGCGGTAAGCATGACCCCAGCGAGCAGCGCGCCGATCAGCGGCATTCCCAGTCGCGGACTTGTCGTCATGTGTCGCCCTCCTGTCGAACGTGGCCTCAAGGACGTGCTTGCACGCGGCGTGCCAAATCGCGTCCAGCCTATTGAACGCCCGGGGACTCGCCAAGCCCGGACCCAGCATAGAGCCAACGCATCTTCCCCCTGCCCGGCCGCAATGCGAAGCTGCCGCGACATCCGGCAGGGTCCGGTCAAAGGATGGGTTCGAATGGCTGACCAGAATGCAGTCCCGCTTCTCCCCGTCGAGCTCGGCTCGGGAAAGATCAAGTTCGCGCAAGGCATGAAGGCCGGCCGCTGGGTGTTCGCCACGGGCCTCATGGCCCAGGACTTCGTCAACGGCATCGCGCCGGACGTCCTGGCGGAGCGCGCGCCGCACGCGGGCCTGCCCAAGCGCGAAAAGGAGGCGGCCCGCATCTTCGAGAACCTCGATGCCGTGTTGCACGCAGCCGGCACCGACCGGGCGAACCTCGTCCGCACCGACCAGTACTACACGACGGTGAAGGCCGTGCCGCCCTACCAGCAGGTAAGGCGTGAGCACCTCGCCGGACGCATCCCGCCCTCCACGTCGGTTGCGCAGCAGGGCCTCCTGCTCCCCGGCGCCGATATGAACATCCAGGCGCTCGGCGTTGTCCCGGAGAAGGGCTTCGAGGTCGCCCACCTCAGGCATGAGCAGCTCGCCGGGCGCCCCACCTCCGGCTATTCGCCCGCGGTCACCGTGGGCGACTTCATCTTCATTCCCGGCATCACCTCGTTCGCGGTCGGCAGCGAGCCCCGGCGCAACGGCGTGGCCGCCGCGGCGCTGATGACCGAGGGCGCGCAATGGGCCGGCCTGCCGATCAAGCTGGAGACCGAGTTCATCATCAAGGAGCGCATGGTGCAGTCGCTCGCGCTCGCCGGCGCCGGGCTTGAGGACATCGTCCACGCGCAGGTCTATCTCACCGAGCGCGACGACTATTCCGCCTTCTACGAGACGTGGACGCGGCACTTTGCCAAGTCTCCGCCGACGATCGATATCATCCCCTGCATCGCCCATGGCCTCGCCCCCTACGACGGCAAGATCGAGATCAACATGCTGGCGCTGAAGCCCGGCGGAGCCACGAAGCGGCGCGCCATCGACGCGGGCGTGCCGACCGCTTTCCGCCATCAGCCGCAGGCGATGAAGGCGGGCGACCTGCTGTTCATCTCGGGGCTGATGGCCTTCGACGGCCAAGGGCTCGCGTCCGCGGCCGCCGCGGATCCGCGCCAGCCGCACTTCTCGTCGGCGGCGGAGGCGCAGGCGGAATTCATCATCGGCAATATCGCCAAGCTCTGCGAAGCCGCCGGCACCTCGCTTGCCAATGTCGCGCGCATCCTGCAATTCCATACCGACATCGGCGAATTCTATCCGGTCGCCAAGGTCTGGGAGCGCCACATGGGCGGGCGGCCGCTGCCGTTTTCCGCGGTGGAGGTGCCGAGGCCGTTGCCGGTTCCGGGCGCGACGGTGATGATCGAGGCTTGGGTCTATGCGCCTTGAACGGCGAACCGGACGCTGAGGCGCGGTGCCCGGGGAACCAACCCAAAGAATCCGGCACATCGGCATCCTGGAGACCGCCGCGCCCGACGCGGAGCGCCTGGCGCTGTGGGACATCTTCAAGCGCCGCCTGCATGAGCTGGGGCACATCGAGAACGCGGATGTCGGTTTCGATTTCCGCTGGGCGGAAGGACACACCGGGCGCCTTGCGGGTGCGGCGGGTGAGCTTGTTGGCCGCAACATTGATGTGCTGGTGACGGCGGGCACCCCGGCCGCGGCAGCCGCGAGCCGCGCCACCGCCGATATCCCGATCGTGATGGCGACCGGGGTGGGCCTCGGCACGGAGCTGACCCAAGGCACGGCGCAGCGCCACCCCAACGTCACCGGCATCAGCGATCTGCCGCCGGGGGTAAGCGCCACGCGGCTGCAATTGCTCCGTGACGCGGTGCCCGGCGCAAAGGCTCTCGCCATCCTGGCGGATCGCGGCAATCCGTCGTCGCCGCTGGCCGCGCGCGAGACACAAGCCGCCGCCGGTCCCTTGGGAGTTTCGGTGAAGGACTATTGGATCGAAAACGCCAGCGGGTTCGGTTCGGCGCTGGCCGCCATGAGCAGCGACGGCATGGGCGGCTTCGTCATCGCTCCCGGCGCGCTGTTCTTTGCGGAGCGAAAGTCGCTGGCGGCTCTGGCGATCGAGCACCGGCTGGCGTCGATCTCCGCGCGCCGCGAATATGCAGAGGCCGGCTGCCTGATGGCCTATGGCGCACCGATCCGCGACAACTACCGGCAGGCCGCCGATTACGTTTCAAAAATCCTTCGCGGGGCCAAGCCCGCCGAGCTTGCCGTCGGCCAGCCGACCGAGTTCGACTTCGTCGTCAACATGAAAACCGCGCAACCGCTCGGCCTCGTTCTGCCGGACGCTCTGCTCGCGCGCGCCGAACAGATTTAATGCGCGACCATCGTTGCGCCTTCGCGGCTGACGATGTGGAGCATCTTCAACAACAAGTCTTCGCGCAGCGCGCCCATCTCCTGCGGCGGCACGTTGACCAGCTCGGCAGAGACCTTCAGCTCCATCGCACTGCCGGTGAAGGCCGACAGATTGACGCTCGACCTGTCGCTCTTGATGTGCGGATGCGACGCCAGCATGTCGCGCATGCCCTGCAGGACCTTGCGAAGCTGATCCTCCTTGATGTCGTAGTTCAGCCCGATGGTGGAGTTGAACAGCACCTGATCGCGGCGGCTCAGGTTGACCAGCCGCAGCTTTGAAAAATCCGCGTTCGGGATGCTGATCAAGGCGCGGTCGCTGCCCCTGATCCGCGTCGAGCGGATGCCGATCTCCTCCACCACGCCGGTCATGTCGCCGAACTGGCAGGTCTCGCCGACCCGCACCGGACGGTCGGCGTAGATCATGATGCCGCCCAGGAAGTTCTCGATGGTCGGCTGCGCCGCAAGCGCCACGGCGATGCCGCCGACGCCGAGACCGGCGAGAATGCCGACGAGCGGCACGCCGATCTGGCTCGCGCCATAGGCCAGAAGCGCCGTGCCAATGAGGATGCCGCACAGCCTGATGCCGAGGCGAAGTACACCGGCGTCGAAGCTGAACCGGTTGGCGCCCCAGGCATAGGCGGCCCAGTCCGACAGCCGGTTGCACAGGTCCACCACCAGCCAGGTGAAGATGAGATAGATCGCGACGTCGAACGACGTGGACAGGATCTGCTGGACCGGGCCGGTGAAATTCAACAGATCGACGAACTGGTTCGCGAGCCAGGCCGCGACCAGCGCCGACACCGGCAGCAGTGTCACGGCAACCCAGTGCGGCAGGCGTGCGCTGAGGAAGCCGTGCGGCCGGGTCATCCGGAACATGGCGATCCAGAACGCCACCAGCAGCAGCAGGGTGAGGACCAACGCAAGCCACTGCCACCGCGCGCTGTCGACATAGACCTTGTGGAACCAGGGCGGCAGCTTCTGCACATGCGCGTACCATTTCGGCGGCAGCACGTCGCCGGGCGACAGCGCATAGAACGCATAGAAGTCGAAGTTGTCCGGCGGCGTGATACTCCGGACCTTTTTATAGAACTCGTAGGCGTGCTGGACCGTATCGGCGGTAAAGAGATATTCGCCGGCGCGCGGCCCGCTTTCGACCTTGGCGATGCGGATTTCGGTGTGCGGCGCGGTCCATTGCGGGCGCTCGCCTTTGTCGGTGAGCGCCTTCATTCCGGCCTTGTCCGGTACGCTGTCGATTGGCGGAAGCGCGACGCGATCGAAGATTTCCGCCACCAGCATCGCCGCTTCCATCCCGACCTTGGTGCGATTGACCGGCGGCACGTTCGACAGATCGAAGCAGCGCATCGCGCGGTCGAAATGAGCCCGGATCAGACGCTCCTTGGCCTTGGTCTCCTCGGACATGAACCAGCCCGGCTCGGCGATATGCTGCTTGTAGGTCGCGGTGATGAGATTCTCCGCCGCCTCAAGGTCCTTCTTGAAGGCCATCAGCGTGGCGCGCGGGCTTTCGGTGTCCGGCGGAGCGAGCGGGTTGGGGAGATTTTCGATCGAGCCGACCGGCCGGATCGCGGCCGCCAGCACCATCATCAGCAGGGCGGTGATGCCGATCGCCGCCACAGCCCAAACTGCGAGCGAACGTGCTCGCCCCATCCAAACGTCGCGCATGCCTTGATCCCCTCAATACGCCCCGACCGGCGACCGCCTAGTGCGCGGGCTTGCCCTCGCGCAGGAAACCGAGCTTCTCCATCACCGGCTCATCGGTGACGCGGAACAACACTGCGCCGTCATCGCTGCGATGGACGTGCTCCTGCCAGGCCGGGACGACAATTACGTCGCCGCGGCTCCATGAAAGCGTGGTGTCGCCGGCCTGTGTCGTGCCCGCGCCCTTGGCCACGCCGAACACGCTGTTCGCTATCACCTTGCGCGGCGGCGTGCCCTGCCCGGCCTTCAGCTCGATCATCGACAGCGCCATGGTGTCGAGCGCGGGATCGCCGAGCGAGATTTCAGCCGGAGCCCCGTTCGAGCGCGCGCCCGCCTCGGCCAGCCGGCGCTGCGTGTCGGCCCAGGAGAAATGCATCGGCGAAGCGTTCGCCACCACGCTCTCCTTCTCGAAGTCGTCGGGGTGCGGCTCGAAGAACATCGGCTCCAGCAGTTGCACCAGCGGCACGTCCAGCACGTCGAGCCAGTAGGCACAGGCGCGGCCTTCGTTGCCGTGACCGTGCCAGCACCAGTTTGGAGTGAGCACGACGTCGCCCGGCATCATCGACAGCCTCTCACCGTTGACGACGGTGTAGGCGCCGGGCTCCGCGTCGATGATCAGCCGCAGCGCGTTCGGCGTGTGGCGGTGCGAGCGCGCCTTCTCGCCCGGCATGATCATCTGGTAGGCGGCGACGATGGTGCGCGAGGTGGCGTAGTCGCCCGCCGGATTCTGCAGGATCAGGTTCCGCCGCTCGGCAAGCTCGGTGTTGATGAGACGGCCTGCGGCATCGAGCGCGCCCTTGGCCTGGGCGTAGCTCCAGACGAACGGGGCGAACGACTTCTTCGGCTCCGCCCACAGCGACGGCGTCGGCTTGGCCCAGCCGGCGCCCATGCGGACCGCCCCGAGCTGGCCGTATAGCTCTTCGAGCGAGCCGGATTGCGCAAGCTGCTGCGGCGTCGGACTGGTCATGCGGATCGTCCTTCCAAAACTCGATGCGACCGGCCGCAACGATACACCGAAAGGCCCGCGCTGCCGAGACCGGGGCGTCCGGTTGGCCATACCGGGGCGTGGCGTTCCGGTCCCGCCGCCCCTAGGATCGGGGCCAGGAGCCGGATCGGGAGGCGCGCATGATCGGGATCAGGTTTTCGATTGCAGCAATCGCCGCCGCTTTGATGATCCTTGCCGGATCGGACGCCGGCCGCGCGCAGCAGGCCTACCCGGCGCGAACGATTGTCATGGTCGTGCCGTTTCCAGCCGGAGGGCCGACCGACATCATCGCGCGCATCCTTGCGAGCGCGCTCCAGCAATCGCTCGGCCAGAACGTGATCATCGACAACCGCGTGGGCGGCGGCGGCAATCTCGGCATCGCCTATGTCGCGCGCGCCAACCCGGACGGCCATACGCTGCTGTTCACATCGACGGCGATCGCGGTCAACCCCGGCCTGTTCGCCAACCTGCCCTACGACCCGATCAAGGATTTCGCGCCGATCTCGGAGCTGGTGAACGCGCCGAACGTGCTGTTCGTTCGCCCCGATTCCGGCTTCAACACGATCGCGGACCTGGTCGCCAAGGCCAAGGCCGCGCCGAACACGCTGAACTACGCCTCGCCCGGCGTTGGCACCAAGTCGCATCTCACCGGCGAACTCCTGAAGCTGCGCGCCGGGATCGACATCCAGCACATCCCCTATCGCGGCGGCGGACCGGCGACGAACGCGCTGGTGTCCGGCACGGTTCAGCTTGCATCGGTGGCGCTGGCGCCGGTCGAACCGCTGATCAAAGCCGGCACGGTGCGGGCGCTGGCGGTCACCGGCGCGACCCGCTGGTACTCGCTCCCCGACGTTCCGACGATGATCGAGTCCGGCTACCCCGGCTTCGTCTCCGACACGTTCAACGCTCTGTTCGCCCCGTCCGGAACCCCGCCCGAGATCCTTGCCCTCCTGGTCAAGGAGGTGCGGGAGGCCATGAAGCGGCCGGACGCGATCGAGGCGGCCAAAAAATTCGGCTACCAAATTGTCGCAGGCACACCCGAACAGATGACCGCGCGCCTGCGCACCGAGATCGCGGGCGTGAAGGAACTGGTCGCGCGCGCCGGCATCAAGCCCGAAAACTGACGCCGGCGCGGCTCCGCGCGAGCCGCCGAAATCCCACATTTTTTCTGGCATCCGCCGGTATCGCCGGGGTCCGATTCCACACCGGACGACCTGTGGATAATTTGTGGAAAACCGACTCAATTTCAAGGCGAGTGTCCCAAAATAGATCAACAAATAAAAAGGCTTAGCTGGTTAAAAGAAATGGTTAACAAATTCGAAATGTGGAGGTATGGTGGCGCCGGGGATGTCCCGTTTTTTGTTGAACATTGCGAAGCGGTCGCTGCCAAGATTGACGTTACGCGGCGCTGGCTTGGTGAGCAAGGATGCCGTGTGTTGAGCCTCTTTGTTGATGAGCTGCGAGGGCGGCTCGCAATGCCGGCAGATGT
>CAMAWG010000141.1 GCA_945861855.1 Rhodoplanes serenus
CGGTCAGGTCACTCGGGTATCGCAACTTGCTGCGGTCGTAACGTCCGCGGTTCTTCGCCGTCCACATCGGTGACCCTCCTCGAATCAGGCCACCACTCTTGAATCACAACTGATTCAAGGAATTCAAATTGTTCCCGGACAGACACTTAACATTAACAGTCGAAACGAGTTGGCACCCCTATCGCCGCCTGATTTGTTAACGGCGGGGATGGCCAAGGGGGACTGTATGCACCGATACGCTCGGCGCCTTCTGCCTTTCGCCGCCCTGGCAATCGCCGCAATATTCGCAAGCCCGGCGCTCGCCGACGACTGGGAAATCTGCGCCAAGGGCGCGGGGGACGAGGCGATCGCCGCCTGCACCCGCGCGATCAAGTCCGGCACCTACAACGGCCGCACGCTCGCGCTCGCCTATTCCAATCGCGGCGTCGAATGGAAGGCCAAGGGCGATCTCGCCAAGGCCATCGCCGACTACGGCGACGCCATCAAGGCCGATCCGCAGCAGTCGGCCGCCTACAACAACCGCGGCATCGCTTATGCCGCCGCGGCCGAATACGACAAGGCCATCGCCGACTACGACCGGGCGATCGAGCTCAATCCGGCCTACGCCTCGGCGCTGAACAACCGGGGGCTCGCCTATTTCAACGCCGGCCAGCAGCAGCGCGCCATCGCCGATTACGACGCGGCGATCAAGATCGAGCCCGACGCGGTGCGCCTCAACAACCGCGGCAACGCCTATGCCGCGCGCGCGCAATACGACCGCGCGATCCAGGACTTCGACGCGGCGGTGACGCTCGACGCCGGCTATGCCATCGCGCTGTACAATCGCGGCAACGCCCATTTCGCCAAGGGCGAGGTCGATCGCGCCGTCGCCAACTACGACCAGGCGCTGAAGCTTCATCCCAAGTACCAGGACGCGCTGGTCAACCGCGGCGTCGCCCACGAGAAGAAGGGCGCGCTCGACCGCGCCATCGCCGACTACGACGAGGCGCTCAAGCTGGAGCCGAAGGACGCGGTAGCCTACAACAACCGCGGCAATGCGCTGTTGAAGAAGGGCGATTACGACCGCGCCATCGCCGACTACGACCGGGCGATCCGGCTCGACGCAAAATATGTCGCCGCCTATTTCAGCCGCGCCATCGCCTTCGAGGGCAAGAAGCGCTTCGACCACGCCATCGCCGACTACAGCCACGTCACGCGCCTGCAGCCGCAGAACGCCGCGGCCTGGAACAGCCGCTGCTGGACCCGCGCCGTCATCGGCCGCCTGCAGGACGCGCTCGTCGACTGCAACGAGGCGCTGAAGCTCAAGCCCGATTACATCAACGCGCTCGACAGCCGTGGCTTCGTGCAGCTTCGCATGGGCCGCTACGACGAGGCGATCGCCGACTACGACGCGGCGCTGCAGATCGATTCGAGCAAGGTTGCGTCGCTGTACGGGCGCGGCATGGCGAAGCGGCGGAAGGGCGACACGGCGTCCGGAAATATCGACATCGCCGTGGCGAAGGCGGCGAAGCCCAACGTTACCGCCGAGTTCGCGCGCTACGGCCTCCTGCCGCCGCCGACCGACGCGGTGCAGGGCTCGGACTTTCCGCTCGGCGGCGACGCGATGGCACGCGGCCGCCGCGCCAACTGACGGATACTGGCGCTTCGCGCTCCGCTCCGTGATATGGATGCGGCCATGAGTACGCAAACCACCACCGGCTTGGCCGCGGTGCGGCAGGAGATCGAACGCGCCTGCCGCGAGGCCGCGCGCAATCCGGCCACCGTCACGCTGGTGGCGGTGTCGAAGACCTTCGATGCGGCGGCGATCGAGCCGGTCATCGCGGCCGGCCAGCGGGCGTTCGGCGAGAACCGGGTGCAGGAGGCCGCGGCGAAATGGCCGGCGCTTCTTGCCCGCACGCCCGGTATCGAGTTGCACATGATCGGTCCGTTGCAGTCCAACAAGGCGAAGGAGGCGGTGGCGCTGTTTCATGCCATCCATTCGGTCGACCGTCCCAGTTTGTGCGAGGCGCTGGCGAAGGAGATCGAAAAGCAGGGCCGCCGGCCGCTGCTGTTCGTCGAGATCAACACCGGCGCTGAGGCGCAGAAGGCAGGCGTGCTGCCGCAGGACGCCGATGCGTTTCTGGCGCGCTGCCGCGAGGCGTATGGGCTACCGATCGGCGGGCTGATGTGCATCCCGCCGGCCGACGAGGCGCCGGCGCCGCACTTCGCGCTGACCGCCAAGATCGCCGCGCGCAACGGCCTCAAGCTGTTGTCGATGGGGATGAGCGCGGACTTTGCCATCGCCATCGCGATGGGTGCGACGCATATCCGCGTCGGCAGCGCGATTTTCGGAACCAGAACCTAGCGGTAGCGGCTCGGCAGCGGCGCCGGGTTGTTCGGGCCCAGAGGCTCCGCCGAAATCGGCCGCCGCAGGATGCTCGACCGCTGCGGTTGCGGCGGCGGCTCATACGCCGGAGCAGGCGCGGCAGTCGCCAGCGGTGGCGCGGGCTGCATCGCCGGCTGCATGACCGGCTGCATGGGCGGCGCGGCTGGATACCTCGGCACCTCGTCGCGCGCCGGGGGGACGTCGTCGCGCCAGGAACCAAGCTCGCCGCCGTCGTCGTCCTGCTGGCCTTTGCTCATGGTCGCGGCGCGCCAGCGGTCGATGACGGAATCGATCATGCTGCGATCGGGCGTGGCGCCGGCCGCGATGCGGGTGTTGCCGCCGGCCTCGCTCGTGGGCCGCAGCGCCAACGGCACCTCGCGGAATTTCATTCGCGTCGGCAGCGGAACGCCGGCGCCGAACGCGAACACCTCGCCGGTGCCGAGCGAGGGAACGAAGGTCAGCATGCTTGCGCCGGCGTCGGAGATCGCCGAGCGGATCAGCGCCTGGTCGCGGTCGTTCGACAGCCGCATCACGAACATCGTGCTGCACTGGGAGATGATGCTGGGATCGATCTCCGCCGGCCGCTGTGTGACCAGCCCGAGGAACACGCCGTACTTGCGGCCCTCCTTGGCGATCCGCGATAGCGCGCGCCGGGTTGGGCCGAAGCCGATCTTGGAATCGGCCGTCGCATACCGGTGCGCCTCCTCGCAGATGAACAGCAGCGGGGACGCGCCGTCGCTCCACAGGCCGAAATCGAAGGCCATGCGCGACAGCACCGAGACGACCGAATCCACCACCTCGGCGGGGAAGCCCGCGAGCTGCATGATGGTCATCGGCTTTCCGTTGGCCGGGATGCGGAACAGGTGGCCCAGCACCTCCGCCATGGTGTCGCCGCCGACGGTGGCGTTCTCGAACATGAAACCGTAGCGCGGGTGGTTGCGGAATCTTTTGATGCGATCGAGCAGCTTGATGAAGACGCCGGTGCGCGTGCGGTTCTCCAGCCGGCCCATCCGCTCGTCGATCGCGGAGATCAGATCCTCGATGCGGTAAGGCACCGGCGTATCGACGCCGTAGCCCGTGGTCTTCGCGTCTTTCTTCTTCGACAGGCTGCGATCGCTGGAGCCCTTGAGCAGCACGTAGGCGGCCTTGGCTTCCGGGATGGCCTCGGACAGGATCGCGAGCTCTTCGTCATTGCCAGGACGGGCGCCGAAGAACGCGTCCACGGTCTCTTCGAAATTGAACAGCCAGAACGGCAGCCTAAGATTGCGCGGCGTGAGGACTTGCGCCTTCTCGCCGAAGCAGCGGCCGTACTCGTTGTGCGGATCGATCATGAAGATGCGCAGGTCCGGGCGCTCGTCCATGACCTGCGACAACAGAATGGCAACGCCGTTCGACTTGCCGACGCCGGTGGTGCCGAGCACGGCGAAGTGCTTGCTCACCAGTTGCTCGATGTCGATCTGCGCGGGAATCGTCGGATCCTGCTGCAGGACGCCGACGTTCGACGGCCTGCTGTTGGCGCCGTTGTAAATGAGGCGGAGCTCGCGGTCGCCCATCAGCATCGCGGGCTCGCCGATCATCGGATATTCGGTGATGCCGCGCTGGAAACAGGCCGCGCCGGCGGCGTTCGCCTTGATCTCGCCGACGATATCGATCCGCGCGGTGGTGCGGCAGTCCGGCTCCTGGTCGCGAAGCGGTCGCTCGGAAATTTCGGTGATCAGGCCGATGGTGACCGCGTTGCCGCTGACGATGCCGAGGAATTTTCCGACGGTGGGGCGAGTCGTACTGCCGGGGGTCGGGGGATTCAGGCCGACGGTAATTTGCGCGCCGCTGACGGCCAGGACGCGGCCGAGCGATTCGCGGGCGGCGCGTGCGGGTGCGGCGGAGGCAGCGTGCGGCATGGGGCTGGTGAGCGTCATTTCGATCCTGTCGGTGGCGGCCTCAGGACGCCACCAGGCGCCCGCCATGGGTACGAACCTACCGAGGGACCTTGCAATTTTCGTTAAAGCGGACGCTCGGTTTGGCGGAAACCAAGCGCTAACCATGAGAAGGCGGAGCCTGACGAATCCGGAAGGAACTCAGCCGACCACGATCCGGGTGCGTGGCCCGGCGCGGGCGATCAGGCGCCGCAGCGCGGGCGCGGTGAGCGCCACGCAACCCGCGGTGGGTGCGAAGCCCGGCCGGGCCACATGGACGAACACGGCGCTGCCGCGGCCCGCGATCCGCGGCCGCGTGTTGTGATCGAGCTCGACGATAAGATCGTAGAGACGATCGGCGCGCCTGAGCCGGTCGCCCGGGCGATCGGGGGCGAGCCGGATGGGTCTGTTGTAATGGCGGTCGCGCGGGTCCTCGCACCAGCCGTCGTCGTGGCGGATGCGCCGCACCGGCAATTGCGTCCGCGGACGCGCCATGCGGTCGGCGCGCCACCACACCCGCCGCAGCCGGAAGGTTCCGCGCGGCGTGCCGCCGTCGCCTTCGCGCTTGTTGGCCCGGATGCCGCGGCGGCCCAGCGCCACCGGCAGCGCGAGCGGCCCGGCCAGAAGCCAGCCGCGGGTCGGCTCACCGGGCCTGGATCGTACCCAGAGGCACTGGAAAGAGGCTTTTTTCATAAGTCCGGTAAGGTCTTGGGTTCCAAGGTGTTGCCCTTTTATCCCCGAATGCTCTACTTCGCGCAAAGCCGCCGGGCTATGGCCAATCCGGCCTCTGGGGACCCGGAAAAACGATGCCCAACAGCCGCAAGATCCTGATCGTCGACGATGACACGGAGCTGCGGACCGCCCTGGTCGAGCAGCTTGCGCTCCACGATGAATTCGAGGCCGTCGCCGTCGATTCCGGCACCAAGGGCGTCGCCGAGGCCAAGGCCGGCCAGATCGATCTGGTGATCATGGACGTGGGCCTGCCGGACGTCGACGGGCGCGAGGCCGTGCGCATCCTGCGCAAGAACGGCTTCAAGGCCCCGATCATCATGCTGACCGGCCACGACACCGATTCCGACACCATCCTCGGTCTGGAATCCGGCGCCAACGACTACGTCACCAAGCCGTTTCGCTTTGCGGTGCTGCTGGCGCGTATCCGCGCGCAGTTGCGCCAGCACGAGGCGAGCGAGGACGCGGTCTTCACCATCGGCCCCTACACCTTCCGGCCGAGTTCGAAGCTTTTGATGAATCCGAAGGGCAGCAAGATCCGCCTCACCGAAAAGGAGACGGCGATCCTGCGCTATCTCTACCGCGCCGGCCAGAAGCCGGTGTCGCGCGAGACGCTGCTGCAGGAGGTCTGGGGCTACAACTCCGGCGTCACCACTCACACGCTTGAGACTCACGTCTACCGGCTGAGGCAGAAGGTCGAGAAGGACGCCGGGAGCCCGGCGATCCTGGTGACCGATGCCGGCGGCTACAAGCTGGTGCCGTGAAGGAGCAGACCATGCTCCGAAATGACAGAGCGCAACCGTGAGCATCGACGACGACATCGCATTCATCGAGCGGGTTCCGACGCTTCGGATGCTCGGGCGCGATGCGTTGCGCATTCTCGCGATCGGCGCGGAGAGCCGCTACGTCCACAAGGGCGAAGTGCTGTTCGTCGCCGGCGACCCGGCCGACTGCGGCTATGTCATCCAGGAGGGATCGTTCCGCCTGGAAAGCTCGTCGAAGTCGCTCGCCGACATCATCGTCGGCGCCGGCACGCTGCTCGGCGAGCTCGCGCTGATCGCCGAGACCAAGCGGCCGGCGACCGCGACGGCCAGCGAGCCGTCGACAGTGATCCGCATCTCGCGCAGCCTGTTCCTGAAGATGCTCGAAGGCTATCCCGACGCGGCGTATCTGCTGCGCGACCAGATCGTGGCGCGGGCGCGGCAGGCGCTGACCGAGATGTCGGACATCCGCGCGATGCTGGATGCGAGCCCGACGCCGCCGCCGCAGTAAATCAAACCTCCAGCGTCACCGTTACCGGAACGTGGTCGGACGGCCGCTCCCAGCCGCGCGCGTCCTTCGTCACCTTGATCGCGGCGAGGCGGTCGCCGAGCCCCTGCGAGACCCAGATGTGGTCGAGGCGGCGGCCCTTGTCGGCCACGGCCCAGTCGGGCGAGCGGTAACTCCACCAGGTGAACAGCTTCTCCGGCTCGCGCACGAACGTGCGGGCCACGTCGATCCAGTTGCCGGCCTTCTGCGCGGCCGTGAGCTTCTCGCACTCGACCGGCGTGTGCGACACGATCTTGAGCATCGCCTTGTGGTTCCAGACGTCGCACTCCAGCGGCGCGACGTTGAGATCGCCGACCACGATGGAGCGCTGGCCGCGCCCGGGCAGCATGTGCGAGCAGGTGCGTAACTCATCGAGGAAGGCGAGCTTGTGCGCGAACTTCGGATTGATCTTGGGGTCCGGCTCGTCGCCGCCGGCCGGCACATAGTAGTTGTGGACCGTGAGCGGGTCGCGCAGCCCGGCCTTCTCGCCAAGCACAGCGCCGACGTGGCGTGAATCGGTCTTGCCGCAGTAGCTCTTCAAGGTCTTGGAATCGAACGGCAGCCGCGAGATCACGGCGACGCCGTGATAGCCCTTCTGCCCGTTGAGCGCGATGTGCTCGTAGCCAAGCCGCTTGAAGCGCTTGAGCGGGAAGGCGTCATCGACGCACTTGATCTCCTGCAGGCAGAGCACGTCGGGCCGGACCGACTTGATGAACTTCGCCACCAGGTCGATGCGCAGCCGCACCGAATTGATGTTCCAGGTGGTGAGCTTGAGTTGCATGGTGGCAATTTAGGAGCGGAGCACCGAATTATCCACGTCATGCCCGGCCTTGTGCCGGGCATCCACGTCTTTCTTTCTCTATCGCAAAGACGTGGATGGCCGGGACAAGCCGGCCATGACGGTGGCAATGCTGGAGATTTGTCCGCTACTGAATCTGCCGCGTGTAGTCGATCCGGAACATGTTTGGATCGGGCGTCTTGCTGTTGTCGAGGTTGTAGACCGCGACGGTGGTGTCGTAGCCCTGCGGGTCGGTCACGGTCCATTGCCGGAGCTGGTAGTCCTGCGCGCCGAACATCAGCATCACGCGGTGGGTGCCGCCAAGGATCTGCCGCTCCTCGATCACCACGGTGACGAACACGTCGTCGGCATAGACGCCGACCAGATTGGTGTCGCGCAGGAGGTCGATGCGGTCGGACAACAGGAAGCGCAGCGGGGTCTGCGACAGCGGGTAGAGATCCTGGGTGGCGAGCTTGCGGTCGCGCACCACGACCGAGGAGCCGTCGGCGATCATCTCGATCGGGCTTGGCGGGTTGTAGTCGAAGCGGACCCGGCCGGGCTTCTGCAGGAAGAACTCGCCTTCGGATTTGCCGCCGTCGGGGCCGACCTGAACGAAATTGCCGTGGAGCTGGCGGATGTTGGAGAGGTAGGCGCTGACGCGGTCGGCCTGCCCGCGCTGCCGGGCGTCGAACGCGGTGGCTTCGCCGGGTCTTCCGAAAATGGCGGGCGGCTTGAAGATCGAGGGAAAGCCGCTTGCAGCCGGCTCGGGCGCCCGCTGCTGGACGCCTGGCGCAACCGCTGCCGGCGGCCGGGGCGCGGAGGGCGGACCGTAGGACTTCGGCTGCGGCGCCGGGATCGGCATCGGGACGCCTTGCGCCAGCGCAACGCTCGCCGTCGCCAAAACAAGGCTCGACAGCAATGCGGCAACTGCGGCCGTCCGGCTCCCCATGTCGTGCTCCGCCTGACCCCTGACTCGTCGTTTCCTAGGCACCGGCTGTGGCGATTTCGCGGCCCGCAGCCGCACGATACGACTTAACCCCCAGCGTCCCGAATTCTCAATACTTCGCGTGCTCTTCCTGGCCGATCAGGATTTCACGCTTTCCGGCGTGATTGGCCTGGCCGACAATACCCTCGTTCTCCATCCGCTCCATGATCGAGGCGGCGCGATTGTAGCCGATCTGCAGCCGACGCTGGATGTAGCTGGTCGAGGCCTTCTTGTCGCGGGTCACGATCTGGACCGCCTGCTGGTAGAGGTCGGTGGCGTCGCCGGTCGCGCCAACGCTGGTGGCGTCGAACACCGGATTGCCGTCCTCGTCCAATTCCTCTTCGGCCGCGGTGACGGCTTCGAGGTATTGCGGCTGGCCCTGCGACTTCAGGTGCCGAACGATCTTCTCGACCTCATCGTCGGAGCAGAACGGGCCGTGCACGCGGCTGATGCGGCCGCCGCCGGCCATGTAGAGCATGTCGCCCTGGCCCAGGAGCTGCTCGGCGCCCTGCTCGCCCAGGATGGTGCGGCTGTCGATCTTGGAGGTGACCTGGAAGGAGATGCGGGTCGGGAAGTTCGCCTTGATCGTGCCGGTGATGACGTCGACCGACGGACGCTGGGTGGCGAGGATGACGTGGATGCCGGCGGCGCGCGCCATCTGCGCCAGGCGCTGCACCGCGCCTTCGATGTCCTTGCCGGCGACCATCATCAGGTCGGCCATCTCGTCGACGATGACGACGATGTAAGGGAGCGGTTCGAGCTCGAGCTCCTCCTTCTCGTAGATCGCTTCGCCCGACTCCTTGTCGTAGCCGGTGTGCACGGTGCGGGAGAGCGTCTCGCCCTTGGCCTTGGCTTCGGCGAGGCGCACGTTGTAGCCGTCGATGTTGCGCACGCCGAGCTTCGACATCTTCTTGTAGCGTTCCTCCATCTCGCGCACCGCCCATTTCAGCGCGACCACGGCCTTGCGCGGGTCGGTGACGACGGGCGTCAGCAGATGCGGGTTGCCGTCATAGACCGAAAGCTCGAGCATCTTGGGATCGACCATGATCAGCCGGCATTGCTCGGGCGTGAGCCGGTACAGCAGGCTCAGGATCATGGTGTTGATGGCGACCGATTTGCCGGAGCCGGTGGTGCCCGCGATCAGGAGATGCGGCATGCGCGCGAGATCGACCACCACCGGCTCGCCGCCGATGGTCTTGCCGAGGCAGAGCGGTAGCTTCGCCTGCGTGTCGGTGTATTCGTCCGACGACAGCATCTCGCGAAAATAGACCTTCTCGCGCTTGTCGTTCGGCAGCTCGATGCCGATGGCGTTGCGGCCCGACACCACGGCGACGCGGGCGGACAGCGCGCTCATCGAGCGGGCGATGTCGTCCGCCAAGCCGATCACGCGCGACGACTTGATGCCCGGCGCAGGCTCGAGCTCGTAGAGCGTCACCACCGGGCCGGGGCGGGCGTTGATGATCGAACCGCGCACGCCGAAATCACCCAGCACGCTTTCGAGCGAGGTGGCGGTTTCCTGGATCGAGTCCGGGCTCGGCGCGAACTTGTCGGTGGATTTCGGAAGGACCAGCAGCGACAGTTCGGGAAGCTGGAAGCCGCCGGAGCGCTTGG
This sequence comes from Rhodoplanes serenus, assembly GCA_945861855.1. Classification (GTDB taxonomy): domain Bacteria; phylum Pseudomonadota; class Alphaproteobacteria; order Rhizobiales; family Xanthobacteraceae; genus Z2-YC6860. The sequence goes on from CAMAWG010000141.1 coordinate 9,690, forward strand.
CCTGCTTGCGCGCCACGGGCTTGCGCGCGACCGGCGCGGCCTCGGTCTCCTCGTCCTCTTCGATCTCCGGCTCGGCAATCTCCGCGCGCGGCTCGAACCGATCGCGCGGCGATACCACCGGCATCGGCGCGCGCCGGGCAGCGTGCTGAGACTGCATGGGTGTGCGGCGCGTCACCAGCCGAACGATGCGCGCCTTGATGCTCAGCAACCCATGCACCAGCCAGCCAAGCGAGATCGAGGTCCGCTCCTCGTCATCGTCCGCCGGACCCGCCGCCTCGCGCGCCCAGCGCTCGTCGAGCTTGACGTCGGAAGGATCGTGATAGCCGAAGCCCGTGGCGATCACGACCGCCGCGATCGTGCAGAGGCCGAAAATCGCAGTGACCGCGAGCAACTCGATCGCGTTCATCGGGCCGAGCGCCATTTCGGGCAGGCGCAGCATGGCGTCGCCGATGACGCCGCCGAGGCCGGTCGGCAGCGGCCAGTGCTGGGTCTTGGGCAGGCATGCGGCGAAAGCCGCGGCGAATATCGTTCCGGCCAGCCAGAACGACAGCCGCATCCATTCGCGATCGAACGGCCGATGGGTGGCGATCCGCCAGCCCCAGACCGCGACCGGCAGCACCAGCACGGTCGAGGCAAGTCCGAACAGTTGCATCAGCAGATCGGCGCCGACGGCGCCGGGGGTGCCCAGGAAATTGCGGACGGGGCCGTCGATGGCGTGGCTGAACGAGGGGTCCTGCACGGACCAGGTGGCGAGCGCGACCGCGATGAGGGCGGACAACGTGATCAGCGCGACGCCGCCGCTTTCGGAGATGCGGCGGCGGATCATGTCGCGCAGGTCGTCCGACCAGCTCGAAAAGTCTATGCCACGGTCAATCGATGCCATGTCTCAAGTCCAGAGCCTGATTCCAAAATCTCAACGCCTCAACCGAGAACGGCGACGAGGCGGTGCAGCGCCTCGGCCGTGATTTCCGTGTCCTGAACGAGCGCGACGCGGATGTAGCCCATGCCGGGATTGAGGCCATCGGCGCCGTCGCGCGCCAGATAATGGCCGGGAATGACGCGCAGGCCGCCGTCGCGCCAGAGCTTCTTGGCCACGGCCTCGTCGCCGCCCTGCGCGGCGACGTCGAGCCAGAGAAAGAAGCCGCCGGCCGGGCGCTGATAGCCGTAGCGGTTGCCGATGATCTGGTCGGCGAGATCGAATTTCGACACGTAGAGCTCGCGGTTCTTCTCGACATGCGCTTCGTCGGCGTAGGCGGCGATGGCGACCTCCTGCGCCGGCACCGGCACCTGAGGCGCCGCGATGTTGCGCAGCTCGATGTAACGGGCGAGGAAGCGGCGGTCGCCAGCAGCGAAGCCGACGCGCAGTCCGGGCAAGTTGGATCGCTTGGACAGCGAGTGGAACACCACGACATTGGCGAAATCCGGCCCCGACACCTGCAGCATGCCGTGCGGCGCGCGGCCGTTGAGATAGATCTCGCAGTAGCATTCGTCGGCGAAGATCAGGAAGCCGAATCGCCGCGCCATCTTCACCAGCCGCAACAGATAGCCCTCGTCGGCGACCGCGCCCTGCGGGTTCGAGGGCGAGGCGATGTAGAAGGCGACGGTGCGCGAAAGCAGCGCCTCGTCGATCGCGTCGAGGTCGGGCAGGAAGCCGGTTTCGCGCGTGGTCGGCAGATAGACCGGCTCGCATTCGGCGGCGGCGGCACCGGCCGAGTAGGCGGCATAGAACGGATTGGGGATCAGGATCGCGGGCGGGCCCGCGCGCTGCGTGACGTAGCGCTTGGCGGCAACCGCGCCGAGGAACAGGCCCTCGCGCGTGCCGTTGAGCACGATGACCTCGGTCTCCGGGTCCATCGGACGGCCGAGCCGGTAGCGGCGGTCGAGCCAGGCGGCGGCGGACTTG
>CAMAWG010000142.1 GCA_945861855.1 Rhodoplanes serenus
GAAGGGGGAAACATGGCGGCAGTTTAGCACGCTGTGTCCCGGACGCGGTGCAGCGCGAGCGTAGCGAAGCGGTGCTCCGCTGATCCGGGACCGTTCGAGATGCCGGATTTGGAACGGTCCCGGGTCTGCAGCGCGTCATTTCATGCCGCGCTGCGCCCGGGACACGTCAGTGGACCTCCGCATCCAGCAACTCAAGCCCGCCGGTTTCCACCACCCGGCCGTCCTCGACCCGCACCACCTGCGAGCAGAGCGGCGAGATTTCGCCGGCCTGGTGGCTCACATAGATCATCGGCACCTTCGCCTCGTCGCGCAGCCGCGCGAGATAGGGCAGGATTTCGAGCTTGCGCGCCCGGTCGAGCGAGGCGAGCGGCTCGTCGAGCAGCAGGAGCCGCGGCTTCATCAGCAGCGCGCGGCCGATCGCGACGCGCTGGCGCTCGCCGCCGGACAGCCGCCCCGGCCGGCGCGGCAAGAGCGCGCCGATGTCGAGCAGCGCCACGATTCTTTCGCGCTCCGCCGGATCGGTCGGCAGCCCGCTCATCCAGCGGCCGTAGTCGAGATTGCGCGCGACCGTCAGGTGCGGAAACAGCCGGCCCTCCTGGAACACGGTGCCGATGCGGCGGCGGTGCGCCGGGACATTGATGCGCGCGGCGCTGTCGAACAGCACGGTGTCGTCGAGCGCGATGCGTCCGCGCTCCGGCGTGAGCAATCCGCCGATCATGTTGACGATCGAGGTCTTGCCGGCGCCCGACGGCCCGAACAACGCGGTCGCGCCGCCCGCGGCCTCGAACCTCGCGGCGATGGAGAATTCACCCAATCGCTTTTCCACGTCGACTGAAAGCATCTCAATCCCCGTGGTAGCGCATGCCGGCGCGTCGTGCGAACCACTCCGACGCGACCAGCGCCCCAAGCGCAATGACGATCGCGACGATGACGAGCCGTCCGACCGCGGCATCGCCGCCGGGGATTTGCGTCAACGTGTAGATCGCCGCCGAAAGGGTCTGCGTCTCGCCGGGGATGTTCGACACGAAGGTGATGGTGGCGCCGAACTCGCCCAGCGCCTTGGCGAAGGCGAGCACCATGCCGGCGATCACGCCGGGCAGCGCCAGCGGTAGCGTGACGGTGAGGAAAACCCAGAATCCGCCCGCGCCGAGCGTCGAAGCTGCGTCCTCGAGCCGCCGGTCGATCGCCTCGAACGACAGCCGGATCGCGCGAACCAGCAACGGAAACGCCATCACCCCGCAGGCCAAGGCCGCGCCGGTCCAGCGGAACGAGAACACGATGCTGAAATTGTCGGCCAGGAAAGCGCCGGCGGCACCCTTCCGCCCGAACGTGATCAGCAGGAGATAGCCGGTCACCACCGGCGGCAGAACCAGCGGCAGATGCACCACGCCGTCGAGCAGCGCCTTGCCCCAGAAATTCTTGCGCGCCAGCAGCCAGGCGATGGCGATGCCGAACGGCAGCGCCACGACCGTCGCCACCAGCGCGATCCGCAGCGACAGCGCGACCGCGGTCCATTCCTCGGGGGTCAGTTCAAACATGGCAGGCTTGTGTCCCGGGGGCAGCGCGGCACGCAGCGAAGCGGAGTGCCGCGCTGCAGACCCGGGACCCCGGTTGCTTGAGGAAGCAAGCTGGGTCCCGGATCAGCGGTGCATCGGTTCGTGCTTCGCACTCGCGCCGCACCGCATCCGGGACACGAGGCTGCGGTTCTTCTCACGGCCCGGCCTTCACCAGATAGCTGAAGCCGTACCGCTCGAAAATCACCAGCGCCGTTCCCGTGCGGAGGAATGCGAGATACTTCGCCGCCTCCGGCTTGGCGTTCGCGGTCAGCGCCGCCGGATAGACGATCGGCGGATGCGAATTCTCCGGAAAGCGGCCGACGATCTTGACGTTCGGCTCCACCTTGGCGTCGGTCTCGTAGACGATGCCGAGCGGCGCCTCGCCGCGCCCGACCAGCAACAATGCCGCGCGCACGTTCTCGGCCATCGCCAGTTTCTTTTCCGTCGCGTTCCATGCGCCGAGCTTCTCCAGCGCCGCCTTGGCGTATTTTCCGGCCGGCACCGCGCGCACGTCGCCGATGGCGATGCGGCCGTCGCCGGCGAGCTTGGCGAGATCGAAGTCCCGACCGATGGTCACGTTGCCGATCTTGGAATCCTTTGGTGCGATCAGCACCAGCCGGTTGCCGAGCAGGTTTAGGCGGGTGCCGTCCTTGATCAGCTTCTTCTGCGCGACATAATCCATCCATTCGAGATCGGCGGAGGCGAACAGGTCCGCCGGCGCGCCCTGCTCGATCTGCTTCGCCAGCGCCGACGATGCGGCATAGCTTGCCGCCGCCTTGATGTTGGTCGCCTTGGTGAAGGCCGCGTTGATGTCGTCGAGGGCGTTCTTCATCGACGCGGCGGCAAAGATGGTCAGCGTCGCGTCCTGCGCCCGGACCGGCAGCGCGGCGAGCAGGACAAGCAGGAAGGCTGTGGCGGTGCGTCTCAGCATGGCGATTTCTCCTCGGGCGCAATGGCGCCGAGCCAGGGGACCGGTTTCTGGTGGATGACCTGTCGGAATCGCCGTTCCGGACATCGGCAGCGCACGCACAGTGCGATGCTGGTCGGAATTCAATGTAGCAAGTCCCGTCCGCTCTGTCACCGGGGCGCGCTGCTTTGCGAAATCTCCCCGAAAAATACTTATCCCCGCTCGCTCCGGCGCATTTATCTTCACCGCAGCCTTGCTCATCGAGGGCGTCGTCGATCGCGACGTTTGATGACGGAGCGAGGTGCGGTGCCCGACAATGGCATCGCGTTGGAGCGCCGGGAGGCGCAGGGCTCCTCGCAAGGGCCCGCGCGCCACGGGACCCCCACCCTCCTCTTTACTTGGGTCCCGGAAGCTCGGTGCGTGACGCCGGCCGATCGCAAGGCCGGCGAAGGGAGCCTCGCAAGCTCCCTGGCGCCTCCCGGCGCTCCATCCCCTCGTTGAGGGGAACGGAAAAAGGGAAAAGACGCCCCCGCGTCTCAAATAACAGGGGCGGCGGAGCGTTGGCTAAACGGATTGCCACCCGCGGATCGGCACAGCAAACTGAAGGGATAGGGAACGGAAACGTCATGGCCGAGGCAACGCCGCTCGAAGGCGAATACGACTATGTCATCGTCGGCGCGGGGTCGGCCGGCTGCGTGCTGGCGAACCGGCTTTCGGCGGATGCCAGGAACCGCGTGCTGCTGCTGGAAGCAGGCCTCCGCGACAACTGGATCTGGTATCACATCCCGGTCGGCTACCTGTTCGCCATCGGCAATCCGCGCTCCGACTGGATGTTCAAGACCGAGACCGTGCCCGGTCTCAACGGCCGCGCGCTCGCCTATCCGCGCGGCAAGGTGATCGGCGGTTCGTCCTCGATCAACGCCATGATCTACATGCGCGGCCAGGCCGCCGACTACGATCACTGGCGCCAGCTCGGCCTCAAGGGCTGGGGCTGGGACGACGTGCTGCCGGTCTACAAGCAGCACGAGCACCACTTCCTTGGGGCAAGCGATCATCACGCCACCGGCGGCGAATGGCGGATCGAGCATCCGCGCGTCCGCTGGGATCTGCTCGACGCCTTCCGCACGGCGGCGGAGCAGGCCGGGGTCAAGCGCATCGACGATTTCAACACCGGCGACAACGAAGGTTCGGCGCCCTATCACGTCAACCAGAAGCTCGGCCGCCGTTGGTCGGCGGCGCGCGGCTTCCTCAAGCCGGCGCTTGGCCGGACGAACCTCAGGCTCGAAACCGGCTGCCTGGTCGAGCGCGTGGAGTTCGACGGCAAGCGCGCGGTGGGCGTGCGCTTTAAGCAGAACGGGCAGGTGAAGGTCGCGCGCTGCCGTGGCGAGGTGATCCTGTCGGCGGGCTCGATCGGCTCGATCCAGACGCTGCTTCTGTCCGGCGTGGGGCCCGCCGCGCAGCTTTCGCAATTCGGAATTCCCATGGTGCTGGACAAGCCGGGGGTGGGCGAAAACCTCCAGGACCATCTGCAACTGCGGATGATCTACAAGGTGACGGGCATCAAGACGCTGAACGAGATGTATGCGTCCGTGTTCGGCCGTGCGCAGATCTTCCTCGACTATGCGCTGCGCCGCCGTGGGCCGCTGACCATGGCGCCCTCGCAGCTCGGCATCTTCACCCGTTCCGACGGCAAGCGCGAGCGCGCCAACATCCAGTATCACGTGCAGCCGCTGTCGCTCGACCGCTTCGGCGAGCCGCTACACACCTTCCCGGCCTTCACCGCGAGCGTCGCCAATGTGCAACCGACCAGCCGCGGTCATATCCGGCTCAAGTCCGCCGACCCGGCCGCCGCGCCCGCGATCCAGCCGAATTATTTGTCCACGGACGAGGACCGGCGCGTCGCCGCCGATTCCATCCGCGTCACGCGGCGGATCGTCGAGCAGCCGGCGCTGAAGCCGTTCCAGCCGGTGGAATATCTGCCGGGCGAAGCCGTCGGCGACGACGACGCCAGCCTGGTCAAGGCGGCGGGCGACGTCGGCACCACCATCTTCCATCCGGTCGGCACCGCGAAGATGGGCCGCGACAGCGATCCGCTCTCGGTAGTGGACGAGCGGCTCCGCGTGTTCGGCCTCGACCGCATCCGCGTGATCGACGCGTCGGTGATGCCGACCATCACCTCCGGCAACACCAACTCGCCGACCATCATGATCGCCGAAAAGGGCGCGGCGATGATCCGCGAGGACCGGCGTTAATTGGCTCGCTCCGACCTTCCCGCCGTCATTCCGGGGCGCGAGCGAAAGCTCGCGAACCCGGAATCCATAACCCCTGTCTCGATGATTCAGAAACACAGGGGTTATGGATTCCGGCTCTCGCTTTGCTCGGCCGGAATGACTGAGGAGAGTCCCAGGTTCGAATACCCGCTACTGCGCCACCAGCACCTGCTTGCACGCCGCCGGCAGCGCCGACATCAGGATCGGCTTCCGCGCAACAGTCGGCTTCGGCTCCTCGAGCCTTTTCGTGAACCACCAGTCGAGGTCTTTGCCGCAGCCTTCGTCGGTCGGCGTAACCGGCTGCGCTTTGCATTCCGGACTGTCCTGCGGGCAGCCGATGCGAATGTGAAAATGATAGTTGTGCCCGACCACCGGCCGCACCTTGTGCAGCCAGGAGCGGTCGCTTTTGACGTCGCGGCACAGCGCCTTCTTGATCGCCGGATTGGCCAATACGCGCTCGACGCCGGGCTCCTGGGCGACCATCTTGTACAGCGCGACGTATTTCTCCGACCAGATGTCCGGCCGAACATCCTTCCAGTCGTCGGCGACGACATTGGTGGCGGACATCTCCTCGCGCTCCTGTCGCGTCAACTCGCGATCCGGCATCGGCGTGAGCCAGATGTCGGCGTCGAGCCCGACCTGATGGCTCCAGTGACCCGTGATCATCGGCCCGCCGCGCGGCTGCGCCATGTCGCCCACCAGCAGTCCGTTCCAGCCGATCGACGGCGCCTTTCGGGCGATACGCTCAAGCGTCTTGATCAGGTTCGGATGGCCCCAGTTGCGGTTGCGCGACAGCCGCATCACCTGCCAGGTCTTGCCGTTGATCGGGAGCGCGACGGCGCCCGCAAGGCAGCCGTGGGTGTAGTAGCCGATTGAGCGTGCCTCCATCGCGACAGGCGCGGTTTTGCGGCCGAACAGTTCCTTGGCCGGCGTCTTCGGGTCGTCCGGCTTTTCCAGCGGCGGCAGCGGCTTCGGCTGCAGGGTGCCGCGATCCTGCGCGGCTGCGCCGCCGCAGGCGGCGACCAGCAGGCCAAGGCTCCAGCCGAAGACGGCCGCGTAAAATCGAGGCATGGCGCTATTTCTACTCAAGCCTGCGGGCCGGGGAAAGCCGTCGGTGGCGGGTGGTCTTTACAAGCGGGCCGCGGTCCGGCTAATTAACCATGGATGCGGCGCTGACCCCGAGGCCCGGGTGTTGTCATGCGTCGTTTTTTTGTGGGTTTTGCGCTGGCTTGCGCCGGCCTTCTGGCGCCGGTGGGAATGACCGCTCCCGCGCAGGCGGACATCTTCATCACCGTCAACAAATCGGCCCAGAGCATGAGCGTCGCGGTCGATGGCCGCGAGCGCTATCGCTGGCCGGTCTCGACCGGCCGCGACGGCGGGCCGCCGTCGGGCGCCTACCGGCCTGAGCGCATGGAGCGGTCCTGGTACTCGCGGAAATACGACTGGTCGCCGATGCCGCACGCGATCTTCATTCACAAGGGCTACGCCATCCACGGCACCAACTATGTGTCGCGGCTCGGCCGGCCCGCCTCGCACGGTTGCGTGCGCCTGCATCCCGCGCATGCGGCCCAATTATTCGCCCTGGTGCGCAGCGAAGGCATGGGCCGCACCCGGATCGTCGTCTCCGACTCCTCGCGCCTGGCGACGCGCTGATCGCCAGAGGCTTTACAACAGGGCTGTGCTTGCGGGATCGTTGAAGCTGGGGCGATCGGTCGGGGGTGCATCGATGCGTTGGGTTGTCGGTTTGGCGGTGGCGGCGAGCTTGTGGGGCGGTCCTGCGGGCGCCGCGATTGTCATCGCCATCGACAAGTCGGCGCAGAGCATGACCGTGCTCGTTGACGGCCGCGAGCAATATGTCTGGAAGGTCTCGACCGGAACCGGCGGCGGGCCTCCGAGCGGCACCTATCGCCCGGGGCGCATGGAACGCAAATGGTTCTCGCGCAAATACGGCATGTCGCCGATGCCGCATTCGATCTTCTTCCATGAGGGCTATGCCATCCACGGCACGATCTACGTGTCGCGGCTCGGCAACCGCGCCTCCCACGGCTGCGTTCGCCTGCATCCGGCCAACGCGGCGACGCTGTTCGATCTGGTGAAGAGCCAGGGCATGGCCAGCACCACCATCCTGGTGGCGAATTCGGCCTATGTCGCGCCGCGGCCTGCTCCGGTCCGGATCGACGCATCGGCAATGCCGGCCGCCGCACCGGCGGCGCTCAAGCTGGATGCCGCGCCGGCCAGCACGGGCGCGCTGCCGGCGCCGTCAGCGCCGGAATTCCACGAGTAGCGCAGCGTGCAGCATCACTCGATGACGATCTCGCCCACCATGCCGAGATCGGCGTGCGACTTGCCGTCCTTGACGATGCCGCAGCGCAGGTCGGTCAGGCGGCCGGTCGCCACCGGCACGAACCACCATTCCGCGCTGTGCCCGGGATAGACCTCGACCTCGCGGATCGCGCCTTTGAACTCGGCGAGCGTGACGGGCTTGCCGTCGCGCGTCTGCACCACCTGGACCTTGCGGGTGTAGATGAGCTGCGAGAAGCCGTGCGACGTGAAGTAGTGCGGGTCGTCGCTCTGATTGCGCAGGATCAGCTTGTAGAGCTTGCCGGTTTCGAACTTGATATTATTTGGCATGAACGCGTGCTGGCCCGGCTTGCCGAGATCGACGGTCACTTCGATCGGCTGCTGCCCGGCGAGGTTGCCGGCGGCATAGCCGGCCGCCGAGCCCACCAGGGCCCCTGCGATCCCCGCTGCGATCACCTTGAAAACAAAACGCATCGCCCGCCCCCCTTTGGAAACATCCAAACTCACGCCACTTTATTGCTATTGCAAATGAGTTGCAACAATAACTTCCAGCCATGATTGGGACCGCGGCAAAGCCCGCTAGACTGCGGCGACGACCATCTCAAATGACGGGGACACGCATGGCCGAATACTTGGGGAAGAGCGAGCATCAGAGAAAGCGGGCCTATTCGCCGGCGGTCATCACCCAGGGTGGCAAGACCGTCTGGCTTGCGGGCCAGACCGCGACGCAGGATGAACAGGGCAACGACATCTCGGGAAATTTCGACGCGCAGGTTCGCACCATCTTCAGCCTGCTCGACAAGACGTTGAAGAGCGCCGGCGGCAGCCTCGCCAACATGGTGACGATGACCGTCTTCATCATCGACCCGCGGCAGGGCGACCGCTTCGTCGAGATGCGCGGCAGCTTCTTTCCGGACGGCAACTATCCGGCGAGCGCCCTGATCACCGTGTCGAACTTCGCGCGGCCCGGGATGCTGATCGAAATCCAGGGCGTTGCGGTGATCGGTGGCTGACATAGCGCCGTGCATGGAGACACTTCCTTAACCACCGGAGCGATTGTCGAAAATTCATGCAGGCGTGGCGCGTTTTTCAGCCGCACGCCTGATTTCTGCAATGCGGGCACATCGCGGCGCATGGATCGATCGCGATAGCGCGCGATTCATCGTGGTCCGTCTGCGTTCGCCGATGGCCCATGCGGCTGCGAAAATTCCATCGACCAAATTTACGGCAGTGCGACACGCGTGGCCGCGCGTCCGAGCCCTTAAGGTCATCAGTTCTTAAACGCGCTCCGCGTACTCCACGGCGATCAAGACACGTCTGGGGGGACGAATGTCGTCTGACCGTCAAGAGTCGATCGCCATGCCGATGCAGGGACGGGCGTCAAACATGCTTGCAGGCATCGCCGCGTCGTTGCGGCGATGCTTTGCACGCAACCCCGACGCGCGGCGCGCGGAAGCCGAGGCCGCGGTCGCTATTCTGGAAGCGCGGAAGGCCGCCTCGCGGCTGCGCGACGCCATCGATATCCTGCCGGAGGGCATCGTGTTTCTCGATGCCGACGGCCGCTACATCCTTTGGAACCAGCAATACGCCAACATCTACAAGCGCAGCTCCGATCTGTTCCAGCCCGGCGCCAAGCTGGCCGACACGCTCCGCATTGGCGTCGAGCGCGGCGACTATCCCGAGGCTTTGGGGCGCGAAGAAGAATGGATGAAGGAGCGGTTGGACAAGCTGTTCAATCCGGACGGACGCCATGAGCAGACGCTCACCGATGGCCGCACCATCCTGATCGAGGAGCGGCGGACCAGCGACGGCGGCATCATCGGGCTTCGGGTCGACATCACCGAGATGAAGCAGCGCGAGGCGTCGTTCCGCCTGCTGTTCGACAGCAATCCGGTTCCGATGTTCGTCTACGGCCTCGACGACCTGCGCATCCTGTCCGTCAACGACGCTGCGGTGAAGCACTACGGTTATGACCGCGACCAGGTGCTGCGGATGAGCCTGCTCGACATTCACCATCCTGACGAGAGCTTCGAGCTCGGTCATCTCGGCGGCGAGCCGTCGGAGGATCACGCCGGCCGCACCTGGAAGCACCGCAAGGCCGATGGCACGACCATCGACGTCGCGATCTTCCTCAGCCACCTGACCTACGAGGGCCAGCGCGCGACGCTGATCGCCGCCATCGACATCACCGAGCGCAAGGCGGCCGAATCGCGCGTCGCCTACATGGCGCACCACGACGCGCTCACCGCGCTGCCGAACCGCATCCTGCTGCGGCTGCGCATGGAAGGAATGATTTCCGACCTGCGGCGCAACGGCCGCGGCTTCGCGGTTTTCTGCGTCGATCTCGACAACTTCAAATGGGTCAACGACACGCTCGGCCATCCGCTGGGCGATCTGCTGTTGCAAACCATCGCCGCGCGTCTGCGGGCCGAGTTGCGCGAGCAGGACACCATCGCGCGGCTGGGCGGCGACGAGTTCGCCATCCTGCAGGCCGATGTCGGCAAGCCCGAAGAGGCCAGCCAGCTCCTGGCGCGCCTGCTCGCCATCATCGGCGAGCCCTACGACCTGGAAGGTCATCTGGTGACGATCGGCGCCAGCATCGGCGTGTCGCTTGCGCCGAACGACGGCGAGGATCCGGACCGGCTGCTCAAGAACGCCGACATGGCTCTCTACCGCGCCAAGGCCGAGGGCAAGGGCGGATTCCGGTTCTTCGAATCGGAGATGGATGCCCGCGTGCAGGCGCGGCGGCGCCTGGAAATGGATTTGCGCGCGGCGATCAAGGACGAAGTCTTCGAGGTGCACTACCAGCCGCTGGTCAGTCTCGCCTCCGGCGAAGTCCGCTCGCTCGAAGCCCTGATCCGCTGGCCGCATCCCGACCAGGGTATGATTCCGCCGTCTGAATTCATCCCTGTCGCCGAGGAAACCGGCCTGATCGCCCAGATCGGCCTGTTCGTGCTGCGCCGCGCCTGCGCCGACGCGGCGCTTTGGCCGGAGGACGTCAAGGTCGCGGTCAACCTGTCGCCGATGCAGTTCAAGAGTGGCAACCTGCTGCAGGCGGTGCGCGACGCACTGAAGGATGCCGGTCTGTCGCCGACGCGGCTTGAGCTCGAGATCACCGAAACGCTGCTGCTCGACAAGAGCGAACTGGTGACCGCGACGCTGCATGCGCTGCGCGCGCTCGGCGTTCACATCTCGATGGACGATTTCGGCACCGGCTATTCGTCCTTGAGCTACCTGCGCAGCTTCCCGTTCGACAAGATCAAGATCGACCGCTCCTTCGTGCATGACATCGGCGCCAACACCGACTCGCAGGCGATCGTGCGGGCCATCGTCAGCCTCGGGTCGAGCCTCGGCATCAAGATCACGGCGGAAGGCGTCGAGACGGAGAGCGACCTGGCGTATTTGAAAGCCGAAGGCTGCACCGAGGGGCAGGGCTATCTGTTCAGCAAGGCGCAGCCACAGAAGGCGATCTTGGCGCTGCTGGCGAAGCAGCGGGGCAAAAAGGCGGCGGCTTAACCGCTCTTGCCTTGAGATCCCTCCATTGCGATCCAGTCTTTAAGGCCACTGACCTCTTCGAGGAACTTTCTAACTCGTTTGAATGTGACAGCAGCGTTCCAATTTATCAAATATTCTGCGTCTGGTTCCATCTTTCCCTGAAAAGCTTTGGCCGTTACTCCAATGAGCAATCCCTTTTTATCAATGACAGGACCGCCGCTTGATCCGGGTCCGACTTGGTTAGAAATCAGAAACATTTCCTCTTTGGCAGTAGTTCGGAATGCCGTGTTTATCTCACCCGAGTGGACGGCGAGATAGGCGTCGTCGGCAAACGGTATCTTCGGGTAGCCGAAAGATATGACGCGCTCCAGCGGTTGCAGTTCGTAGTGGATGCTAAAATATGGAGCGTCTGGTTCGCAGGTAATTTCGATCGCTGCCAGATCGTCTGTTTTACTAAGCACCCAATCGCCACGGAATCGTTTCAGTTCAGTGTTGTTCAGCTCTATTTTCTTAATGGCAATTCCTTCTGCCGGATCGACGACGTGCCTGTTCGTAAGCAAGAAAAATTTATGATTTTCTGGCGATCCGAATCTAATAACTGACCCGGTTCCGATGTGTTCTGAGCCGTTCTTCTCTACAACTATGGCCGGTGTCGCTTTCGAATATTTCGCAAGCATGTAGGCCAAACCCCAAACGCAATTTTCCAACACGCCCGCAGCATCATGAATTTCGATTCCATTTGTATTTAAGGTGATACGAGCGCCGTTCTCTTCCAGACCCCCTAGATTGGTTGCAATGCCCCAATCGTGAAGTCTTTGGAGCAAAGTTTCGAAATCCGACTGCAAATAAAATCCACCACTGTTTTCCTCATGCAGAAGGCTCACTAGCCCGCATTATTCATCCCATTGACTCTCCCGTCGCGCAAACCTGCGTTTTGGCTTGACTGGTTTGCGCTTTCGCCGCTTCTCGGACACGGCTCTTCGTCACCGGCGGCGGGCCAGCGTGCGGGTTGGAGAGGGTTTGCGGGTTGA
>CAMAWG010000143.1 GCA_945861855.1 Rhodoplanes serenus
TCGAGGGCCTCAACAACAAGATCCGCGTCATCCAGCGGCGCGCCTACGGTCTACGCGATCAGGAATATCTGCGGCTCAAGGTGCTCACATGCATGCTCCCAGCGCTCTGAAGTTGCTAAAAACACCCACTCGATTTCCTGAAGACCCACTTTTCGTTAAGGCCACTTCCTAACGCCCTCTTAAGGCAACCCGCGCAGACTGCCTCGAAACGGCACAGTTGCGTCCGGAGTGTTGCCCATGACCGCGCGTGTTCTCATTGTCGACGACGATCCCGTTCAGCGCCGCCTGCTCGACAACATGGTGCGGAAGTTCGGCCACGAGTCGGTGATCGCCGAGAGCGGCGATCAGGCCGCGACCCTGCTCACCGGCGGCGGGCGCTTCGACTGCGTCGTGCTCGATCTCGTCATGCCCGATCTCGACGGCCTCGGCGTGCTGGCGCGGATGCGCGAGGCGGGCAACACCGCCCCGGTGATCGTGCAGACCGCGCACGGCGGCATCGACAACGTGGTGTCGGCGATGCGCGCGGGCGCGGTCGACTTCGTGGTGAAGCCGGTCGGCGCCGAGCGCCTGCAGGTGTCGCTCCGCAACGCGATGGAGAAGAGCGCGCTCGCCGATGAGCTCGGCCGCATCAAACGCAGCCAGTCCGGCACGCTCACCTTCAAGGATATCGTCACCCGCAGCCCGAAGATGCTTTCGGTGCTACGCACCGCCGAGAAGGCGTCGGCCTCCACCATCCCGGTGCTGATCGACGGCGAATCCGGCGTCGGCAAGGAATTGATCGCGCGCGCCATCCACGGCCAGGGCGAACGGCGCGCCAAGCCCTTCATCGCGGTCAACTGCGGCGCGATCCCCGACAATCTCGTGGAGTCGATCCTGTTCGGCCACGAGAAGGGTTCCTTCACCGGCGCGACCGAGCGCCACACCGGCAAGTTCATCGAGGCGTCGGGCGGCACGCTGTTCCTGGACGAGGTCGGCGAACTGCCGATCGCCGCGCAGGTCAAGCTTCTGCGCGCGCTGCAGCAGGGCGAGGTCGAGCCGGTCGGCGGACGCAGGACCGTGAAGGTGGACGTGCGGATCATTTCCGCGACCAACCGAAACCTGATCGACGACGTCAAAAGCCACCGCTTCCGCGAAGACCTGTTCTACCGCCTGCATGTGTTCCCGATCGCGGTGCCGCCGCTGCGCGAGCGCGGCGAGGACATCCCCGACCTGGTGCGGCATTTCCTCGCACGGATCGCCGCCGAAGAGGGCAAGCGCGTGCGCGGCATCAGCGGCGAGGCGCTGGCGCTGCTCGGCCGCCATCGCTGGCCGGGCAACGTGCGCCAGCTCGAGAACGCGGTGTTCCGCGCCGTGGTGCTGGCCGAGGGCGACAGCATCGGCATCGACGAGTTCCTGCAGATCGCGGCGCAGATCGGAGGCCAGCCGGCAGGCGTGCCGAAAACTCCGGTGCATTCGGAGGCCGTGCCGGCGATGATCGAGGTGCCGCCGCTGCTCGATCTCGGGCCGGAGGTGGCGCCGTCGAGTCCGTCGATGCATGGCGCGCTCGGCCTGCTCGACGACCACGGCGACGTCCGACCGCTGGAGGACCTTGAGGCCGAGGTGATCCGCTTCGCCATCGCGCATTATCGCGGGCAAATGTCGGAGGTCGCGCGGCGCCTGCAGATCGGCCGGTCCACGCTTTACCGCAAGCTGGAGAATCTCGGCCTTGCGGAGCGCTCCCAGGACGAAAGCAAAGCGGAGCGCAAGCAACCCGCCGAGGCGCATTAACGCTTCGCGTAAACCATGACTGCGCTCCGCGCCGCGCGGAATTAACTGTCAATTCGACAGTTCGTGGACGCGGCGGCGATTAGCTGGAAATGTCCCGCATTGCATCGCGACGCCTGGCTTAGCCGCGGCGCGATCGGAGCCCGATCCAGTGGAGTACGCGTAACATGCACAGCGCCCAATTCAGCTCACGATTGGGTTTTCTTGCCAGCACCGCGCTCGCGCTGATCGTGACCGCATCGCCGATCGCCTCCGCCGCGCCGCCCAATCCCAATTCAATGCAGGCGCCGCAATCTGCCGCACGCGATTACAGCACGCCCGGCAGCATGCCCAAGCCGTCGTCGGCGATCCGTCCGACTGAGGACAGCATCCGCTTCCGCGGCACGCTGCCGGCTTCGGGCGGGCTCGCGCCGGCGCGCCATGACACTTCGACGCCGTTGTCGCCCTCCAGCAACGAACTGCGAAACGAGCCACAAGCCAGACCCGCACCCCCTGCCGCCGCTTCCAGGCCGGTGACCGTTCCCGAGACCGCGCGCGCGCAGGCCGAGCCCGAGCCTGCGATAAAGGCTGTGCCCGAGCCCGTTGCCCGGCCGGCCGCAGTTCCGGTCAAGCCCGCCGCCGCCGAAGCCGCGGTTGCGCCCGCACCGAACGCCGCGAGCGAGGCCCAGGTCGCGGCCAAGCTCCGCGAAATCATTTCCGGCAAGCAGTTCGACCGTGTGGTGACGCGCAAGCCCGAGCGCGACGCCATCGTCGCGCTCTATCAGAAGGCGCGCGCCTTCCAGCCGCTGTGGGTCGCCCAGGGCGCGCCGAGCGCGCGCGCCAGCGACGTGATGGACCATCTGCGGACGATCGATGCCGACGGCCTCGATCCGAAGGACTATCCGATGCCGAGGCTCAACGTCGGCAGCGCGGAAGAACAGGCGCAGGCCGAGCTAAAATTCACCGAGATGCTGCTGACCTACGCCCGCCATGCGATGACCGGGCGGGTGCATTTCAGCCGCGTCACGCCGAACGTCGAATACAAGCTCGCGTTCGACGCCGACGATGTGCTGAGGAAGATCGCCGCCTCCAACGACCTGCCGAAGACGCTCGACACGCTCAACCCGCAGCAGCCGGCCTACCAGGCGCTGAAGGCCAAGCTCGCGGAATTGCGCGACAATCCGGCCGCCGACGACGCGAACCGCATCGGGCACGGCCCGGTGCTGCGCTACACCCGCGACAGCCAGGGCCGCGAGACCGTCATGGCCGACGCCCGCGTGCCGCGCCTGCGCGAGAAGCTCAACATGGCCGCCGAGCCCAACTCGAACTACAACCGCGCGCTGGCGATGGCGGTCGGCAAGTTCCAGAAGGCGAAGGGCCTTCAGGTGACCGGCCAGTTGAACGGCCCGACCGTCGATGCGCTCAATCCGCCCGGCCGCGCCGCGCAGCTCGATGCCGTCATGGCCACGATGGAGCGCTGGCGCTGGATGCCGCGCGATCTCGGCAAGACGCACGTCGTGCTCAACATCCCGGACTATCATCTGCGCGTCTACAACGGCGGCGAGAAGGTGTGGCAGACGCGGGTCGTGGTCGGCAAGCCGACGCAGGCGACGCCGCTGCTCACCGAGACGATGAAGTTCATCACCGTCAATCCGACCTGGAACGTTCCGCAGTCGATCATCTACAACGAACTGCTGCCGATCTACGAGACATCGGACCCGCAGATCTTCGAGCGCCAGGGGCTCAAGGTCGAGCGCGCCTCCGACGGCGGCATCCGCGTGTTCCAGCCGCCGGGCGAGCGCAATGCGCTCGGCCAGATCCGCTTCAACTTCCCCAACAAGTTCCTGGTGTATCAGCACGACACGCCGGAGAAGCACTACTTCGCGCAGGACAAGCGCGCCTACAGCCACGGCTGCATGCGGGTTCAGGACCCGTACAAGTATGCCGAGGTGCTGCTGTCCTACGCCGCGCCCCGCGCCAGCCACACGGCCGACAGCATCAAGCGGATGCTCGGCGGCGAGGAAAAGCAGATCGACTTCGCCACGCATATCCCGGTCCACATCACCTATCAGACCGCCTTCGTGGACGAGGCCGGCAAGCTGCAGATGCGCGAGGACGTCTACGGCCTCGACGCCAAGCTCATCTCGATCCTCAAGGGCAGCGAGCGGCAGGTGGCCGACGTGGCGATCGAGCGGCCGGCCGACCCCAATTTCAAGCCGACCCCGGAGCAGGGCCAGCGGCTGCACAATGTGGCGCGGGGCGGCGGTTCCAGCCCATTCGCGCTGTTCGAGCAGCTTTTTCGCTAAAAACGGCTGAAAAAGACCCTCCAAAGGGCCGGATTGCTGCGATCCGGCCCTTAACCACGTCTGCGAAGGCTGTGGATTTCGCAGGCCCTTTTTCGCCATACTCCCCCCGTAGGACTTCCAAAGGCGGGGCGGGGGGGACAGTAATTCCGCATTAACCCAACCCGATAAGACTGCGTTTGCCATATCACCGCGGCCGGTTGCCGTGGCGATAACCGTTTAGTCAGCGACCCCGTGGGGACGAGATCGCAGTGCCAGTTTGTGCCGCGCAGCATGCCGGATCGGGGTTGAGCGTCTCGCGCGCGATCAATCGCGCAGGTCTCACCCGTGCAGGTCTCACCGCCTGCCTGTTCCTGATCGGAACGCTGGGCGTGCAGCACGCCAAAGCCGCAGGCGACACCCGCACCATCACGCTGCGCCATGTCCACACCCATGAAGACCTCACCGTCACCTACAAGAAGAACGGCAAGTACGACGACGAGGCGCTGAAGAAGATCAACTGGATCATGCGCGACTGGCGCAAGAACCAGGATATCAAGATGGACCCGCAGACCATCGACATGCTGTGGGAGGTCTATCAGGAGGTCGGCGGCAAGGAGCCGATCCACATCATTTGCGGCTATCGCTCGCCCCACACCAACAACATGCTTCGCCGCCGCAGCAAGGGCGTCGCGCAAAACAGCCAGCACACCGTCGGCAAGGCGATCGACTTCTACATTCCCGGCGTCCCGCTCGACGCAGTGCGTGCGAGCGCGCTGCGGCTGCAAGGCGGCGGCGTGGGCTACTACCCGACCTCGGGCTCGCCCTTCGTGCATCTCGACGACGGCAGCGTGCGCCACTGGCCGCGCATGACGCGCGAGCAGCTCGTCAAGGTGTTCCCGGATGGCCGTACCGTTCATGTGCCGACCGACGGCAATCCGCTGCCCGGCTACGAGCTGGCGCTGGCCGACATCGAGCGCGGCGCGAACAACCGGACGGTTGCGGCGCTGCAGAAGAAGAGCTTCCTGGCTTCGCTGTTCGGCCGCGACAAGGATGCCGAAGAGGCCGACGACAACGCCACCGCCCGCGAAATCGCCGCCGCGCCGCGTGGCGTGACCGCCAAGCCCGCGGCCCCGGCTCCGGCCCGCGTTCAGCTCGCATCGGTCGCCGAGCCCGTCATCGCAAGCGCCGCGCCGGTGCCGCTGCCGCCGCGGCGTCCGGTGTTCCAGGTCGCCGCCGTGGAGAGCAAGCCCGCGCCCGCCCGCGCGCAACGCCCGGCTGCCGTGGATCTCGCATCGCTCTCACCCAACCAGATCGTCAGCATGCGCGGCCTCTGGGACAGCGCCGATGCTCCGGCGGCGGTGGCGATGGCCGAAACCAACGCGCTTAGCGTGTCGAGCGCGCGCCGCACGCAGACCGCATCCGCCGGACGCGACGTCACGGCGAGCGTCGGTCCGTTCCCGAATCACGATCGCGTCCCGGCCGATCTGGCGCTGGCCTACGCCGCCCAAGCCGACGGCGTGAACACGCGGCTGACCGGCAAGCTCGCCGACCGCGCGCCCGCCGTCGTCACCAACCGGGGCATGGCCTCGATCGCCAGCAAGCCGGCCGAGATCGTCACCAGCAGCCTCCGGGCCACCGAGCGGCTCGACGATCCCTGGCTGCGCGGCCTCGTGCTGACGTCGAGCGTGCAGAATTCTCTGGTGGTCACCCAGGTCGGCGATCCCGACTTCAAGGGTCTCGCGCAGTTCATGGCCAAGCCCGGCTCCTCGGTGCTGATGACGTTCACGAGCGACCCGCACCTCGGGATGACCGACGGGCAGTTCACCGGCGCCGCCGTGGTGTTCCCCGCGACCATGACCTTCGCCGCCGCGCGTGGCACGGCCAAGCTGCAGTAAGCCCGCTTCGCTGCCTCCTCACCGCTCGCGCCCCGGCCTCCCGGGGCGTTTTCATGTCGCCCATTGCGGCAGCGCCGACGTAAGATGGCCACTGGAGCTTTGAGCGGGAGAAAGCGTTGAGCCTTTCAAATTCGGTGTTGGATACGCGGTTCCGCTCGGCGCTCGGCCGTATGGCCGAGCAGGGACGGCTGGCGACCTATTCGGCGCCGGTCGATCCCTATCTCGAGGTCGCGGGCCTGATGAAGAAGCTCGACGGCGGCCCGGCGCTGCTGTTCTCCAAGGTCAACGGCCACGACATGCCGGTGATCGGAAACCTCCTGTCCTGCCAAGCCAACGTGGAAGCCGCTTTCGGAGTCGATTTCCGCGGCGTCCGCGAGTTCATCGGCCGCGCGCTCGGCGATCCCAAGCCCCCGGTGCTGGTCGAGCGCGCTCCTGCGCAAGAGCAAGTGCATACGAAAAATATCGACCTCGGTCGGATGCTGCCGGCCCTGCACCACACCGCCGACGACGCCGGGCGCTACATCACCGCCGGCATCGTCATCGCCCGCGATCCCGACACCGGGGTCTACAACGCGTCCTATCACCGGCTGATGCTGGCCGGCGGCAACCGCGCCGCGATCCAGCTCGACTTCGGCCGACACCTGCGGGCGGCGTTCGAGCGCGCCCAGAAGAAAGGCCAGCATTTGCCGGTGGTCGTCTGCATCGGCACCGACCTCGCGTTGCACTACACCGCAGCAACGATGGGCTCGCAGATGCCCGAGAGCGCCGATGAGCTTGCCGTCGCCGGCGGCCTGTGCGGACGGCCGTTGCCGGTGGTGAAAGCGATCACTCAGGACCTGCTCGTGCCCGCCGAAAGCGAGATCGTGCTGGAGGGCGTGCTGAAGTGCGACGAAGAGGTGATGGAAGGCCCATTCGGCGAGTTCGTCGGCTATCTGGCGTCGGCCGATCCAGGGCCGGTGCTCGAAGTCACGGCGCTCACGCATCGGACCAGGCCGATCTATCACGCCATCAACGGCTACGGCCGCGAGACGGTGGTGCTTCGCAAATACGTGCTGGAGGCGAGCCTGCTGAAAGTGCTGCAGGGGGCGGTGCCAATCGTCACCGACGCGGAGATGACGGCGGGCGGGTTGCACCGCTTCCACGCCATCGTGCAGGTGAAGAAGACCGGGCCGGCGCACGACGGATTCCAGCGCAACGCCATCATGGCGTCGTTCGGCGCGCTGAAAGATCTCGACATGGTGATCGTGGTGGACGAGGACATCGACATCCGCGATCCGGCCGACGTGGAGTATGCGCTGGCGACGCGGATGGAGGCGTCGAAGGACATCTTCATGGTGCCGGCCGCGCGCGGGCATGAATATGTGCGCGTGTCGGACCGCGGGATGCGGACCAAACTGGGCATCGACGCGACGGTGCCTTTCGCCGAGAAGGCGCGGTTCGCGCGCTGCGAGTTCAAAGCGGTGGAGGTGGACGCGAAGGCGATGACCACCGACGCGGATGCGGCGCGGAAGCGGCTGGATTTGTAATTGTAGGGCTGTCATCGCCCGCGAATGCGGGCGATCCAGTAACCGCCGACATCAAACTGAAAATGCAATGAATACTGGATGCCCCGCTTTCGCGGGGCATGACAGGCTATGCTTGGTGCAAGGGTAGCGAGAACTACGCCGCCAGCATCCCCAGCGCGTTGAGGTAGGTGTCGAGAATGAGCTCGTGCTCCTTCCGCTCCTGGGCGTCCTGCTTGCGCAGGCGGATCACGGCGCGGAGCGCCTTGACGTCGAAGCCGTTGCCTTTGGACTCGGCATAGACGTCGCGGATGTCGTCGGAGATGGTCTTCTTTTCCTCCTCCAGCCGCTCGATGCGCTCCACGAAGGCCTTGAGCTGATCCTTGGCGAAACGGGTCTTGGCGGCTTCAGGCTGCTCTTTTTCGACGGCGGACATTGGACGATCCTCATGGGGCCGGGCGGGGGACTCTCCCCGCCGTTTCGCCCGGAGCATTCGGGAAGCGTGCCGTCGGGGCAAGGCGCGATGGCCTCCGCCCCCGTCATCCACAGCCAAGCTGTGGGAAAGATTGCCTTATTTCGGCGCGGCCTTGTAAAGCCGGACCTACTGCACGTCGCCTGGCTTGATGCCCGCCTGCGCGATGACCCCGGACCAGCGCGCTACATTGGCGCGGACCTGCTCCGCCGCGGCGGCAGGCCCGTTGCCGCGCGCGTCGAAGCCGACCTTGGCGAGCCGTTCGCGCATCTCGGGCTTTCGCAGAACCTCGGCCACCACCTGCGCGATCCTGTCGACGATCGGCTTCGGCGTTCCGGCCGGCGCGAACAGGCCCTGCCAGTTCATGATCTGGAAGTCGGCAAGGCCGGATTCCTCCGCCGTCGGCACGTTCGGCAGCTTCGGATCGCGCGCGGCGCCGGTGACCGCCAGCGCCTTGAGCTGGCCACCTTCGATCGCGGAGAGAAGCGGCGCGGGCATCAGCCAGGCCGCGTCCACATGCTTGCCCAGAAGGGCGGTGACGGCGGGGGCGGCGCCGCGGAAAGGGATGTGCGAGGTCTTGATCCCGGTGCGCTGCTCCAGCAGCACCTCGGTCAGGTGGCTGATGGTGCCTGCGCCTGCGGACGCCACGTTGAATGGCCCGGCCTTGGCCGCGGCGATGAAGGCGCGCAGATCGGAGGCCGGCAGGTCGGACCGCGCCACCAGAACCTGCGGCGCCATCACCAGCACCGATATCGGGGCGAACTGCCGGAGCGGATCCTTGTCGAGATTGGGATAGAGGCTCGGGTTGACCGTGATCGAGTCGCTGATGACCAGCAGCGTGTAACCGTCGGGCGGCGCATTGGCGACGAAGATCGCGCCGGTCGAATTGCCGGCGCCGGGCTTGCTCTCGACGATCACCGGCTCGGTCCAGACCGCGCGGAGCCCGTCGGCGAGAATGCGCGCCACCGCGTCGACCGGCCCGCCCGGCGACGACGGCACTATCAGCCGGACCGTGCGCGAGGGGAATTTCGCCGGGTCGTCCTGGGCGTGGCTAGAGCCAACGCTGCCCAGCACCAGCAGCGCAACAGCAATGGAACGCAGCATCACGGCCGGCATGTCAGTTCCTCCCGTCAATCGGCACAAACAGGGCATCTACCTTAAGCGGAGCGGCGATCAGCCCCTGCTCGTGCAGGTATTGCACCAGCGCGTTGAGCGTCGGCCGGTTCGGTTCGATACCGTAGGGAAAGGCATCGCCGCCGAACACCTCGTCGACCTCGGCGATATGGTCGGCAAGCCACGGCAACATGTAGCGCAGCGACACCTGGATGCGCATCTTGTGCATGGCGTGCTGCTTCGCCGCGACCAGCGCGCGATAAAAACTCGCAGCGACGAACGGATGCTTTTCGTAGACATCGCGGCGGATGGCGACGAGATGCATGATCGGAAAGATGCGCGTGCGCAGGAAATAATCCTTTTCGGCCGCGTGATAGTCGGGAAACAGCCGCACCACGTCCGGGTTGCGGCCGAGCGCGCGCGGCAGCGACGTGCCGATGATGGCGTGGAGCTTGCCTTCCTCGAGCAGGTCGCTCAGCGATTTTCCGGACTCGTTGCGCTCGATGGCGACCGGCTTCACCAGCGGCATCGTGACCGGATTGCCGTGCTTGTCCGAGCTGTTGATCTGGCCCTCGACCCAGGTGACGTTGGACAGATCGACGCCGCACTCGTGCTGCAGCAGCCCCTTGATGAAGATCGAGGCGGTCATGGTGTACATCGGCAGGCCGATGCGGCCGCCTTCGAGGTCCTTGGCGGTCTTGACGAGCCTGCGATTGACGACGATGAAGCCGTGCCGGAACGAGCGCGACGGGAACACCGGGATGGCGACGAACGGGCACCGCCCGGCGGAAAACCGCGAGATGAATTCGGAGCTGGAGTATTCGGACACGTCGAACTCCTGCGAGGCCGACATGCGGTCGAAGATCTCGCGCGGCGAATCGATGTTGACGAAGTTGAGATCGACGCCCTCCACCGGCACCGCGCCGGTGTAGAGCGGCAGCACGCGGTCATAGAGGCCGCAGGCGAAGGTGAGCTTGACCTTGGCCACGGCTCAGAGCCCCGCCAGCGGATAACGCGAGAAGTCGCGGCCTTCCTTGACCGTGAATTCGAGGAGATACGGCGCGCCGCTTTCCGTCACGCCGACCGCCTCCTTGATCGCGCCGACGATATCGCCCGGCTTCTCGACCCGGCGCGCGGCGACGTTCAGCCCTTCCGCGACCTTGGAGTAGTTGCCGCCGACCGCCATCGCGCCGTACTTCCTGTCGGACACCTTCAACACGTCGCGCTCGGCCCCCATCACACCGTTGTTGAACACCACGGTGAGGATGCCGATGCGGTTTCGCGCCGCGGTCTCGATGTCCATGCCGGTCATGCCGATGGCGGAATCGCCCATCACGTTGACGCAGAGTTTTTTGGGCGCGGCGAGCTTGGCTCCCATGATGATGCCCAGCCCATAGCCGAGCTGGGTGGATTTGCCCCAGCCCATGTAGGAGCCGGCCGCGGTGGTTTCCCAGAACGGCATCATCTGCTCGCGCGGGCTGCCGGAGTCGTGCGTCATGATGACGTTGCTGCGGTCGACCGTGCGCATCAGGTCGCGGATCACGCGGTACTGGTTCAGCGGGGTCTCGTCGGAATCCAGGACTTTTGCCCATTCGCCGAGCCAGGCTTTCTTTCCGGCCGCGACTTCTTCCTTCAGCGACGTGAAAGCGTTGCCGCCGCCCGGGCCCTTCTGACGCGACACCTCCGCGATCAGCGCGTCGAGCACCAGCGCCGCGTCCCCGACCAAGGCGTGATCGGCACGATACTCCTTGTTGACGTCGCCCGCGTCGTTGGTGGAATGGATGATGGCCTTGCCCGGCGGCACGCCCGGCCCGAACGGCGTCTTGGTGAGGCTCGAACCGATCGCAAAAACCAGATCGGCCTTGGCCATGAAGTCGGTGTACATCTTCGGCCGCGAACGCGTCGAAGCGCCGAGCGACAGCGGATGGTTTTCCGGGATCGCGCTCTTACCTGGATTGGTGGTGGCGACCGGCGCCGGCAAAAGCTCGGCCAGCGCGGCGAGCTGCTCGGAGGCCTCGGCGTAGTGCACGCCCTGTCCGGCGAGGATCAGCGGATTTCTCGCCGCGAGCAGCATCAGCGCGGCCTTCTTCACCGAGTCCGGATCGGGCGCGAGCCGCAGCACCGGCACCGGCGTGTAGTCGAGCTCGCCCTGAAACTCGGCCTCGAACACCTCGTCGGGCACCTCGATCATCACCGGGCCGCCTTTTCCTGAGCGCATCGCGTGATAGGCGCGGCGCATCAGGTCCGGCAGTTCCTGCACCGAATGCGCCAGCGCCGCCCATTTGGTGACCGGGCGATAGACATCCGCCGCGCGGAACACCGGCCGCACATATTGCCGTGAAAGCGGCAGGCCGCCGGGGATGATCAGCATCGGCACGTTCTCGGCATAGGCCTGCGCGACGCCGGGGAACGCATTCTCGATTCCCGGCCCGGCTTGCGCCGCGAACACGCCGTTCCGCCTGGCGCGTTTGATCCGCGAATAGCCGTCGGCAATGC
>CAMAWG010000144.1 GCA_945861855.1 Rhodoplanes serenus
AACGACCAGGTCCGCCGCCTCGACGCCAACATCTATGCGCCGCCGCTCGCGCCGGACAAGCCGCGGGTCAGCAATCCCGTGGAGCGCCAGCTCGGCCTGCTGAAGGCCGCCTTCGAGCAGGACGGCCACTAGAAGCTACTTTGCGGGCCTGGATACGTCCCGCCCTGCAACCCCAATTGAACGGCCTCGGCTGGGTTAACGAATTTCCTCCTATTCAGTGGAAATTAGTACAACCCAGGGTAATGTGTCGCTGCAATCTGGGGGGATTGCAGCATGGCCGATCCTGCCTGCAGCTCGAAAACGTTGCCGCGTCCAAATGAGCCGGTCAGGACCTGTTCGTTGTGCGGGACACCCGTACGCCTGGTCGGGTCACAACCCACCACGCCAAACCTCACGTTGCTGATCTATCGCTGCGATACCTGTCGCCAGGAGCTCCGGGTCTGCGTCGATCCGGTCGATAAGGAATGAGAGTTCGACCCGGGCTGGCCGGCGGGGAGCAATGGCGGCCCGCCCGGCAGGTTCTCGGAAGCAAAAACCCCCGCTCGCGCGGGGGTTTTTGTTTGTCCGGAAGGCGGGGCTTATTTCTTGCTGATGGCCAGGCCCGCGAATTTCTTCTCGAAGCGCGAAAGCCGCCCGCCGCGATCCATCAACTGCTGGCTGCCGCCGGTCCACGCCGGATGTGACTTCGGATCGATGTCGAGGTGCATCACGTCACCCTTCTTGCCCCAGGTGGTGCGGGTGGTGAATTCGGTGCCGTCGGTCATTTTCACCGTAATCGAGTGATACTCGGGATGCGCATCGGGCTTCATGATCGAGATCCTGCGGCTGCGGCCGCGGTTGGAATTTCGCTGGATTTGCGCGGTTCTATACAGGACGAGCCGAGGGACGACAAGACCTGGACGGGGAAGACCTTGCCCGGACCTGCCTTGTTGCATTTGGTATGCGGCGGGGGCAAAGCAAGTCCAGGCGCCGCCGCAATCCGGGACGGAACAGGGATATGAACGACACCGTCGGCAGCGCAGGGCGCGAGCTTGCCCCATCCGCGCCAGCGGACGCGGCGGCAACCGCTGCCCGCCGGGCCAAGCTGCGCCCGCTCAAGCTCCTGGTTCCCTACGTCATGCGCTACCGCGCGCGCGCCTTGGGGGCCCTCGTTGCGCTGTTGACGGCCTCGATCGCGACGCTGGTGGTGCCGATCGCGGTCCGCCGCATGATCGACTTCGGCTTTGCGCATCAGCACGTCGGCCTGATCGACCAGTATTTCGGTGTGATGATCGCGGTGGTGGCCGTGCTCGCGATCGCCAGCGCCTCCCGCTACTATCTCGTGACCACGATCGGCGAGCGCGTGGTGGCGGATCTGCGCTCCTCGGTGTTCGACCATCTGACCGCGCTCTCGGCGCCGTTCTTCGACACCGCCAAGACCGGCGAGCTGACCTCGCGGCTCACCGCCGACACCACCCAGATCAAGTCCGCGGTCGGCTCCGCTGTGTCGGTCGCGCTGCGAAACGTCGTGCTGTTCCTCGGCTCGGCCACGATGATGGTGATCACCAGCCCCAAGCTTTCGGGTTTCGTGCTGGCCGCCATTCCTCTGATCGTGCTGCCGCTGGTCGGCTTCGGCCGTTCGGTGCGGCGGCGGTCCCGCGCGGCGCAGGACACGCTCGCCGACGCCTCGGCCTATGCCGCCGAGCTCATCGGCGCGGTCCGCACGCTGCAGGCCTTCACCAACGAGCCGATGGCAAGCGGTCGCTTCTCGGAAGCGGTCGGGCGCGCCTACGGCGCCGCGATCCAGTCCACCCGGGCGCGGGCGATCCTCACCGCGATCATCATCTTCCTCGCCTCCGCCAGCGTCGTCATGATCCTCTGGGTCGGCGCGCAGGACGTGATCGCGGGCGAGATGACGCCGGGACGGCTCAGCCAGTTCGTGCTGTTCGCGGTGTTCGCCGCGAGCGGGCTCGGACAACTGAGCGAGGTCTGGGGCGAGCTGTCGCAGGCCGCAGGCTCCGCCGAGCGGCTCGCGGAACTGCTGGCCATCGAGCCGGAAATCCGCGCGCCGGCGCATCCCGTGCCGCTGCCCCCGCGCCCGCGCGCCGAGGTGGCCTTCGACAATGTGCGCTTCGCCTATCCGGCGCGGCCGGAGGCCGATGTGCTCGACGGCGTGTCGTTCCACATCAAGCCCGGCGAGAAGGTCGCCATCGTCGGCCCGTCGGGCGCCGGCAAGAGCACGATCTTCCACCTGATCCTGCGCTTCTACGATCCGAAGTCCGGCACGGTGACGTTCGACGGCGTGCGGCTGCCCGAAGCCGACCCGGCGGAGCTGCGCCGCCACATCGCGCTGGTTCCGCAAGACACCGCGATCTTCGCCATGAGCGTGCGCGACAACATCGGGTTCGGCCGGCCGGGCGCCGCCGACGCCGACATCGAGCGGGCGGCGGAGGACGCGGCCGCCGCCGTCTTCATCAGCGCGCTGCCGCAGGGCTACGGCACGCCGGTCGGCGAGCGCGGCGTCACGCTGTCCGGCGGCCAGCGCCAGCGCATCGCCATTGCCCGCGCGATCCTGCGCGAGGCCCCGCTCCTGCTGCTCGACGAGGCGACCTCCTCGCTCGACGCCGAGAGCGAGACGCTGGTGCAGACCGCGCTCACCCGCCTGATGGCCGGCCGCACCACGCTCGTCATCGCGCACAGGCTTGCGACCGTCCTCTCCTGCGACCGCATCCTGGTGCTCGACCAGGGCCGGATCGTCGAGGAGGGCACGCACGACAGCCTCGCCGCGCGCGACGGGCTCTACGCGCGGCTGGCGAAGCTGCAGTTCAAGACGGCCTGAACCGCCTACAGCTCCTTGCCGAGCTTGCGGTCGAGCGAGTACGGCCCGCCGCCGCGCAGCGCAATGGCGAAGCAGACCAGGCCCCACAGCAGCACGTATTCGTAGCCGCGCGCGAGCCAGGCGAAGCCGTTGTTCCAGTAGATATAGGTGATGATCGCCATCTCGATCGCGGCGGCCGCGGCCCAGAAGCGCGTGAACAGGCCGAGCATGAGCGCCGCGCCGCCGACGAACTCGATGGCCAGCGCGCCCCACACCCACATGATCGCAGGCTCGAAGCCCAAGTCGGAGAAGCCCTTCACGAAGGCGGACGGCCCGCGCGTCACCTTGCCCCAGCCGTGAATCAGGAGATTCCAGCCAACGGCGATGCGGATCACCGGCCACGCCAGCGGCATGGCGAATTCGTAGAACGGCTTAAGTTGCGGCAGCAGCAGTTTCGGTTCGGCTTGCGTGTCGGCCATGACGTCCTCCCCCGTGCAGATTTGTTGTTGCGACCACTCTAGCATAGCTCCGCCTCCTCGCGGAGCATGTGGCGCCGGAGCGGGATGGCCTTGCTGCGCCGCGGAAAAAGTCCGAGGGCGCGCAGGACGTTGTGGGCCCGGAAAACCCACGGGCCCCGAGGCGTCGCCGCATCGGGGCAATCCGGATGAATAGTCCGCAGGTTCGCCGTTTCTCCAACGTCCCGCGCGCGGTGTTTGAGGCTTGCTCCGCGCGACCCCCGGTGGGCTGAGTTTTCAGAACCCCTCCGCTATTGCGGACGAACGGGGCCTACCCACCGCTGTGAGCCTTGGCAGCGCCTGGCCGTTGGCACGGAGTTACGGCGCTGCCGCCAAAAGGCTCGTGACGCGAACCTGTCGCGCCGGGACCGCGCGGCTTGGACCTCCGGAGCCAGAGTGCGCATCTCCACACCCCGGACATCCGGCCACCGCATCCCGCCCCGCGTCAGAGACGCTGATCAGACGCCCTCGGTTGGGGCAGGACGAGAGCATGGATAAGGGGAGAATGTGGCAATATTATGATTATAATCCTATTACCATAACCGGGGATTCACGCCCGCCGGGCCTTCCGCCCAACACATTTTCGGCCCATATATCGGGCTCTACGCAAATCACGCGGCAGGCGCACACGCCTCATTCAGCGCCATCCCGGCGTTCCGGCACAGGCGATCGGCAGCATCGAACAGACGTGGAGTTTCGCGCCGCTTCGGCACTCTCGCCGGCAGCCGGCGCCTTCAGTCTCCGCATCCCGTTCCGCGCGTGCGTCCGCATCGATCCGTTCAACCAAAGGAAATCACGACATGGCTTCGCGACCCGAGATCAAGGTCAACAAACCGGCACCGGTTGAGGAAGCCGCGCAGGAGGCGCCCAATCAGCGCGCCAAGAAGGAGGCCGGAAACTACCGGCTTCAGGTCGACCGCCAGACCAAGGCGTTCTACATGACCGAGGAGGCGGCCCAGGCCGCGGGATTGCTCATCAAGAAGGGCCATCCCATCGTGCAGGTGTCGATCTACAACTCCGCCGAAGGCATCAACAAGATCATCGAACTGCCGGGCGCCTGACGCGCGCGCTCAATCCTCGTCGATCTCTTCCAGCAGCCCGACGCCGCCATCGGCTTCCTTCTCGCCATCGGCGGTTTCGCCGTCGGCCGTCACCAGCGTGACCTCCGCGTCGTCGTCCTTCTCCGCGCTCGCGGCGACGGCCGCCGCGACGGGCAGCGCCGCGATTGCCGGGATCGGCTCGAAGCCGCGCCGCGGCCGCGACGGCACGATCTTCGGCGGCACGAACACCGCCTCGCACATCGGGCACACGGCCGGGGTCTTCATCAGATCGTAGAATTTCGCGTTGCAGCCGGCGCAGAGGCGCTTGGTGCCGAGTTCGGGTTTGCTCACGTTGTTTCCTAGGGCCGGGGACGGTGAAGGACGCGGGCCGCGATCATCCGGCGAGGGATACATATAGGGATTGAGCGGGAATGTCCTAATCGGGATGATGAGCCATACGGCACCGCCCTCTCAACCGTCATGCCCGCGCTTGTCGCGGGCATCCACGTCTTGAGGCATTGTCCTATCAGATCAGCGTCTCGTATAAATCCCTCCACTCGGGATTCAGCGCGTGAATGAGCCGCACTTTCCAAGCGCGCGGCCAATGCTTGATCGTCTTTTCACGCTGTATGGCGTCGCGGATATCATCAAACCGCTCATAATAGACCAGTATCTTCAGGCCATGGCGCTTCGAAAATCCGTCAATCGACCCTTCACGATGTTCGTGAGCGCGGCGTGGAAGATTGCTCGTGACGCCGGCATACAGAATGCCATCACGCCTATTGGTCAAGAAGTAGACCCATCCACCAGCCATTCGGCAATTGAAGCAAGACGTGGATGGCCGGGACAAGCCCGGCCATGACGGCGGAGCGTGTATCGCGCTCGCGTGTCTAACCCCCCACGCCCTTGCCCTTCAGCGCGCCGCCGATCTCGTCCAGCACCTTCGGGTCCTCGATCGTCGCCGGCATGGTCCAGGTCTCGCCGTCGGCGATCTTTTTCATGGTGCCGCGCAGGATTTTTCCCGAGCGCGTCTTCGGCAGCCGCTGAACGGTGATGGCGAGCTTGAAGGCCGCCACCGGGCCGATCTTGTCGCGCACGAGCTGCACGCACTCCTGCTCGATCTCGGCGTGCGGGCGGTTGACGCCCATTTTAAGAACGATGAAGCCGCAGGGCACCTCGCCCTTCAACTCGTCCTTGATGCCGAGCACCGCGCATTCGGCGACGTCCTGGTGCCCGGACAGCACCTCCTCCATGCCGCCGGTCGAAAGCCTGTGCCCCGCGACGTTGATGATGTCGTCGGTGCGGCCCATCACGAAGACGTAGCCGTCCTTGTCGATGTAGCCCGCGTCGGCGGTCTTGTAGTAGCCGGGAAATTCGGCGAGGTAGCTCTCGGTCATGCGGCCGTCCTGCTGCCACAGCGTCGGCAGGCACGACGGCGGCAGCGGCAGCTTGACCACGAGCGAGCCCATCGTGCCGCGCGGGACCTCCTTGCAGGCGTCGTCCACCGCGCGGATGTCGTAGCCCGGCATCGGCACCGTCGGCGAGCCGTGCTTGACCGGAAGCTGGCCGAGGCCCACGGGATTGCCGACGATGCACCAGCCTGTCTCGGTCTGCCACCAGTGGTCAATGACGGGCTTCTTCAAGAGGCGCTCGGCCCACTGGATGGTGTCGGGATCGGCGCGTTCGCCCGCGAGGAACAGCGTGTGGAATTTCGACAGGTCGTATTTGGAAAACAGCTTGCCCTCAGGATCTTCCTTCTTGATGGCGCGGAACGCGGTTGGAGCTGTGAACATCGCGGCGCACTGGTGCTCGGCGATCACGCGCCAGAACGCGCCGGCGTCGGGCGTGCCGACGGGCTTTCCTTCGTAGAGGATTGTCGTGCAGCCGTGAAACAGCGGCGCGTAGACGATGTAGCTGTGGCCGACCACCCAGCCGATGTCGGACGCCGCCCACCAGCTTTCGCCCGGCTCGATGCCGTAGAGGTTCTTCATCGACCATTGCAGCGCGACCATGTGGCCGCCGTTGTCGCGAACGACGCCCTTGGGAATGCCGGTGGTGCCGGAGGTGTAGAGGATGTAGAGCGGGTCGGTGGCGAGCATCGGCACGGGCTCGAGCACGTTCTTGGCCCAGACCAGCGCCTCGTCCCAGGTCTTCTGCCAGTCATGATCGCGGCCGGGCGTGAGTTCGCACGCGAGCTGCGGCCGCTGCAGAATCAGGCAGGCGTCGGGCTTGTGCTTGGCAAGATCGATCGCGGAGTCGAGCAGCGGCTTGTAGGCGATGACGCGCGTCCCCTCGATGCCGCAGCTCGCAGAAAGGATGACCTTGGGCTTGGCGTCGTCGATGCGGGTGGCAAGCTCCTTCGGCGCGAAGCCGCCGAACACGACGGAATGAACCGCGCCGATCCGCGCGCAGGCGAGCATGCCGACCAGCGCCTCCGGCACCATCGGCATGTAGAGGATGACGCGGTCGCCTTTTCTGACGCCGAAGTCTTTTTCGAGGATGCCGGCGAGGATCTCGGTCTTGGTCTGCAGCGCGGCGTAGGTGATGGTCTGCTTGGTGTTGGTGACGGGCGAGTCGTAGACGATCGCAGGCTGCGCGCCGCGGCCGGCGATCACATGGCGGTCGACCGCGTTGTAACAGGTGTTGCAGACGCCATCGGGAAACCAGCGGCCATAGACGCCGGCCTTGGGATCGAACACGGTCTTGGGCTTCTCGATCCAGTCGATGGCGTTCGCCGCCTCGCCCCAGAAGCCATGCGGATCGCGCTGCCAGCGCGCGTAGATTTCCGGGTAGCGGCTCGTGGTGGCGTCCATAGCGTTCCTCCGAGGCAATTGTCGCGCGCACTGCGCTTTTTGCAAGCGCGCTAGCGGCGCAGTCTCCCTCTCCCCGCGTGCGGGGAGAGGGTCGGGGTGAGGGGGCGATTCCAAGCATTCAGACTTGCGTAGAGGCCCCCTCACCCGACGCGCTCCGCGCGTCGACCTCTCCCCGCAAGCGGGGAGAGGTGAAGAGGCACCATGCCGAATTCGGTCTGGCGCAACGCGCGGGCCTGCGCTCATATGCGCCAGCGCCATCGCTTCCCCTCGCATGCCGGGTGCCCGTGGAACTGCTCGCCGACCCCATTTTCATGGCCGTCGCCGTCATCGGCGTGTGTCTGCTCGGCTTCTCCAAGGGCGGCTTCCTCGGCCTCGGCGTGATGGCGCTGCCGCTGATGTCGCTGTTCGTGCCGCCGTTGCAGGCCGCCGCCATCATCCTGCCCACCGCGATCGCGCAGGATTTTCTGACGCTATGGGTGTACCGGCGCGAATGGAGCGCCTGGAACCTCAAGATCATGCTGCCGAGCATGTTCGTGGGCATGTGCGTCGCATGGCTGCTGGCGGCTTCGCTGTCGGCCGCGCACATCCGGCTCGCCATCGGCCTCATTGCCGCGCTGTTCGTGCTGCGGCACTGGCTGAGCGGGCGCTTCGAGAAATACACGCCCAAGCCCAGCGTCGCGACCGGAATCGTTTTCGGCGCGATCGGCGGCGTCACCACCATGCTGGCCAACGCCGGCGGCCCGGCCTGGCAGATTCATCTCCTGCCGCAGAAGCTCGAAAAGCTGCCCTACATCGGCACGGTGAGCATTCTGTTCGCGGCGAGCAACTTCATCAAGATTCCGGGCTTCGCCACGCTGGGCTTCCTCACCCGCGACAACCTGCTGATCGGGCTGACGCTCGTGCCGATCGCCATCGCCTCGAACTACGCCGGCATCTGGATGGTGCGCCGCGTCTCGACCGAGATGTTCTTTCGCATCGCCTATGGGCTGATGTTCGTCATCGCCATCGAACTGATCCGGAGCTCGATCATCGAGCTTTGGTAGCGCGGAAGCCATGCGCGAAAACGGGTGGCGCGGCGCGCGCTTCTCCGCTCTAACTCCGCCCGCATGACCCTCATCACCGACCCGCTGTTCTATGCCTTCGCCGTGCCGGCGATCATCTTCCTCGGCCTGTCCAAGGGCGGCTTCTCCGGCATCGGGATGGTGTCGACGCCGCTGGTCGCGATCATCATGCCGCCGCTCGAAGCGGCCGCGCTGCTGCTGCCGATCCTGCTGGTGCAGGACGCGTTCTCGGCCTTCATCTATCGCCGGGTCTGGGATCCCTGGAATCTCAAGGTGCTGCTGCCGGGCTGCGTGGTCGGCGTGGGCTGCGCCTGGCTGTTCGCGGCCCATGTATCGGACTCGGCCGTCCGGCTCATGGTCGGGTTGATCGCGCTGGGCTTCGTCGCCTATGCGGTGTTCCGCCACTACCTGCCCGGCGAATCGCCACGCCCGCGCGCCTCGCACGGCGTGTTCTGGGGCGCGCTGTCGGGCTTCACCACGACGCTCATTCAGATCGGCGCCCCACCCTATTATGCGTTCGTGCTGCCGCAGCGGCTGGAGAAGATGATCTACGTCGGCACCACGGTGATGTTCTTCGCCGCGGCCAACGCCATGAAGGTCGTTCCCTATTCTGCGCTCGGCCAGTTCTCCACCGCGGGGCTCCTGACGTCGTTCGCGCTGTTTCCGCTGGCGATTGCCAGCAACTACCTCGGAATCTGGCTGGTCCGCGTCACGCCGGAAACGATCTTCTACCGGATCACCAATGTGCTGGTGCTGCTGATCGGACTGGAGCTGACGCGGCAGGGCGTGACGGGATTGATGGGGTGAGTGCCGCGCGTGTCCCGGATGCGGTGCAGCGCGAAGCGCAGCAGAGCGGTGCACCGCTGATCCGGGACCCCGGTTGCTTCCGAAAAGAAAGCTGGGTCCCGGGTCTGCAGCGCACCGCTAACGCGCTGCGCTGCGCCCGGGACACGAGGCCCAGATTGATTGCACCTGCCCTCCCCCGCTAACCTGCGACGGGGAGCCGCCATGCCGAAATCGCCTTACGACACCGACCTCGACCGCAACGCGGCGAATTTCCAGCCGCTCACTCCGCTGACCTTGCTGGACCGCGCGGCCCAGGTCTTTCCCGATCAGCTCGCGATCGTGCACGGCCCACTGCGGCGGTCCTACCGGGAATTCTATGCACGCGCGCGCAGGCTCGCCTCGGCGCTGTCGAAGCATGGCATCGGCCGCGGCGATACGGTGTCGGCCGTTCTCGCCAACACGCCGGCGATGCTCGAATGCCACTACGGCGTGCCGATGACCGGCGCCGTGCTGAACACGATCAACACCCGGCTCGACGCCGCGACCATCGCGTTCCAGTTCGACCACGGCGGTGCCAGAGTTCTGATTACCGACCGCGAGTTCTCCAAGGTGGTGGGTGAGGCGCTGGCGCTCGCCAAGGTGAAGCCGCTGCTGATCGACTACGACGACCCGGAGTATTCCGGCGCGGGCGAGCGGCTGGGAAAAGTCGAATACGAAGATTTCATCGCGGACGGCGATCCGGATTTCGCATGGAAAATGCCGGACGACGAATGGGACGCGATCGCGCTCAACTACACTTCGGGCACAACGGGCGATCCCAAGGGCGTGGTCTATCACCACCGCGGCGCGCACCTGCTCGCGGTCAACAACGTGCTGACCTGCGGGATGGGACCGCGGCCGGTCTATCTCTGGACCCTGCCGATGTTCCACTGCAACGGCTGGTGCTTTCCCTGGACGATCTCGGCGGTGGCCGGCACGCATGTCTGCCTCCGCGCGGTGCGCGCCAAGGCGATGTACGACCTGATCGCCGAGCACAAGGTGACGCATCTGTGCGGCGCGCCGATCGTGATGTCGACCCTGCTCAACGCCCCGGCCGGGGAGAAGAAGCCGCTGCCGCATGCGGTGCAGTTCGCGACCGCGGCGGCGCCGCCGCCCGAGGCGGTGCTGGCGGCGATGACGGCCGCGGGCTTCAACGTCACCCACGTCTATGGGCTCACCGAGGTGTACGGCCCCGCCGTCGTCAACGACTGGCATTCGGAGTGGGACGCGCTGCCGCTCGACGAACAGGCGGCGAAGAAGTCGCGCCAGGGCGTGCGCTATCACATGCTCGAAGCGCTCGACGTGCTCGACCCCGACACCATGCAGCCGGTGCCGCGCGACGGCGAGACGCTGGGCGAGGTGATGTTCCGCGGCAACGTGGTGATGAAGGGCTATCTGAAGAACAAGAAATCCACCGACGCGGCGTTTGCCGGCGGCTGGTTCCACTCCGGCGATCTCGGCGTGATGCACCCCGACGGCTACATCCAGCTCAAGGACCGCTCCAAGGACATCATCATCTCCGGCGGCGAGAACATTTCCTCGATCGAGGTGGAGGACGCGCTCTACAAGCATCCGGCGGTGCAGGCCGCCGCGGTGGTGGCGAAGCCCGACGAGAAATGGGGCGAGACGCCGTGCGCGTTCGTGGAACTGAAGCCCGGGCAGAGCGCGACGAGCGAAGAACTCGTGGCGTGGTGCAAGAACAATCTCGCCGGCTACAAGGTGCCGCGCCATGTGGTGTTCGTGGAATTGCCGAAGACCAGCACGGGGAAGATTCAGAAGTTCAGGTTGAGGGAGATGGCGAAGGGGGTATGAAGCACTCACATTTCTACGTCATGGCCGGGCTTGACCCGGCCATCCACGGCTTACTTTGGTCCCAGACGAGGATACGCGGCGCACAGGGACATGACGATGTGATGCTATTCACGCAACATCGACAAGTTGGGCCATGTTCGCTCAAGGGTGCCGTCGCGAGGTTGGTAGGAATTAAGGGTGGCGTAGTCTCCGGGGTGTTCAACCTCGAATCATCCGGCGTTGAAGCGCCGGACTGGAGACCACGCCATGACAAGCAATACCACGAAGCCTGATTCCTCGCAGCCTGCAACCG
>CAMAWG010000145.1 GCA_945861855.1 Rhodoplanes serenus
ATTGCTTGGCTCAACCGCTGCCGAAGGCTTGCCAAGGATTGGGAGAACCTCAATCGCAAGGCGCTGGCATTCTTGCGCCTCGCATCAATCCGCCTCATGCTCCGAAAACTTTGTAATCCTGCTTGATGTTCTCGGACGGACTCTAAGGCATCGCGCCGGAAATTCCACTTTTTGCAGGAAAAACCTTTTTATTTAAGTATCTGATTATATTAAGTTATATTAAGATTTAATTGCCCTCACTATGAACATCGTCGGCCTTCCCGACAAGGCCGTCTCCGAGGCGAAGGAGCGCGTGCGCGCGGCGCTCGTTGCCTCCGGCCTCGCTTTGCCGGCGCGCCGCATCACCATCAATCTGGCGCCCGCCGATCTGCCGAAGGAGGGCAGCCACTACGACCTGCCGATCGCGCTGGGACTCATGGCGGCGATCGGCGCGGTGCCGCACGACGCATTGTCGGGCTTCACCGTGCTGGGCGAGTTGGGCCTCGACGGCTCGATCGCCGCGGTCGCGGGCGCGCTGCCGGCGGCGATCGGAGCCAACTCCCGGAGCGAAGGGCTGATCTGCCCGGCGGCCTGCGGGCCGGAGGCGGCCTGGGCCAGCCCCGAGATGGAGATCGTCGCCCCGTCCTCGCTCATCCAGCTCGCCAATCATTTCAAGGGCACGCAGGTCTTGTCGCGACCGCGTCCCGGCATCCGCGCCGAGGCCGCAAGCGCTACACTCGACCTCGCCGACATCAAGGGCCAGGAGAGCGCCAAGCGCGCGCTCGAAGTCGCCGCGGCGGGCGGACATAATCTTTTGATGATCGGCCCTCCCGGCTCCGGCAAGTCGATGCTGGCGGCGCGGCTGCCGACGATCCTGCCGACGCTGTCGCCGGCAGAGCTTCTCGAAGTGTCGATGATCGCCTCGGTCGCGGGCGTGATCGAGAGCGGCGCGCTGACGAACAAGCGGCCGTTCCGCACGCCGCACCACTCTGCCTCGATGCCGGCGCTGGTCGGCGGCGGCCTTCGCGCGCGGCCGGGCGAAGTCTCGCTCGCACATCACGGCGTGTTGTTCCTCGACGAATTGCCGGAGTTCCAGCCGCAGGCGCTCGACGCACTGCGCCAGCCGCTCGAAACCGGCGAGGTCGCCATCGCGCGCGCCAACCACCGCGTCACCTATCCGGCGCGCTTCATGCTGGTGGCGGCGATGAATCCGTGCCGCTGCGGGCGCGCCAGCGATCCGGGCTTCGCCTGCCGGCGCGGGCCGAACGTGCGTTGCGCCGCCGAATATCAGACGCGGCTCTCGGGCCCGCTGCTCGATCGCATCGATCTCAACATCGAGGTGCCGGCCGTCACCGCCTCGGACCTGATCCTGCCGCCGCCGGCCGAGGGCAGCAAGGAGGTCGCGTTGCGCGTCGCCCGCGCCCGCGCGATCCAAGGCGAACGCTACGAGGCGCTCCGCCTGCCCGGTATCACGACCAACGCCGCCGCCCCCGCGAGCCTGATGGAAGAGGTCGCGCGGCCGGACAGCACGGGGCTCGCTCTGCTGCGCGACGCCGCCGACGCCATGCGGCTCTCGGCGCGCGGCTATCATCGCGTGCTGCGGGTGGCGCGGACGCTGGCCGATCTCGACGGCGCGGAAAAGGTCGGCCGCGTGCATCTCGCCGAGGCGCTGTCTTACCGCGCGCTGACGGATGAAGTCAGGCGGGCGGCGTAGCCGATCGGCGCCTTGCCCTCCCGCGATGCACCACGACCACGGCACTGCCGATCGAGCGAGCGATCAACGCAGTCAATGAAACGTGATTTGCAAATTAACTTGCAATATCAATATCTTGATATCATCTAAAAACCCGTCCCCACCAGCGTTGAACCTCCCGGCCGGTTGCCGGCGACCCATTGGCATGAGGCTCCCCCGCCTCCAACCCCGATGGAGACTACCATGACCAAGACCCTTCGTTGTTTGCCGGCCCTCGCCGCCGCGCTGTTCGGCGCGTCGCTGATCGGCGCCGTCACATCCGCCGAAGCCGGCTGCCGGTACTACGGTCCGGGCAGCACCGGCTGCACTCCTCCCGCCAACATCAAGCCCGCCCCGGCGCCCGCCCCGATCCCGCCGAAGCCCACGATGCAGGTCGGCGGTGCCACGATCACCGGACCGGCCTACACCACGCCGATCACCCCCGGCCAGGTCGGCGGCGTGACGTACTTCGGCGCGCCGCCCGTCACCTATCCGACCCACAACGGCCAGGTCGGCAACGTGACCTACCTCAACGGCGTGCGGCCCTACACGCCTCCGGGAGGGCGGGCCGGCCAGATCGGCACCGTGACGTTCATCCGCAACAATGGCCCGTTGCCGGGCACCGTGCCGGTCCAGACCGTCCCGATCCCCGGCCTCCGCATCCGCTAGCCGAAGCGGTGCATCCGCAAGGTGACGACACGAAGCGAACAGCTTCGACGAAGTCAACGAGAAGGCCCCCGACACCGGGGGCCTTTTTGTCGCGGCGACGCCAGCCGCCCTAATCGATCTGCTCGCGCCAGTAGCCCAGTGCCTCCTGCCCGGCGCGATCGGAATAGCTGAACAGCTCGATCTCGCTGTCGGCCTTGAAGCTGTAGGGCGTCCACGGCGGCGCGACGAACACGTCGTGCGGTGCGATCGCGAATGTCTTGTCGCCGATCTGCGCATGCCCCGTTCCGCGATGCACCGCGAACACCGCGCTGCCGGTCGAACGATAGGTCTTGCCGGAAAACCCCTTCGGCAGCCGCTGCATCGACACCGCCATGGTGGGGAACGGATGCTTGCCGGTCGCCGGGTTGGCGTAGCGCAGCCGATAGCCGTGCGCCGGATGCGGCTTGCCGGCCTTCGTCATGCTGTCGAGCGCCGCGCGCGTGCGGTCATACGGATAGATCAGCACCGGCGACGAGTGCCCGTCCGACTGGTACTCGTCCGGGATCATGTTCATGCCGTACACGGAAATCGATTCGCCGTCGGGCCGGTCGATCGGCTGCTTGTCGTCGGCATGCTCCTCGCGGAACGCCGCGCCAAAGAAGCGCGCGAACGGCGTGTCGAGCCCGTCGAGCCAGACCACCGGCGCCGTGCCCAGATTGCCGTGGTCGTGCCATGCCCAGGCCGGCGTCACCACGAAGTCGCCGGGCTGCATCGGCAGTTTCTCGCCCGCGACCGCGGTGTAGGCGCCCTCGCCCTCGACGATGAAGCGCAGCGCGCTTGGCGTGTGGCGGTGCGACGCCGCGATCTCGCCCGGCATGATGATCTGCAGACCCGCGAACAGCGAGTCGCAGATGAAGGTCGTGCCGCGCAGCGTCGGATTCTCCAGGCAGAGCACGCGCCGCTCGGCCTCCTTCTTGCTGATGAGGTCGCAGGCGCGCAGAAGCTGCGGCCGCACCTCGGCGTAGCTCCAGTGCGCCGGCACGCAGGACGAGCCGGGCTTCAATCCGCCGGTCCGCTCCCACAGCGGGAACAGGCTCATGTCCTTCACCTCGTCCACGAACCGCCCGTAATCGGAATTCGCCCGGCTTGTGACCGCCATGATCCGCTCCCTGGTCCCGCGCGATCGGGACCGGCCAAACTGTCCCGCAGGCGGCGCAAGCGCGTCAACCCACATTAAGAACTTGGTAACCATGCGAACCCTAGCCTGACCGGCATGAATCGCCTGCAAAAAACGCTCATTCTGGCCGCGGCCATCGCCGTTCCGGCCGCCGCGCACTCGACCTTCGCGCCGACCAAGGAAGGCCTGTGCTTTGCCAGCGGGGCGACGACCTACCAGATCGCGCCCAACGCCGTGGCGCCCGACTACCGCATCAGGATTGGCGAGGCGGACCGCCCCGATCTGCGGATGCAACTGGTCGATCGCGCCGAGATCGCCGATTTCGTGCTGGTCGACGACTTCAGCGGCAAGGAGCAGGCCCCCTGCCGGTCCTCGACGCCGATCCGCACCGTGACCCTCGACGCCAATGCGGCCAGGCCTGACGTCACGGTCGCACTGTCGGCCGACGCCGCCGGTTCGGACTACAAGATCTACGTCCATTCGGTGCGGTTCTCGCAGCAGGACGCCGCGGCGCTGCTGGCTGCGATGTGGAAGGCCAACCGGCAGCGGGATGTGACGGGATCGATCCGGTAGCGCCTGAGTCTTCCCGTTAGCGCCGCGTCAACCATGTGCGCGGTTCCGCCGCGCGGCTAAAGGGAAATCGCAAGGTTCCCCGGCCCAAACTCCACCCCACGGACATCCAACAAATCAGGTCGCTGCGGGCCTTTCGCCGTGCAGCCGAACCTGTGGGGCAAAGGGGACAGGCGATCGATGCAGGTTCGTCCCGTCACGGGCATGCCGCGCAAGCCCTATCGTTTAATTCAGCGGCTGATGGAAGCCTTGCTGCGCTGGACCTTCATCGTCATCGGCGCGCTGGCCACCGCATCGGTGCTGTTCGCGCATCTCTATCGCGTCAACGAATCGATCTACGATCCCGCTATGTTTGCGATCGGGGTCGGCGGGCTGTTTTGCCTGCTCTGCGGTGTGATGCTGATGGTGCTGTCGCGCAACAGCCGTCTCGCCTTGGAGCTGAAGCGCGCCAAGCTACGCTGCGAGGAACTGGCCGACCGCACCTGGGAGCTGAAGGAGGCCGAGGCGCGCGCCACGAGCCTGCTCGAAGCGCAGGGCGACCTGATCGTCCGCCGCGACAGCCAGGGCCGCATCACCTACGTCAACGACGCCTATTGCGCGCTGACCGGAATGCCGCGCGAATCCCTGCTCGGCACCGCCACCGCGCTGCCCGCGCTCCAGCAGGGCCGGGTGAGCGTGCTGCCGGACGGCACGCGGCTGCACGACGAGCAGATCATGACCGCCGACGGCGCGCGCTGGCTCGCCTGGCGCGACGTGGTGGTGTGGGCCGAGAAGGCCGAGCACGCCGAAGTGCAGAGCGTCGGCCGCGACGTCACCGACCGCATCGAGGCCGAGCGCGCGCTGGGCGAAGCGCGCGACTCCGCCGAGGCCGCGAGCGGCGCGAAGTCGCGCTTCCTCGCCATGGTGTCGCACGAGATTCGCACGCCGCTGAACGGCATCCTCGGCATGGCCGGGCTTCTGCTCGACACGCCGCTCACGCCGGAGCAGACCACCTACGTCAAAGCCACCAAGACCTCCGGCAACGCACTGTTGTCGCTGATCGAGGAAATCCTCGACTTTTCCAAGATCGAGGCCGGCAAACTGGAATTGGAGACGCACCCGTTCTCGCCGACCGAACTGGTCGAGGACATCGTCGAACTGCTGGGCCCGCGCGCCCAGGCGAAAGGGCTTGAGATCGCCTCCGACGTCGACGAGCGGCTGCCCGAGCGGGCCATGGGCGACGCCACGCGGCTCCGCCAGGTGCTGCTCAATCTCGCCGGCAACGCCATCAAGTTCACCGAGAGCGGCGGCATCGGCGTTATCGTCGAAGCCGGCGCCGGGCACGACGAGATCGTGTTCGAGGTCCGCGACACCGGCATCGGCATCGCCCCCGAGCAGCAGGCGCGCATCTTCCACGAGTTCGAGCAGGCCGACGGCGGATCGGCCCGGAAATTCGGCGGCACGGGCCTCGGCCTCGCCATCTCGCGACGGATCGTCGAGCGGATGGGCGGCCGCATCGAGGTCGAGAGCGCGCCGGGGGAGGGATCGAGCTTTCGCGCGATCGTTCCACTGCCCTGCGCCGAGGGCTCCGGCACGGCGAGTAGCACGCCGCCCGATCTCGCCGGCATGGCCGTGCTGATCATCGCGCCCGCGACCGTCGAAGCCTCGCTGATCGAGCGGCGTCTGACGCGCTGGGGCGCGAGCGCGATGCACCTCGCACCGCATCTGGCGGAAATGTTCGCGCAACGGCACTGGGACGCCGTGCTGGTCGATCATTCGATCGGCGTCGAGGCGGTGGCGCGTGTAGCCGGCATCTCCGAGGTTCGGCGGATCGTCCTCATCACACCGAGCGAGCGCCACCGGCTGCCGGCGCTCACGGACGCGGGCTTTGCCGGCTATCTGGTGAAGCCTGTTCGCGCCGCATCGCTCAAGGTGCAGCTTGGCGCGGTCGCCGACCTGGACGGCACTGCCGCCGCCGAGCCCGATGCGCCCGTCGCTGTGGAAGCCGCTTCCGGCGCGCGTCAGCCGCTCCATGTCCTGGTCGCCGAGGACAACGAGATCAACGCGCTGCTCACGCGCTCGCTGTTGACTCGGCTCGGCCATCTGCCGGTCATGGCGGATAGCGGCGCCGTGGCGCTGGAGCGCTGGAGCGCGGCGGCCGAGGCCGGCGCGCCCTATGACCTGGTGCTGATGGACATGCACATGCCTGGCCTGGATGGGCTCGAAGCCACGCGGCGCATCCGTGCCGTCGAGGCGGAGCGCGACGCAGCGCGCACGCCGATCATCGCGCTCACCGCCAACGCCTTCGCCGAGGATCGCAACGCCTGCCTCGCCGCCGGCATGGACGATTTTTTGGTAAAGCCGCTCGACCGCGAGCGGCTTGCCGCGGCGCTGGCTGAATTGCTCAACAAGGCCGCGATCGCAGCCTAACCGCGCGTTTCCCGGGCGCAGCGCAGCACAAGCGTAGCGCAGTGATGCGCTGCAGACCCGGGACCCAGCTTTCTTATTTTTGAATCGAACCGGGGTCCCGCATCTGCGGTGCATCGCTATCGCGCTGCACCGCGTGCGGGACACAAGTCCCTACAACTTCCTGAGCGCCACATCCTCGACCATATGGCTCTCGCCCTTCTTCAGGATGAGATCGGCGCGCTGCCGCGTCGGGAGAATATTCTCGTGCAGGTTCACGAGATTGATGCGGTCCCAGATCGAGGTGGCGGTGGCGACCGCCTCGGTATCGCTGAGCTTCGAATAGCGGTGGAAGTAGGATTTCGGATCACGGAACGCGGTGCCGCGGAGCGTGAGGAAGCGGTCGACATACCAGTGCTTCAGCACGCTCTTGTCGGCGTCGAGATAGACCGAGAAGTCGAAGAAGTCCGACACGAACGGAATGGCCTTGCCGTCCTTCGGCAGGCGGCCGGTCTGCAGCACGTTGAGCCCTTCGACGATCAGGATGTCCGGCCGGTCGACCTCGATCCACTGGTTCGGAATCACGTCGTAGACCAGATGCGAATAGATCGGCGCGCGCACCGGACGGCGGCCGGCCTTCACGTCGGACAGGAACAGCAGGAGCGTCGGAAGGTCGTAGCTCTCCGGAAAGCCCTTCTTCTCCATCAGGCCTTCGCGCTCCAGCACCGCGTTCGGGAGCAGGAACCCGTCGGTGGTGATGAGATCGACCTTCGGCACGTTGGGCCAGCGCGCCAAGAGCGCCTGCAGCACGCGCGCGGTGGTGGACTTTCCGACCGCGACCGATCCCGCGACACCGATGATGTAGGGCACCTTGGCCTCCTCACCGCCGAGGAAGCGCTGCTGCGCGCGATGCAGACGCTGCGTCGCCGCGACATAGAGCGAGAGCAGCCGCGACAAGGTCAGGTAGATGTCCTCGACCTCCTTCATGTCGAGCCGGTCATGCAGCGAGCGGAGCCGGCTGACCTCGTCCTGGCTCAAGGTCATCGGCATGTCGTCGCGCAACGCCGCCCATTCCGCCCGCGTGTAGGAGCGGTAGGGCGAGAGTCCGTCGTCGGTGCGCTGTTCCATCATTCGCGAGGCCGCGAGGCTTTCTCGTCCAGGCCGGACTTCTTGGTGCGCGTTTCCAGCAAGGCTTCGATCTCAGCGAGCTTCACGCCGCGCGCCTGGAGCATGACGAACAGGTGGTAGAGCACGTCGGCGGATTCCGCGATTACCCGCTCGCGATCCTCGCTGACCACGGCCAGCACCACCTCGACCGCCTCCTCGCCGAATTTCTTGGCGCATTGCGAGACGCCCTTGTCGAGCAACTGCCGCGTGTAGGACTGCTCGGAAGGGGCCGTGGCGCGGTCGCTGACGCGCTGTTCGAGATCGGCGAGGGTGAACTTGTTCATGCCGTTCAAATAGCATCTCCGGCCGCCGCCGTCATTCCGTGAAGGATATGGCGGTCACATCCGGACGATTCGGCCGCGCATGCCTTGCCGCAGACTTGCATGAGACTTGGGCATTCCGCCCTCGGGATGGGCGCGATAGCATCGCTTCATGTCCGATCCCACCCTCGATTTCTGGTTCGATTTCGCCTCGACCTACTCCTATCTGTCGGCGGTCCAGATTCGGCCGCTCGCCGCCGAGGCCAGCGTGAAGGTGCGTTTCCGGCCCTTTTTGCTTGGGCCGATTTTCAAGGCGCAGGGCTGGGACACTTCGCCGTTCAATCTCTACGAGGCCAAGGGCCGCTACATGTGGCGCGACATGGAACGGCTTGCCGCCGACCTCTCGGTGACCTTCCGCCGTCCCGA
Source organism: Rhodoplanes serenus (assembly GCA_945861855.1). Classification (GTDB taxonomy): domain Bacteria; phylum Pseudomonadota; class Alphaproteobacteria; order Rhizobiales; family Xanthobacteraceae; genus Z2-YC6860. The sequence goes on from CAMAWG010000145.1 coordinate 8,345, forward strand.
CCCGTTTCCGCAGAACGGCCTCCTGGCCGCGCGCGTCGCGCTGTTCGGACTAACGCAAGGCTGGGGCGAGGATTTTTCCGTGGCCGTGTTTCGCGCGCAATTCGACGAAGGCCGCCGGATCGACGACGACGGCACGCTGGCCGCGATCGTGTCGGGCTTGAACGCCGATGCAAAGGCTGCGCTGGATGCGGCACAATCGGGCGACGTCAAGCTGCGCCTGAGGTCGCAGACCGAAGAGGCGCAGCGGCTTGGCCTGTTCGGCGCGCCAAGCTTCACGACCGCCCGCGGCGACCTGTTCTGGGGCAATGACCGGCTCGAACAGGCGCTTCGCTGGGCGAGGCGAGAGCAGTAACGGGACGCGGGTTGCGCCGGGCAGCGCTTCTACGGATCGAGCCGCACGGCCAACCCCGCGCGGGCCATATGCACCTTGGCCTCGCGCACGGTGTGCTCGCCGAAATGGAAGATCGAGGCTGCCAGCACCGCGGTGGCGTGGCCGTCGCGGATGCCGGCGACCAGGTGATCCAGCGTGCCGACGCCGCCCGACGCGATCACCGGCACCGGCACCGCATCGGCCACCGCCCGGGTGAGCGCGATGTCGAAGCCGGACCGGGTGCCGTCGCGGTCCATCGAGGTCAGCAGGATTTCGCCGGCGCCGAGCGACACCACCTCCCGCGCGTAATCCACCGCGTCGAGACCGGTGGGATTGCGGCCGCCGTAGGTGAAGATGTCCCAGCGGTCCGGCTCGCCGGGCTTCGACACCCTCTTGGCGTCGATCGCCACCACGATGCACTGGTCGCCGAACTTTTCCGCCGCCTCCTTCACGAAGGCGCGCCGGTTCACCGCCGCGGTGTTGATCGACACCTTGTCGGCGCCGCAGGTGAGAAGCTTGCGGATGTCGTCCACCGTGCGCACGCCGCCGCCGACCGTCAGCGGCATGAAGCAGGCCTCGGCGGTCCGCGTCACCACGTCGAAGATGGTGTCGCGGTTCTCGTGGCTCGCAGTGATGTCGAGGAAGCAGAGCTCGTCGGCGCCGGCGGCGTCATAGGCGATCGCCGCCTCGACCGGATCGCCGGCATCGCGCAGATTGACGAAGTTGACGCCCTTGACCACCCGGCCGTCCTTGACGTCGAGGCAGGGAATGACGCGGACCTTGAACATGGCGCCGAACCTCACTCAAAAGGCGTCCGGCGCTGCCGACTGTGCAACCGCGAGGACCGGCGGTATATAGCCAGGGAATGCCGCGGCGGCCAGCCTCGACGCAAGGACCGGCGGGCGGTGAGGAGTCGAGCGTGGTTGCAGCGATCAAGAACAGCGTCCCCTACATCACGTTCCGGCGCTACAACAAGGCGTTCCGCCGCCTGGTGAAGCTGCCGCGCTATCTGGGCAGCGAGTACAGATGCCCGGTCTGCGGCGTCGGGCTGCGCACGTTCAAGCCGATGTGGAAGTCATATGGGCGCGATGTCGAACGCTTCGGCTACATCCATCGCAATGCCGAGTCCGAGACCTTCAACCTCAAAGCCATGACCTGCCCGAAGTGCGACGCCACCGATCGCGAGCGGCTGATGGCGATCTATCTCGACAAGGTGTGGCCAACCCTCGGCGCCAAGGATCGAATCCGTCTGATCGATTTCGCGCCGGCCTATCCGCTGAGCCTCAAGATCAAGCGCTATCCGTCCATCGACTACCGCAGCGCCGACCTCGGCCGCGCCGACGTGCAGGACCATATCGACCTGACCGACATCAGCTACCCGGACGAGTCGGCGGACATTTTCATCTGCTCGCACATCTTCGAGCACATCCCGGACGACCGCAAAGCGATGCGCGAATTACTCCGCATCCTGAAACCCGACGGCTTCGGACTGGTGCTGGTGCCGCTGGTTGTCGGCGTCGACGAAACCACCGAAGAGCTCGGCCACTCGACGCTGGAATATCGCTGGAAGCATTTCGGCATGGGCGATCACGTCCGCCATTACGGCAAGCGCGATTTCCTGCGCCGTCTCACCGAATCCGGCTTCGCGATCGAGCAGCTCGGTATCGACTATTTCGGCCGCGAGCCGTTCCGGCTCCACGGCATCGCCGAGAATTCCGTTCTGTATGTGGTGCGGCCAGCGGCTTGAGACGGCTGCCGCAGCGGCGGCAGGCCGGCGATCAACCGCCGGACGGCGACTTTACTTGAGCGCGTTCGAGACCGGTGTGAGGGTCGACTTCAGCTTGGTGCCGAGGCCCTGAACCACGGCGATTATGGCGACCGAGATGCTGGCGGCAATCAGGCCATACTCCATGGCGGTCGCACCGGACTCGTCTTTCATGAAGCACGTCATGAGATCTTTTACAGCTCACTCCCGACTGATGACTAGCTTCCGGTGATCAGAGAAGGCGCCGCAGCCGCCGCGACGACTGGCCCGACGGCGCTGTTCACTTTAAAAGCGTCCCACTAACCGCCGGTAAACACATGCGGCATTTGCGCGGACAAATTGTCGCGCGATATGTCGAGTTTATGTCTTTGACATCGAGCGTATGGTTAGCCGGCGGTTAACGGCGCGCTGCCCGCAGCACCGAAAGCGCCTCGGCTCCGTCGAGCCGCCCATCGTAGAGAGCGCGACCGGTGATCGCGCCTTCAAGCTTGCGCGCGCGCGGCTCGGTCATCTTCCTCACGTCGTCGATCGAAGCAAGCCCGCCGCTGGCGATCACCGGAATCGAGATCGCATCGGCCAGCACGATTGTCGCGTCCCAGTTGATGC
>CAMAWG010000146.1 GCA_945861855.1 Rhodoplanes serenus
ATCAGTCGCAACCGCCGACTGGCTCGCGATTTCGAGCGCTACGCCACAACCGTTGCCGCCTTCGTTCGTCTCGCCATGATCCGCATCATGCTCAGGCGGCTTGCCGCAAACGCCTCGTCATGAATCCAAACTTCCCGGATGGGCTCTAATACCTGGCGGCCTGGGCGCGGCCCTTGCGGGCGGGACGGGTGTCGTCGTTGGCCACCGGTGCGATCGTCTCGCTCGGCGGCGCCGGCCGCACCTTCACCTCGGACATACGGCGCGCCCATTCGCTCGACGACGAGCTGATCGGCGTAAACTCCGAAGTCCGGCCCTTGCCGTTGTAGGTGGAGAGGCCCTGGTCGGTGGCGACGATGTCGCCCGGCCGCAGCGTCGGATCGCCCGTGCTCTCGACGCGGGCGAGGCCGAGCCCGTCCTTGCCGTTGCAGGAGCAGCTATCGGTCACCTTGTCGCGATAGGCGAAGGCATTGTCGAGATCGGCGTAGCGCGTGCCGTTCTGCGCCACGGCGGTGTCGATCCTGCCGCCGGAGAACACCATGGTCTTGGCGGCCGGGCAGAACGACTTGCACAACTCGGCGGGCGCCGCGCCGGCGTGGCGCTGGAGCGGGAAATAGCGGCCGTCGCAGGTGCGCACGCAGTACACCGTGCCCGTTCCGAAGCCGGAGTCCGCGCGCCGGGGCTCGCCGCCGAGCAGACCGAGCGGATCGGCGAATGAATTGGCCTGCGGCGGTGGCGCGGAGCGGCGGAAGCCGCCGCCGAACAGCGACTCGAAGAAATTCTGCGCGGCCGCCGGCTGGGCGGCGCCGGACAGGCCGAGGGTCAAAGCGGTGAGCAGAACTCCGCCCATCCGGCGGATCGATCTGCGGTCGGCGCGTGCCACTGTCGTCTCCCTACGCCCGGAACACACTCTTGCGGCGGCGTACCTCTCAACGCGGCGCTGCAACAACAGTTGCATGCGTCGTTGGTTGAGCCGCACCGGATGGGTCAATCCGCCCAATCTAGCCCGCAGGAGTAAACGCAATGTGAGCGGGGCGGGGCCGTTTTTCCGTTGAAAATCCCGATACTTAGACTTTGGCCATCGGAAAGCGGGGGTGGACGCGATATCAATCGAATGACGCCGAAGAAATCACAAAACCGACGCAGGGGGAAAACGTGACCAACCGCTTCTCAAATCCAAAGTCCATGCCGGCGCCGCGCGGCTACACCCAGGTGGTCGAGACTGCGGGGCCTGGCCGCACCGTCTATCTGTCCGGACAGCTCGGCATGGTGCCGGGCGGCGCCTTCGCCGGCGCGCCGGGCGATTTCCGCGCGCAGGCGACCCAGTGCTTCGAGAACCTGAAGGCCGGGCTCGGCTCGGTCGGAGGAGGGTTCGAGCATGTGGTGAAGATCACCAATTTCTTCACCGACATGGCGCACCTGCCGGTGTTCTTCGAGGTGCGCGACGCTTTCGTGAACACCAAGGCGCCGCCGGCCTCGACCGCCATCCAGGTCGGCCGCCTCGCGCGCGAGGGCGCGCTGTTCGAGGTCGAGGCGGTGGCGGTGATCCCGGACAAGGCCGCGAAGGCGGCGGTGAAGCGGGGCGCGGCCAAGCGCGGCAAGCCAGCGAGAAAGACTGCGCGGAAGAAGCGGTGATGAGGCGGGCACGCGGATAACGACGCATTCACGCGAATCACGCATGATCCGCCGATGCCCAGCTTCGTTTATGTCCTCGGTTGCCAGACCAAAGACCGGCACCTGACCTACGTCGGCTGGACCACCGACGTCGAACGCCGACTCGCCATGCACAACCGCGGTACAGGCGCGAAAAGCACGCGCGGGCGCATCTGGGTTCTGCTGCACACCGAGAAATTCCGCACCCGCCGCCAGGCCATGAGCCGCGAGTGGTATCTGAAGCGGGATCGGAAATTCAGGAAGCGATTGACGCTGCAGGCCTAGAGACGATCGACGACGGCCGCCGTTATTTCTTTTGATCGGCCGTGATCTCGTCGTACTTGGCGAGCGCGCGCCGCAATGAGGTGTTGAACAGCCACATGGCGTCCAGGATTTCGCGGTAGGTCGCCGAGGTTCTCGCCCGGTCGGCCTTACCGAAGGTGAACATGCTGTTGTTGCGCAGGTATCCCATGATCCTCGGCTCGGAAATCCGGTGGTTGAGGAGATCGCCCGATCTGATGGCCGCACGGGTGGGTGTCGGCACGATCTGGATGAGTTCGAAAAGCCTCAACTGATCGATCGGGTCGGGTAGCACCTTCACGATCGCCGGAATTTGCGGAAAAACATCGGCGTGCGCGTTCATCAGGCCGTTCCGAACTCCGGTCCAGTGATTGTATCGCTGGTCGCGTTTGCCGACCCGGGCCTGCTCTTTCTCGTCGCGGGCGTTCAGCGCCGGATCGAAGGCTGCGATCGATGGCTTGATCGCCGCCCATTTTTTCTGGCCGATCCGGTCCTCGGACACGCCGGTCTGATAACTCCCTTTGTACGCGCCCGAGCGGGCATTCCCGAGGTTCTGCACGCCGCCCGTCTCGGCATAGAAGATTCCGAGAACGATGCGGCCGGCGATGTTGGCATGGGTCGCGTCGAGGCCCTTGGCGCGGCCGACCGCGGTGCCGAGTGCGATGGCGTCGTGGAATGGTGTCGCCGAGTCCTGTGCATTGCCGGGCGGTCCCTGCATCGCCTTGAAGAGATTCGAATACTCTTCCAGCAATGGCTCATTGTCGGCGTCGAAATACGCCGGAGGGAAGGCGAATTTGCTGGGCCGGCCGATCTTCGACGGAACCAGGTCGGTGAGATCTTTGTAGGCGCCGATCATCTGATTGCGCGCGAGATAAATCGCCTGGCCCGGCTTGTCCTCCGGCAGTTGCTTCGCATCGAGCTGGGCGCGCCGCTCGATCAGCACGGCCTTAAAGACGCTGAGAGCCTTGTTATAGGTGTCGAGTGCCTCCGACTGCGCTTTCGTCAGGGACTGACCGGTCGCGGTCGATATCGACAACCCGAGAAGAAGACTGAAGGCAAACGCCGCCACGGCTCGGACGGAGCGAGCGTGGTGGGCGGTGCTTGTGATCATCTTTTGGAAGGCCTTCCGTCGCGTCTAATGCGCCTCGTCCCAGTTCTGCGCCGCGCGTGCATCGACCTGCAGCGGCACCGACAGCGACACCGCAGGCATCGGCGCCTCTTCCATCACCCGTTTGACGACCGGCAGCGTTTTCGCGACCTCGCCCTCCGGCACCTCGAAGATCAGCTCGTCGTGCACCTGGAGCAGCATCTTGGCGTTGAGCTTGGCCTTGGTCAGCGCCGGCTCGATGCGGATCATGGCGCGGCGGATGATGTCGGCGGCGCTGCCCTGCAGCCGCGCGTTGATCGCGGCGCGCTCGTTGAAGGCGCGAATCGACGGATTGGCGGCGGTGATGTCCGGGTAGTGGCACTTCCGCCCGAACAGCGTCATCACATAGCCGTTCTTCTTGGCGTAGGCCTTGGTCTCTTCCATGTAGTCGCGAATGCCGGGGAAACGCTCGAAGTATTTCTTGATGTAGGCGCCCGCCTCCTCGCGCGGGATAGCGAGCTGGTTGGCGAGGCCGAACGCCGAGATGCCGTAGATGATGCCGAAGTTGATCGCCTTGGCGCGCCGCCGCACCTCGCCCGGCATGTCCTTCACCGGCACGCCGAACATCTCCGACGCGGTCATGGCGTGGATGTCGAGGCCGTCGCGGAACGCCTTGCGCAGCGCCGGCACGTCGGCCACTTCGGCGAGCAGCCGCAGCTCAATCTGCGAATAGTCGGCGGAGACGAGCTTCGTCCCCGGCTCGGCGATGAAGGCCTTGCGGATCTTGCGGCCTTCCTCGGTGCGCACCGGAATGTTCTGCAGGTTCGGTTCGGATGACGACAGCCGTCCGGTCGTGGTTGCCGCCAGCGCGTAGCTGGTGTGGACGCGGTGGGTCTCGGCGTTGACGTAGCCCGGCAGCGCGTCGGTGTAGGTCGAGCGAAGCTTCGACACCTGCCGCCAGTCGAGAATCTTGCGCGGCAGCTCGTGGCCCTGCTCGGCCAATTCCTCCAGCGCGCGCGCGCCAGTCGCCCATTGCCCGGTCTTGGTCTTGGTGCCGCCGGGCAGACCCATCGAGCCGAACAGCACGTCGCCCAATTGCTTCGGGCTGCCGGGATTGAGCGGCTGGCCCGCGAGCTTGCCGATCTCGTCCTCCAGCCCGGCCTGCTTCTGGCCGAACTCGCCCGAGAGCCGCGACAGCACCTGCCGGTCGATGGCGATGCCGCGGCCTTCCATGCGGCCGAGCACCGGAACGAGCGGCCGCTCCAGCGTCTCGTAGACCGTCGAGACATGCTCCGCCGCGAGCCGCGCCTTAAGCGCCTTCCACAGCCGCAGCGTCACGTCGGCGTCCTCGGCCGCGTATTCGCTGGCCTTCTCGATCGACACGCAGTCGAACGTCACCTGCGCCTTGCCGGTGCCGGCGACGTGCTCGAAATGGATGGTCTGGTGGCCGAGCCACTTTTCCGCGAGATCGTCCATGCCATGATTGCCGCGTCCGGCGTCGAGAACGTATGACATCAGCATGGTGTCGTCGTAGGGATGAATATCGACGCCGCGCCGGGCGAAAATCTGCCAGTCGTATTTGAGGTTCTGTCCGATCTTGAGCACCGCGGGGTCTTCCAGCAGCGACTGAATGATCTTCAGCGCCTCGTCTTCCGGGATCTGGTCCGGGCAGAGCTTGGCCTCCGGCGCGAACAGGTCGCTGCCGCCTTGGCCGCCGCCCTCGCAATGGCCGATCGGGACGTAGCAGGCCTCGTTGTCGGCGACGGCGAGCGAGAAGCCGCACAGGCGCGCGACCATCGGATCGAGACCCGTCGTCTCGGTGTCCACCGCGACGACGCCGATCTCCTTGGCGCGCAGCACCCAGGCCTTCAGCCGGTCGAGCGTGCGGACGGTTTCGTATTTGCTTCGGTCGATCTTGTTGGCCCGCGCCGCCGCGAGATGCGCGGTGGCCAGTGCTTGCGGGGAGAGATTGCCGTTCGATTGCTGAGAGCCTTCCCGCGTGCTCGGCACGCTCCCTCCCCCCTTGAGGGGGAGGGGTGGGGAGGGGGGTGAGCCGAGATCGAGTTGTCCATTACCCCCCTCCCGGACGGCTTCGCCGTCCGACCTCCCCCTCAAGGGGGGAGGTGAAGAAGAAGAAAGCTTCGCATCCGCTTCGATCTCGCTCGCGTCGATGCCTGATTTCTCCGCCACCCGCCGCGTTAGCGTGTTGAATTCCATCGCCTTGAGGAAGGAAACCAGCAGCTTGTAGTCCGGCTCATGCACCGCGAGATCTTCCACCGGCACCTCGAGCTTCACGTTCTGGTCCAGCGTGACGAGACGCTTGGAGATGCGCGCGATTTCCGCGTTGTCGATCAGGGTCTGGCGGCGCTTGTCCTGCTTGATCTCGCCCGCGCGCTTGAGCAGCGTTTCCAGATCGCCATACTCGATGATGAGCTGCGCGGCGGTCTTGACGCCGATGCCCGGAACGCCCGGCACGTTGTCGCTGGTGTCGCCGATCAGCGCCTGCACCTCGATGATCTTCTCCGGAGGCACGCCGAATTTTTCGAGCACCTCAGGAATGCCGATCCGCTTGTCCTTCATCGTGTCGTACATGATGACGCAGTCGTTCACGAGCTGCATCAGGTCCTTGTCGGACGACACGATGGTGGCGGTGGCGCCCGCCTCGCAGGCAAGCCGCGCGTAGGTCGCGATCAGGTCGTCGGCCTCGAAGCCGGCCTGCTCCAGGCAGGGAATGTCGAAGGCGCGCACCGCGTCGCGGATCAGCGGGAATTGCGGGATTAGATCGGCCGGGATGTCGGGCCGCTGCGCCTTGTACTGCGGATAGAAATCGGTGCGGAAGGTCTTTTCCGACTTGTCGAATATGACCGCGAGGTGCGTGGGCCGCTCCTCCGGCTTCATTTCGTTGAGCAGCTTCCACAGCATGTTGCAGAAGCCGAGCACGGCGTTGATCTGCAGCCCGTCCGACTTGCGGGTCAGCGGCGGCAGCGCGTGGTAGGCGCGGAAGATGTAGCCCGAGCCATCGACCAGGAAGACGTGGTCGCCCTTTTTGAGCGAGCCGGCGAGGGCGGCGGTTTTGACGGCTGCGGCTTTGGCGGTTGCGGGCTTGGCGGCAGGAGATTTGGATTTGGCTGGCATGGCCTGAATGTGGGCCGTCAGCCGCCGCGAATCAATGTGGGCGGTGGATGCTGTGAATCATTCCGCCGGTTGCATCGCCGGCACGCGCGCGGGCTTGACCTGCGCCCAGGCCGGCCGCTCGAACAGGAAGCGGAACGGCGTGCCGCGCGCCGCCCAGTACCAGGCAAGCGCCCCAACGACGCCCGCGAGCGTCACCAGGATCGAGACGGTGCCGAGGTCGGTGACGATGCCGGTCTTGAGCAGCGCGATGCGGGTCACCGCCATCGGCAGGAAGAAGGCGAGGTAGATGACGATGGAATGCTGGCCGCAATAGCGCAGCGGCCGGAACACGTCGCTCCGGGCCATCAGCGCGGCGACCATGACCACGGCGCCCGCGCCGATGAGGCCCAGAGGGAGCGAGACGAACGGCCGGTCGGCATAGCCACCCAGCACCAGCGCGCCATTGACCAGCGCCCATGCCGCGAGCCCGGCCAGCGCCGCCTGTGGCCGGCGCTGCACGCCCGCGGCGAAGCCGAAGATGTGCGAGGCGAAAATATAGCCGGTGTAGAAGTAGACGAAGCGGCCTGCGAACTCGTCGATCACGGTCCAGCCGGTGTTGACATGCGCGATCTCCAGCGCGGCGCCGACGAGCCAGATCGCCGGCCACGGCACGCCGCGGGTGAGCTTCACCGCCACGAAGAAGATCGGCAGGAGATAGATGAACCACAGCGTGCCGAACGGCTCGATAAAGGCTTCGAGGTAGGCCAAGCCCACGCCGCGCCAGCCGATCTCGGCTGCGAACATCGGCGCCTTGAAGGCGAACTAGATCGTCACCCACAACACATAGAAATAGACGAAGTGGACGACCTTCTTGTCGAGGTAGTCGCGCCAGTCGCGGTCGATGACGCGGGCCAGGAACAGGCCGGAGATCAGGAAGAAGTCGGGCATGCGGAACGGCCGCGCGAAGGCGACCGCGGCGTGCATCCAGCCCTCGCGTCCGGCGGCCTGCTCGACGCCGAGCGTCGAATGCATCATCACCACCATGACGATGCAGAAGCCCTTGGCGTAATCGACCCAATCGACCCGGTTGGCTTGCGGCACGTCCCGATCCCTCACATGTCGCGCCATTGTCACCCGGGCGTGGTTTCAGGCCGGTTTACGGCTTCGATGAAACTGCCCCTCAAAGTCTCGTCAGCATCACCGGCCTCTGCTAAGAGGCGCCATCCGGCCGCGGGGGCCGGATCGTTAACCATGTTTGCACCTCATGCGCGTTGCAATGATCGGTACCGGCTACGTCGGCCTCGTTTCCGGGGCCTGCTTTGCCGACTTCGGCCATCACGTCATCTGCGTCGACAAGGACGCGGACAAGATCGCGGCGCTGCAGCGCGGCGAGATGCCGATCTACGAGCCCGGACTGGAGGACCTGGTCGCCGCCAATGTGAAGGCCGGACGCCTGAGCTTCGCGACCGATCTGAAGGCCCCGGTGGCTGAGGCCGACGCGGTCTTTATCGCGGTCGGTACGCCGTCGCGGCGGGGCGACGGTCACGCCGACCTGTCCTATGTCTATGCCGCGGCCAAGGAGATCGTCGGCGCGCTCGACGGCTTCACCGTGGTGGTGACCAAATCGACCGTCCCGGTCGGCACCGGCGACGAGGTCGAGCGCATCATCCGCGAGGCGAGGCCGGACGCCGAAGCCGCCGTGGTGTCCAATCCGGAATTCCTGCGCGAGGGCGCGGCGATCCAGGACTTCAAGCATCCCGACCGCATCGTGGTCGGCACCGAGGATGCCCGCGCGTCGAAGGTGATGGCCGAGCTCTATCGCCCGCTCTATCTCAACCGCTCGCCGATCGTCACCACCGGCCGCCGCACCGCCGAGCTGATCAAATACGCCGCCAACGCCTTCCTCGCCACCAAGATCACCTTCATTAACGAGATCGCGGACCTCTGCGAGCGGGTCGGCGCCGACGTGCAGGAGGTCGCGCGCGGCATCGGCCTCGACAACCGGATCGGCGGCAAGTTCCTGCACGCCGGTCCGGGCTACGGCGGATCGTGCTTTCCCAAGGATACGCTGGCGCTGATCAAGACCGGGCAGGACTTCGAGGCGCCGCTCCGCATCGTCGAGACGGTCGCCTCGGTCAACGAAATCCGCAAGCGCGCCATGGCCCGCAAGGTGACCGCTGCGCTCGGCACCAACCTGCGCGGCAAGACCGTCGCCATTCTCGGCCTCACCTTCAAGCCCAACACCGACGACATGCGCGACGCGCCGTCGATCCCGCTGATCACGGCGCTGCACGACATGGGCGCGACGGTGCGGGCCTACGATCCGGTCGGCATGGAGCAGGCGAAGAAGGTGCTGCCCGAGCTGACCTATTGCGAGGACGCCTACGAATGCGCGCAAGGGGCCGCCGCGCTGGTCATCGTGACGGAATGGGAGCAGTTCCGTGCGCTCGACCTCGACCGGCTGAAGACGGCGATGGCGGACAAGCCGGTGATCGTCGACCTGCGCAACATCTACCTGCCCGACGAGATGCGCCAGCGCGGCTTCGTTTATGAAAGTGTCGGCCGTCCGCGCTCCAACGGCCACTGATTCCGGTTGTCATGCCCCGCCAGGGCGGGGGCATCCAGGACCAATGGGTATCTTCGACACCGAGCTCCCGATCGACGAGGCGCTGCCCGAGCTGACCGCGGCGCTGCGGCAGCGCGATTGCGCCGTGCTGGTCGCGCCGCCGGGCGCCGGCAAGACCACCCGCGTGCCGCTCGTGCTGCTCGACACGCTCTGGGCGGCGGATAAGAAAATCCTGGTGCTGGAGCCGCGGAGGCTCGCCGCGCGCGCCGCGGCCGAGCGCATGGCGGCCACCTTGAAGGAAAGCGTCGGCGAAACCGTCGGCCTTCGCGTCCGCTTCGGCTCGAAGGTGTCGCGCAAGACCCGCGTCGAGGTGGTCACCGAAGGCATCTTCACGCGGCTCATCCTCGACGATCCGTCGCTCGACGGCGTTGCCGCCGTGCTGTTCGACGAATTTCACGAGCGCTCGCTCGACGCCGATCTCGGGCTGGCGCTGGCCCGCGACGTGCAGCAGAACCTGCGCGAGGATCTCAAGCTTCTGGTGATGTCGGCGACGCTCGACGGCGCGCGGGTGGCGAAGCTGCTTGGCGACAAAGAACTCGGCGATGCGCCGGTGGTCGAGAGCGAGGGTCGCGCGTTCCCGGTCGAGACGCGCTATCTCGGCCGCGACAACACCGTCCTGATCGAACGGCAGGTGTCCGAGGCCGTGGCGCGGGCGCTCCGCGCCGAGCCGGGCTCGATCCTGGCGTTCCTGCCGGGCCAGGCGGAAATCCGCCGCACCGAGACTCTGGTCAAGGACCTCGTCAGCGATCCCGCGGTGGACATCGTGACGCTCTACGGCGCGCTCGACGCGCAGACCCAGGATCGCGCGGTTTCGCCGGCGCCCGCGGGCCGCCGCAAGGTGGTGCTGGCAACCTCGATCGCGGAGACCTCGATCACGATCGAGGGCGTGCGAGTGGTCGTCGACTCGGGGCTGGCGCGGGTGCCGCGCTACGAGCCGGACGTGGGCCTGACGCGGCTCGAAACCGTCCGGGTGTCGCGCGCCGCCGCCGATCAGCGCCGCGGCCGCGCCGGGCGCACCGAGCCCGGCGTCTGCTATCGGTTGTGGGACGAGCCGCAGACCGCGTCGCTGGAGGCCTATGCCCGGCCGGAGATGCTGTCGGCCGATCTGTCGGGAATGCTGCTCGATCTGGCGCAATGGGGCGCGGCCGACCCGGGGATGCTCGCGTTCCTCGATCCGCCGCCTGCCGGCGCGCTGTCGGAGGCGAGGGCGCTGCTGACCGAGCTCGGCGCGATCGACGCTGAGCGCCGTATCACTGACGAGGGCAAAAAACTTCGCCGTTTGCCGCTGCCGCCCCGCCTCGCCCGCATGGTGGTCGATGCCGCAGCAGTTGGCGCGGGCCAGCGCGCCGCCGACATCGCCGCGATTCTGTCCGAGCGCGGGCTTGGCGGCACCGACGTCGATCTCGTCCATAGGCTCGATCAGTTCCGCCGCGACCGCTCGCGGCGCGGCGAGGACGGCCGGCGGATGGCAAGGACGTGGGCCGGCGCTGTCGAGCCTTTGGGCTTTCTCCGCGCTACGCCCCCGCCGGGCGGCCCGCCCGAGGATCCATCGGATGGCGGAGGGGCACTCAGCCCCGGCGCGATCCTGTCGCTCGCTTATCCCGACCGCATCGCCCGGAGCCGCGGCGCCAATGGCGTGTTTCTCCTGGCCAACGGCCGCGGCGCCAACATCGATCCCGCTTCGGCGCTTTCGCGCGAGACATTCCTCGCGGTGGCCGAGCTTGCCGGCACCGCCGCGCAGAGCCGCATCCTGCTCGCGGCGCCCATGACGCTCGATGAGATCGAAGAGCGTTTCGCCGACCGCATCGAGCGCCGCGAGGACGTCACGTTCGATGCCGCATCGGGAAGCCTGCGCGGCCGCCGCAGCGAGCGGCTGGGAGCCATCACGCTGGGCGAGCGTCCCTTCCCGGTCATTCCTGGCCCCGAGACGGCCAAGCAGTTTGCCGACGGAATCGTCCGGGCCGGCCTCGGCCGGCTGCCCTGGACGAAATCGCTTCAGCAATGGCGCGACCGGGTGATGTTCCTGCGCCGGGCGGGCGGCGACGAGTGGCCGGACCTGTCCGACGCGGCGCTCGCGGACCGCGCCGCCG
>CAMAWG010000147.1 GCA_945861855.1 Rhodoplanes serenus
CAGATGTCGGCCCTGCTCGACGCCGAGGCTCAGAGCGGCGACCGGCGCAATCGGCTGGTGGCGAACTTCAACAACGGCTATCGCAGCTTCCAGCGGACCTACCGGACCTGCACCCCGGCCGCAAACGTCGCCGTGCGCCGCTATCTCGATGAAGGCGCCAAGATTTCGCGCGAGATCACGGCGCGCTACACGAACTGAATTGCTGCGTAATCCCCGCCGTTAACCGCGTGGATTAACCGTGTCCCGAAAACTGCCGGGATGCGGCGCATTCGCGTGCTAGCCTGTTTACCGATGTGGCAGCGAGGGCGCGCCTCCGCCTTATTTCGAGCATTCATTCCGTGAACCAGACAGACCCAAGCCAAGAGCCGGCGCCCGAGCGCGAGCAGAAGATGGTCGCGCTCAGCTATGTCAACGAAGCCTGGGCGGAAGCACGGCTCGACGGCGTCGATGACGACTGCATGGCGATGTCCTGCCTGTTCGCCGCCTTCGCCGAGCTGGTCACCACCTACGGCGAGGAAGCGGCGGCAAAATACGCCGACAGCCTCTCCAAGCGCATCCGCAACGGCGAGTTCACAGTCGAGATCGCCCGCCAGTAATCGCGATCAAGCCGTGGGTTCTATCGTCTCCAGGAACCGCACCGCCTCGCCGTGGGACGGTTCGACGATCTCCCCCTGAAACATGACCTTCCGCCCGCGGACGAAGGTTCCAACCGGCCACCCGGTCACCGACACGCCGTCATACGGCGTCCAGGCGGCCCGCGAGGCGATCCAGCGGTCGGTGATGGTCTCGCGGCGCTTGAGATCGACCAATGTCAGGTCTGCGTCATAGCCGGCCGCGATCCGGCCCTTGCGGGCGATGCCGTAAATCCGCGCCGGGCCGGCGCTGGTCAGATCGACGAAGCGTGCAAGCGACAGCCGGCCCGCATTGACGTGGTCGAGCATGATCGGCACGAGCGTCTGCACCCCGGTCATGCCGGAATGGGTCTTCGGATAGGGGTGGGCCTTCTCCTCGCGGGTGTGCGGGGAATGATCCGATCCGATCGTATCGATGACGCCCTGGGCGAGGCCGCGCCAGATGCCGTCGCGATGCGAGGCGTCGCGCACCGGCGGATTGAGCTGGGCGAGCGTGCCGAGCCGCTCGTAGCAGTCGGGCGCGGCGAGCGTAAGGTGGGCCGAAGTCGCCTCCGCCGTGGCGACGTCCTTGTGGCCGCTGAGGAATTCGATCTCCTCCTTGGTGGTGATGTGCAGGACATGGACGCGCGCGCCGGTTTCGCGGGCGAGCCGGATGAGCCGCTGCGTGCACAGCAGCGCCGTGGTGGCGTCGCGCCAGACCGGATGCGAGGAGGGGTCGCCCTCGACGCGCAAGTGCATGCGCTCGCGCAGGCGGTATTCATCCTCGGAATGAAAGGCTGTTCGGCGGCGGATCGCCTTGAGGACATTGCGGATGCCGTCGTCGTCCTCAATCAAGAGCGATCCCGTCGAGGAACCCATGAACACCTTGACGCCGCAAGCGCCAGGCAAGCGCTCGAGCATGGCCAGTTCGTGGGTGTTCTCGCGGGTTGCGCCGATATAGAACGCGAAATCGCAGTGCATCCGGTGATGCGCGCGGGCCACCTTGTCGGCGAGCGCCGCCTTGTTCACGGTGTTCGGCTCGGTGTTCGGCATCTCGAACACCGCGGTAACGCCGCCGAGCACCGCTGCTCGCGACCCGCTCTCCAGGTCTTCCTTGTGGGTCAGGCCCGGCTCGCGGAAATGCACATGGCTGTCGATCACGCCGGGCAGCACATGCAGGCCGCGGCAGTCGATCGTCTCGGCGGCGGACGAGCCCACGTCGCCGATGGCGGCGATCCGGCCGCCGGCAATCGCCAGGTCGCGCACGCCTTCGCCGTCCTGGTTGACGATGGTGCCGCCCTTGAGGATCAGGTCGTAGCTGCCCGCCATGGAACGTGGCTCCTTTGCACCTATTCCAGTCCACACCCTTGAGCCGCCAACATCAGCGGCTTACGTTCCCGGAGGCAACAAGGAATCGCATGAAAGCGGCACTTCTCCCCGACCGAGGCGTGGTCAAGGTCGCCGGCATCGACGCGCGCACCTTCCTCAACGGCCTCCTGACCACCGACGTCGCCAAGGTGACGCCGGAGCAGGCGCGCTTCGGCGCGCTGCTCACGCCGCAGGGCAAGATCGTCGTCGATTGCATCGTCGCCGAGGCTCCGGCCGCGGACGGCGGCGGCTTCTTTCTCGACTGCCCGCGCGCGCTCGCGCCGAACCTCGTGGAGAAGCTCAATTTCTACAAGCTGCGCGCCAAGGTCATCTGCGAAGACCTTTCGGAGGTTCTGGGTGTCATGGCAATCTGGGATGGCAGCGGCTCGACCGAATACGGCCTGATCTACCCGGACCCGCGGCTGCCGGCGCTCGGCCAGCGCGTGATGCTGCCGCCACATCTGGCGAAGGAGGCAGCGGCCGACCTCGGCGCCGAGCCGATGGAGGCCGCCGCCTACGAGGCGCATCGGATCGCGCAGGGCGTGCCGCGCGGCGGGCTCGACTTCATCTACGGCGACGCCTTCCCGCACGAGACCGACATGGACCAGCTCGCGGGCGTCGATTTCGACAAGGGCTGCTACGTCGGCCAGGAGGTGGTGTCGCGCATGGAGCATCGCGGCACCGCACGAAACCGTGTCGTGCCGGTCGCGGTCGAAGGCTTCGCCCCCGAAGCCGGCATCCCGGTGATGGCCGGCGACAGGCAGGTCGGCACCACCGGCTCGCATGCGGGCCAGAGCGCGCTCGCCATGCTCCGCCTCGATCGCGTGGCGGACGCGCGCGCCGCGGGCACGCCGCTCATGGCCGGCGGCGTGGCCATCGAGCCGCGCAAGCCCCACTGGGCGACGTTCGCGTGGCCCGGGGAGAAGGTCTGATGGCCGGTCCCCTCCTCCACGCCGACGGAAGGCATCGCTGCCCCTGGCCCGGCAAGGACGACGCCTTCTACATCGCCTATCACGACGACGAATGGGGCGTGCCGGAATACGACGACCGCGCGCTTTACGAGAAGCTCGTGCTCGACGGATTCCAGGCGGGGCTGTCGTGGATCACGATCCTGCGCAAGCGCGAGAATTTCCGCCGCGCCTTCGATGAATTCAATCCCGAAAAAATCGCCCGTTACGACGCGCGGAAGAAAGCCAGACTGATGGCGGATGCCGGCATCGTGCGCAACCGCCTCAAGGTCGAGGGCGCGGTGCTCTCGGCGCGCGGCTATCTCGAAATCATGGACAAGGGTCCGGGCTTTTCGGCGTTCCTGTGGGATTTTCTTGACGGGAAGCCGAAGATCAACAAATTCCGCGACACCAAGCAGGTGCCGGCGGAAACGGAATTATCGAAGAAGATGTCGAAGGAGTTGGCGGCGCGCGGCTTCAAGTTCGTCGGGCCAACCATTGTCTATGCCTTCATGCAGGCGGTCGGAATGGTCAACGACCACCTGGTGAAGTGCCACTATCACGAACGTGTACAGAAGTTCGGCAAGAAGAAATAGGCGTCAGTTCCACGATGCCTCGCAAGCCAACACCCCACAGCACCTCCTCTCGCGCGTGGCAGCGCATGCTGTCCGGCCGGCGGCTCGATCTGCTCGACCCCTCGCCGCTCGACGTCGAGATCGCCGACATCGCGCATGGGCTCGCCCGGGTCGCGCGTTGGAACGGCCAGACCGAGGGCACGCATATCTTCTCGGTCGCGCAGCACACGCTCCTGGTCGAGACGGTGGCGCGGGCGCGCTGGCCCGGCCTCGACCGCAAGGCGCGGCTGGAAATCCTGCTCCACGACGCGCCGGAATATGTGATCGGCGACATGATCTCGCCGTTCAAGGCGGTGATCGGCGGCGCCTACAAGGTGGTCGAGGCGCGGCTGCTCGCCGCCATCCACCTTCGCTTTGGCCTGCCGGTAAAGCGCACGGCCGAGATCGAGCGCATGATCAAGACCGCCGACCGGGGCGCGGCCTGTCTCGAAGCGACGCGGCTCGCGGGCTTCAGCGATGCCGAGGCGCGGCGCTTCTTTGGGCCGCCGCCGGCGCTGTCGCCCGCGATCGAGCGGGACTATCTGACGCCGTGGTCGGCCGGTACGGCGGAGAAGCGGTTTCTTGAGCGGTTCAATGCGTTGCTTCGGGAATGACGACTTCTCAACGTCATGCCCGCACTTGTTGCGGGCATCCACGCCTTTCTTTCTTATTTGCGAAGTAAGGCGTGGATGGCCGGGACAAGCCCGGCCATGACGGCGGCGTAATTTGGCTTTATACGATGCTCTCGATTCCCGAAGGCTACCCATGATCCACGTCTGCTCCCTCGCCCGCCTGCACGACACCGTCGCGGAGACCCGCGCGAGCCACATGGTCACGCTGCTGCGGCTGATCGACCGCGTCGAGCGGCCGACCTCCATCGTCGAGGCCAACCACCTCATCCTCGGCATGGACGACATCATGACGCCGATGGACGGCTACACCCATCCGGCCGAGGAGCACGTCCACGACCTGATCCGGTTCGTGCAACGGTGGGACCGCCGCGCGCCGCTGGTGATGCACTGCTATGCCGGCATCAGCCGCTCGACCGCCGGCGCCTTCATCACCGCCTGCGCGCTCAATCCCGGCCGCGACGAGGCGACGATCGTCCAGGCGATCCGCAAGTCGTCCGCAACGGCCGCGCCCAACATCATGCTGGTCGGCCATGCCGACCGCATCCTCGGCCGGAACGGGCGCATGATCGCCGCGGTCGAGACGCTGGGTCCCGGCCGGCCCGCCCCGGAGGGCGAACCCTTCCGGCTCGATCTGGAATGATCCATTGTTGCCGGCCCGGGCCGCCGACGCGCGCCCCGGCGTGAGACAATGATGGCCGACACGCATCTGACGCCGATCGAAGTGGGGCTGACCGCGGCCATCGTCGCCGTCGAGGCGGAGGAGCCGCGCATCCTGGTCGCCGCCGATCCGAAAAGCGGCACCCGCGCGGGCCTGCCGTTCGGCCCGTTCGATCCGCTCTCCCACCGCACCTTCGAGATCGGCCTGCGCAACTGGGTGGCGGCGCAGACCGCGATCAACGTCGGCTACGTCGAGCAGCTCTACACGTTCGGCGACCGCGGCCGCCACGCCCGGCCTGACGACACCGGCATGCACATGATCTCGGTCGGCTATCTCGCGCTCACCCGCATGTCCGACAACGCCGCGGCGCTGCGCGAGGCCCATGCGGGCTTCGAGCCGTGGTACCGCTTCTTCCCGTGGGAAGACTGGCGCGACGGCCGGCCGGGCATCCTCGACCAGCCCATCGTGCCGCTGCTGGAGCGGTGGGCGAAGAGCGGCAAGAGTAGCGAACCACCGCGGCCGCTCGGCCGGAGCGAGCGGATGCGGCACTGCTTCGGCATCGGCGGCTCGCCCTGGGACGAGGAAAAGGTGCTCGACCGCTACGAGCTCCTTTATGAGGCAGGGCTGGTCGAGGAGGCGCGCCGCGACGGCCGCGAGGCCACCGTGCCGCGCGGAAAAATCCCGCCGCTCGGCGAGGCCATGCGTTTCGACCACCGGCGCATTCTGGCGACCGCCATCGCGCGGCTCCGCGCCAAGCTGAAATACCGCCCGGTGGTGTTCGAACTGATGCCGGACGAATTCACCCTGACCGATCTGCAGCGCACCGTCGAGGCGATCTCCGGGCGGCATCTGCACAAGCAGAATTTCCGCAGACTCGTCGAGACTGCGGCGCTGGTCGAGCCGACCGGCGAAACCTCGACCGCGACCGGCGGACGGCCGGCGGCGCTGTTTCGCTTCCGCCGCGACGTGGTGCAGGAGCGGCCGGCGCCCGGGCTGCGGCTCGGCGGGCGGTCGTAGGCATTTCCACGTCATGCCCGGCCTCGTGCCGGGCATCCACGCCTCGGTTACAAGAAGACGTGGATGGCCGGGCATAGCCGTCCGAGGACGGCGTCGCTTCGCTCGCCTATGTCCCGGCCATGACGAACTCCGACCCCTCGACTGAACCATTCCCAGGTTTGCCGCGACCAACAGGGGCGCAGGCCTGTGGGTTGCGCCTGAGCCCGCTATCGACGGTCGTTCAGCAAGCGTAGATTCGACCTCGCGGGGGCGTCCCATGGAATTCTTCGTTCTGCTCGGCTTCGCGATGCTGGCGTTCCCGATCATCGCCATCGTGGCGCTGGTCAAAACGGTCAACATCAACGACCGGCTGCGCGGGATCGAAGCGCGCTTCGCCGCGCTCGAACTGCGCGTGATCGGTGCGCCGGGCGCGGCGCCTGCGGCGGCCAAAGCGCCTCAACCTGCAACCCCGCCGCCCGCTCCCAAGCCTGCGCCCGCTCTCGCGATTTCAGCCGCCGCGGCAGAACCCCCTCGCGTCGAGCAGCCGGTCCCGCCGCCGCAACCCAAACCCACGGCGGCTCCCCCCGCACCGCCCGCAGAACCTGTGGAGCCCGAGCGCGTCATCAGCTTCGAGGAAAAATTCGGCACCCGCTGGACGGTCTGGATCGGCGGCGTGGCGCTGGCGCTGGGCGGCATTTTCCTCGTGAAATATTCCATCGAGGCGGGCCTGATCGGGCCGGGCCTCCGTCTGTTCTTCGGCGCGCTGCTCGCGGCCGCACTCGTCGTCGGCGGCGAATGGGCGCGCCGGGAAAAGCAGATCGCGGGCTTCGCCGTCCCCAACGCCGACATCCCGAGCATCCTCACCGCCGCAGGCACCACCGTGGCCTATGCCACGGTCTATGCGGCCTATGGGCTTTACGGCTTCCTCGACCCGGCCTTTGCCTTCGTGCTGCTCGGCGCGGTGGCGCTGGCGACGCTTGGCGCGGCGCTGCTGCACGGCCCGGCGTTGGCAGCACTCGGCCTCGTCGGCGCCTATATCACGCCGATGCTGGTCGCGTCGGCGGAGCCGAACTACTGGGCGCTCTACATCTATCTCGGCGTGGTGACGGCGGCGGCCTTCGCGCTGGCGCTCGTGCGGCTGTGGCAATGGCTGGCGCTCATCGCGGTCGCCTTCGGATTCTTCTGGCTGTTGCCGGGCGTCACCGACGGCGGCGTCGAGGCACTCGCCGCGCATCTGTTCCACGTGGTTGTCGGCTATGCGCTCGCCGCCGCCATGATCGTCGCCGGCCTGTTCTACGGGCCGTCGTCGGAACCCGGAAAGATCGACCCGCTCTCGGTCATCGTACTTTCGGTCTACGGCTTCGGCGCCCTCATCCTGGTGCTGGCAAGCCGCCACGATCCGGCGGCGCTCACCGTGTTCACCGCGCTCACGATCGCCACCCTCGCCATCGCCTGGCGCACCGACGCCGCGGCCGGCGCACTGCCGATTGCCGCGATCTTCGCAAGCGTCGTCATCATCCGCTGGGCGCTGGCGCCCGAGATTGCCTATCTGATCGCGCCGGCCGGCATTGCCGGGCAAGCCGCGCCGCAGCCGTGGCGCGCCGACATCGGCCCGCATATCGCCCTGGGCTTCCTCTATGCCGTGTTGTTCGGCGCCGGCGGTTTCCTCGCGCAGGGGCGCTCGCAGTCATCGTTCATCCCGATCCTGTGGAGCGCGGCGTCGGTCGCCACTCCCCTGCTGATCCTGATCGCGCTCTATTATCGGATCGCGGGCTTCGAACGCTCGATCCCGTTCGCGGGCCTGGCCCTGCTGCTGGCAGCCCTCTACGGCTACGCCACCGAGACGCTCGGCAAGCGCCCGCCCCGTCCGGGCTCCGCCGCCTCCGGCTCGCTCTACGCCGTCGGCACGGTCGCGGCGCTGGCGCTGGCGATGACCTTTGCGCTGGAAAAGGGCTGGCTGACGGTGGCACTGGCGCTGATGGTGCCGGGCATCGCCTGGATCGCCAACGAGCGCCCCTTCCCCATGCTGCGGTGGCTCGCCGCCGCAGCCGTTGGGCTGGTGCTGGCGCGGGTCGGCTGGGAGCCGCGCATCGTCGGCTCCGACGTCGGCACCACGCCGATCTTCAACTGGATCCTCTACGGCTACGGCGTGCCCGCGGTCTCGTTCTGGGTCGCGGGGCATCTGCTGCGCAAGCGCGCCGACGACCGGCCCTCGCGCATGGTGGACAGCGCGGCGATCCTGTTCACGGTGCTGCTGGCGTTCCTGGAAATCCGCCATTTCATGAACGGCGGCAATATCTACCGCGTCCACAGCGGGCTCGCCGAGCTTGCGCTGCATGTCTGCACCGGCTTGGCGATGGCGATCGGGCTCGAACACGTCCGCCACCGCACCGGCAGCGTCGTGCACGACGCAGGTGCGCTGGCGATCGCGGCCGCGACGTTCTGCGGCATCGTCTTCGGTCTGTGGATGACGTGCAATCCGCTGTTCACCGGCGAGCCGGTCGGCGGCGCCTTCATCAACCTCATCCTGCTGGGCTACGGCATTCCCGCCGTGCTCGCCATCGTGCTGGCGCTGCGGACGCGCGACGTACGCCCGCAGGGCTATCGCATCGCCGCCGCGGCCATCGCGGTCCTGCTGATGCTGACGTATCTCACCCTCGAGGTGCGCACGCTCTACCACGGGCCGGTGCTGAGCCGCAGCGTGACCACCGACGCCGAGCAGTACGCCTATTCGGTGGTCTGGCTCGCCTACGGAGTGGCGCTGCTGCTGTTCGGCATCTGGGTGCGCTCGCAGCCGGCGCGGCTCGCGTCGGCGGCGATCACGCTGCTCACGGTCGGCAAGGTGTTCCTGTTCGACATGGCCGGGCTGACCGGCGTGTTCCGCGCGCTGTCGTTCATCGGGCTGGGCCTCGTGCTGGTCGGCATCGGCTGGCTGTACCAACGCCTGCTGTTCCCGCCACAGCCCAAGACGCAAACGGCGCCAGGGTTGCCCCCGGCGCCGCCAGCAAATTGAGACGTCATGAAACTGGAATTATTTCGGGCTGATGTCGCACCACAGCGGGCCGGTGCTGAGCCGAAAGCGCCCGGTGGTCTCTTCGGAAACGGGGTAGCAGCCGTCGCCGCCGCCGCCGAACTGCCGCCAGGCGAGGCAGATTTCGACGCCCTTCACGCGCACGACGGCGTTATCGTATTCGTCCGGCTTGCCGCGTGGCGCGGACGGACGCCGATAGGACACTGTAGCCATGCCGTGCTGATTGACCTGTCCGCGCCCGACGGTGCCGTCAACACATTCGATATGAAACTGCTTGCCGTTGAGAATACGAGCCACGTCGCCGCCGTGAACCTGGCGGCCCGCGAGAACCGGCGACGTCGCGGCGATTGCCAGTGCAATCGACAAGCTTGCGAGGACAAAGCTTTTTCGCTTTGGCATAATCACTTTCTTGCCGATGAATGCCATCTGAAGGCCTCCCCTTCACGAGCGATCATCCATCATTCGCGCGCTGCCGTCGCGTGTGTTTTGTTTCGACGGTTAATGTTGGAGCCCGTGCAAAGCCATATGCCGGCTGGAGTCATGGTGAATGCTGTCGTGGGATGATTTTCGCTTCGTGAAGGCGATCGCCGATCGCGGATCGCTCGCCGAAGCGGCGAAGGCGCTGCGGATTAACCATTCAACCGTGTTTCGAAAACTCGGGCAGATCGAGCAGCGGCTCGATGCGCGATTGTTCAAGCGCGGCCGCTCGGGCATCACGCTCACCCCGCGCGGCGAGGAGATGGTGCGGCTTGCCGAGCGGATGACGCAGGATGTCGCCGCCTTCGAGCAGGGACTGCATGGAAAGGTTACCGGCGCAAAGCCGCTGGCGACCGGGCTCGTACCGCCCGACCAGATCGTGGCGCGCACCGGCCTCGAATTCCTGAGCGACATGGCCAGCGGCAAGCTGCCGCAACCGCCGATGTGCGCCACACTCGGATTTCATCTGGCCGAAGTGTCCCCCGGCTATGCCCGGTTCGAAGGCCTGCCGGAATTCCGGCACTACAATCCGATCGGCACGGTGCACGGCGGCTTTGCCGCGACGCTGCTGGATTCCGCGCTGGGCTGCGCGATCTTCACCACGCTCGCCAAGGGCGAAGGCTGGACCACGCTGGAACTCAAGCTCAACCTGGTGCGCCCGATCAGCAAGGACACCGGCACGGTTCAGGCCGAAGGCCGCATCATCCATCGCGGGCGCACGGTCGCGACATCCGAGGGCGCCGTTAAGGATGGCGCCGGAAAGCTCTACGCTCACGCCTCGACCACATGCATGATCTTTCCAGCTAAAAATTAACGGCCCGCGGCCTGCGTCATTCGCGCGCCCGCGGGATTGCGCCGATGACGACATGCGAAAGCACACCACGATCCTGAGCGCCGTCGCAGCCTTCGCCCTGGGCGGGCTCGCCAGCGCGTTCGCCCTTCTGCCGGCGCAGTCGGTGGGCGTCGGGACCGCGCCGCATCCGGTCTGGCGCGAGGTGCGCTGGCCGTTCCCGATGGATCAGTGGGGCAAGGGCACGGCGTTCCAGTGCAGCGCCGCCGACTGCGGCACCGAGATCAACGTCTACCTCCGCGCCAAAATCGGCTTCTGCAATTGCACGGCGGGCATGACCGACGATGTGGAACTCGACCGCGTCGCCGACTTCGACCTGTTCGGCGGGGCGCTCTACGCCCAGGCGCCGGGCCAGCCGGTCGTGGCGGGCTGGATGAAGGGTCGCAGCCGGCCGTTCGCGATCCGCAGCGCGCGATGGGGCGACGCGACCATTCTCTCGGTCGGGCTGCATGACCGGTGCGACGCGCTAGCCCGAATTATTCACGACTAGCAGGCGGTTGTGCCTTAAAGTACTGATTCAGCGTATGATTTTGGTCTCGAATCAAAACTACGCAATTTCAGGAAAGCCACACCCGCCATGTATGACCCTATGCTGCCGCTGCCGGGCCTGTC
>CAMAWG010000148.1 GCA_945861855.1 Rhodoplanes serenus
TAGGATGCGTCACAAAAGAAAAGGCCGGGCGTGAGCCCGGCCGAAGTTCGCAGACGGTGAATTTTGAACTACTTGCCCTTGCGGCGCAGGCGGACCACCACGTCGATGCGGGCGATCTCGTAGCCGGCGGGAGCGGCCGGCATCTTGCCGACGATTTCCTCGGCGCCGGGGATATCCACCAGCGCGTTGTCGCCTTCGACGAAGAAGTGATGGTGCGAGGTGGTGTTGGTGTCGAAATAGGTCTTCGATCCGTCGACCGCGACCTGGCGCAGCAGACCCACTTCGGTGAACTGGTGCAGCGTGTTGTAGACCGTGGCCAGCGACACCGGCACCTTGGCCTTGCTCGCTTCCTCGTAAAGCATCTCGGCGGTCAGATGCCGGTCGCCCTTGGCGAACAGAATCCAGCCAAGCGCCATGCGCTGACGGGTCGGCCGCAGACCGACGTCACGCAGCATCGACTTCACGTCGTGCCACGGGCAGCCGTTCAGCACATCGCGGCGAAGGTCCGCTACCTCGGCTGCGCTCGACAAAATCATGGTCCGTGTTTCGGTCATCTTGGTACGCCTGACTAGATCAGAACGGTTCTAAGATCGTTGCATTTGTAATCATATAGCCGACGAACCTGAGATGCAACCTTTTCGCAACAAGCGCCACCGTTTGCACAAGCGCTCTGCGCTGGCGGCATGCTTGGATATGGTCCTATTTTCTCCAGGGGCCAGCCGCTATGTTAGGGAACATGCCTTGGCGGCTCAACCTCAACCGGGATGGCGATGGAAAACCGGCGCAACAGCTTTGAATTCGAGGACCTGCTGGCCTGCGGCCGGGGTGAGATGTTCCCGGAGGGGCCGCAACTGCCCCTGCCGCCGATGCTGATGTTCGACCGTATATCCGAGCTCGCGGAAACCGGTGGCGAATACGGCAAGGGGCTGGTGCGGGCGGAGCTCGAGGTCAAACCGGACCTCTGGTTTTTTCCCTGCCACTTCAAGGGCGATCCGGTGATGCCGGGCTGCCTCGGCCTCGACGGGCTCTGGCAGCTTTTGGGATTTTTCCTGGGCTGGCTCGGCTCGCCGGGCAAGGGACGGGCACTGGGCCTGGGCGAGCTCAAGTTCTCCGGCCAGGTGCTGCCGACCATGAAGAACGTCGTGTACGGGCTCGAAATCAAGCGGGTGATGCGCTCCAAGCTCGTGCTCGGCATCGCTGACGGCTGGCTCTCGGCCGACGGCACGGTGATCTACAAGGCGTTCGATCTCAAGGTCGGATTGTTCCGCGATACCGACGCGCTGAAGCCGAGCGCGGCTTGATGAGATGCTGCGTCATTCCGGCCGAGCGAAGCGAGTGCCGGAATCCATAACCCCTGTCGCTGATAGTATGGAAATACAGGGATTATGGATTCCGGGATCGCCGCTTCGCGGCGCCCCGGAATGACGACGGAGTGCCCTGACCCTTGCGGGGCCGGTTGCTCCGGTCCAAATTTGAAGTCCATGGAGTTCCACCCAGTGCGGACGAGGCTTGTATGAGGCGGGTTGTCGTCACCGGAATGGGCATCGTCTCGTCCATCGGCAACAACACCCAGGAGGTGCTGGCGAGCCTGCGCGAGGCCAAGTCCGGCATTTCGCGCGCCGACGAATACGCCACGCTTGGGTTCCGCTGCCAGGTCCACGGCGCGCCCAATCTCGATCCTTCCGAATCGGTCGATCGCCGCGCCATGCGCTTCCTCGGCCGCGGCGCCGCGTGGAATCACGTGGCGATGGAGCAGGCGATCCGCGACGCGGGCCTGGAGGAGAACGAAATCTCCAACGTGCGCACCGGCATCATCATGGGGTCGGGCGGGCCGTCCACCCGGGCGATCGTCGATGCCGCCGACACCACCAGGACAAAGGGTCCGAAGCGCGTGGGCCCGTTCGCGGTGCCCAAGGCGATGTCGTCCACCGCCTCCGCGACGCTCGCCACCTGGTTCAAGATCAAAGGCGTGAACTATTCGATCTCGTCGGCCTGCGCCACGTCGAACCATTGCATCGGCAATGCGGCGGAAACGATCCAGTGGGGCAAGCAGGACATGGTCTTCGCCGGCGGCTGCGAGGACCTCGACTGGACCATGTCGGTGCTGTTCGACGCCATGGGCGCGATGTCGTCGGGCTTCAACCAGACTCCGGAGAAGGCCTCGCGCGCCTATGACCGGGACCGCGACGGCTTCGTGATCGCCGGCGGCGCCGGCGTGCTGGTGCTCGAGGAGCTGGAGCACGCCAAGGCGCGCGGCGCGAAAATCTACGCCGAACTCGCGGGCTATGGCGCCACCTCCGACGGCCACGACATGGTCGCGCCGTCGGGCGAGGGCGCGGTGCGCTGCATGAAGATGGCGCTCGAAGGCGTCAACGCGCCGGTCGACTACATCAATCCGCACGCCACCTCGACGCCGATCGGCGACATCAAGGAAATCGAGGCGATCCGCGAGGTGTTCGGCGCCAAGTGCCCGGCGATCTCGGCGACGAAATCGCTCACCGGTCATTCGCTCGGCGCCACCGGCGTGCAGGAGGCGATCTACTCGCTGCTGATGATGCAGAATGGCTTCGTCTGCGAGAGCGCCAACATCGAGAACATCGATCCGGCGATGGCCGACATGCCGATCGTTCGCGAGCGGCAGGACAACGTGAAGCTCGGCTGCGTGCTGTCGAACTCGTTCGGGTTCGGCGGCACCAACGCATCCGTCGTGCTCAAGCGATTGGACGTGTGAGTGCGATGCGATTTGAAGAGAACATAGAAGCGCGTCATGGCCGGGCTTGTCCCGGCCATCCACGTCTTGCTTAACAAGAACGAAAGACGTGGATGCCCGGCACAAGGCCGGGCATGACGGTGGAGAGTTCGGAGATTTGATGACCGGATTGATGAAGGGCAAGCGCGGCCTGGTGATGGGTGTCGCCAACGATCACTCGATCGCCTGGGGCATCGCCAAGACGCTGGCCGACCACGGCGCCGAGCTGGCCTTCACCTTCCAGGGCGAGGCGCTGGGGCGGCGGGTCAAGCCGCTGGCGGAATCGGTCGGCGGCAAGATCGTGCTGCCCTGCGACGTCGAGGACGTCGCCTCGGTCGACGCCGTGTTCGCCGAGATCAAGAAACAATGGGGCACGATGGACTTTCTGGTCCACGCCATCGGCTTCTCCGACAAGAACGAGCTGAAGGGCCGCTACGCCGACACCACGCGGACGAACTTCCAGCGGACGCTCGTGATCTCCTGCTTCTCGTTCACGGAAGCGGCCAAGCGCGCCGCCGAGTTGATGCCGAACGGCGGCAGCATGGTCACGCTGACCTACAACGGCGGCGACCGCGCCATGCCGAACTACAACGTGATGGGCGTCGCCAAGGCGGGCCTGGAAGCGTCCGTGCGCTATCTCGCGGTCGATTTCGGCGCGCAGAAAATCCGCGTCAACGCGATCTCGGCCGGCCCGATCCGCACGCTCGCCGGCGCCGGAATCAACGACGCACGCTACATGTTCGCGTTCCAGCAGCGCCATTCGCCGCTCGGCCGCGGCGTCTCGCTGGAGGATCTGGGCGGCGCCGGGCTGTATCTGCTCTCCGAATTGTCCGGCGGCGTCACCGGCGAAATCCACTTCGTCGATTCCGGCTACAACATCATCGCCATGCCGCAGCCCGATCTGCTGCGCAGCGAGGCCGACGAGACCAAGGACGCCGCGCAGTAGCGGCGGATTGTTCCATGGCCGGCGATCCGCTCTACCAGGACGAAGATCAGTTCAAGCGGATGGCGGCCAATCCGCAGATCATGGATCGTCTGTTGCGGCTGCAGGGGCTGAAGATCGCCACCGGCCTGGTCGCACTCGCGCTGATCGCCGCCATCTGGTTGACTTGGCGCTTCGGTTGAGGGAGCGAACGATGGCGGCGGCACTGGATCGAAGCTACGACGGGATCATCGTCGGCGCGGGCCATCACGGGTTGGTGCTCGGCTCGTACCTGCAGAAGTGCGGCCTCGACATCCTGCTGGTGGACCGGCGGCTGCAATACGGCGGCGCGCTGGTCACCGAGGAGGCCACCGCGCCGGGCTTCTACCACAACCTGCACTCGATCAACCACTTCCACATCAGTGAGACGCCGTGGTTCAAGGACCTCAATCTCGCCGACCGCGTCGAATACATCACGCCGCGCTACGAGTTCGGCCAGCCGCATCTCGACGGCTCGGCGCTGATCTTCGGCCGTGACCTGGAGGAGACGCTCGCCAACGTCGCGCGCTTCTCCAAGAAGGACGCCCAGACCTTCCGCGACTGGAACACGAAGGCCGAGGAGATCACGGCGAAAATCTTCCTGCCCGAGCGCTTCTCCGATCCCTTGCCGCAGGCCGAGCGCGAGGCGCTCCTGTCGAAGAGCGACATCGGCCGCGATTTCCTGGCGATGACCCGGCGGCAGCCGTTCGACGTGGTGAAGGAGCTGTTCGAGAACGAGCACGTGCAGCTCCTGTTCCTGTTCAAGATTTCGCTGTTCGGCACCTGGCTGGTCGACACGCTGTCGAAAACGAGCCCGATGGGCTCGGTGATCCGCGCCTTCGACCTGCAAAGCGGCTACCAGCTCTGCAAGGGCGGCTCCGGCAATCTCGCCCGCGCGCTGTTCGAGACCTTCATCGCCGCCGGCGGGCGCTATGCGCCCCAGGTCGAGCTCGACAAGATCGTCATCGAGGGCGGCCAGGCGACCGGCATCACCCTGAAGGACGGCCGCACCGTGCGGGCCAGGCAGTTCGTCGCCTCGACCCTCAACGTCGGCCAGACCTTCGACGACGCCATCGGGCGCGATCAGCTTCCTGCGGCGTTCCTGAAGAAGCTCGACAATTTCCAGCACACCCAATGGACCATCTTCGGCCTGCACCTCGCGCTGCACGAACCAGTGCGCTTCCACGCGGAGAAATTCGATCCGAACATCCGCCGCACGCTCAAGTGGTCGCTCGGCGCCGAGACGATGGAGGAACTGCTCGCCGCGCACCAGGACGTGATGGCGAACCGCGTGCCGGAGATCGTGCAGTTCGGCTCGGGACCGCTCAGCGTGATCGATCCGACCCAGGCGCCGCCCGGCAAGCACACGACCTATGCCTGGCACGTGATGCCGTTCGCGCCCGACCATGGCTGCAAGGACTACGAGACCTTCAAGGCGGAGTTCGCCGAGCGGATCGTCGAGAAGTGGGCAAAGTACGCGCCGAACATGACGCGGAAGAACATCATCGCCCAGCACGTCTACACGGCGCAGGAATACACGCAGACCTTCCCGGAGATGCGCAACGGCGACATCTTCATGGGGTCGTTCGGTGCCGATCAGGTGATGTACAACCACTTCGGCTACCGCACTCCGGTCGGCCGGCTCTATATGGCGGGCTCGGCCTGCCATCCGGGCGGCGCGATCTCCGGCGGCGCCGGCTACATCAGCGCCGGCATCATCGCCCGCGATCTGGGGCTGAAGCCGTGGTGGAAGCCGTGGGACGCGGGCGAGGCGCTGGGCTCGATCCCGCAGGCGGCGGCGTAGTTCGGGGTGTCATGCCCCGCCCCGATCAAGTCGGGGGTAAACTCCAGCGGGGCATCCAGTAACGCAACTGAAGTTGCTGCAGGGGCAACCAAGTTCCGGCGGAAATGGCGCGTCGGTATAGGACGCGATGGTGCCACGTCATCCCTCCCCGTTTCGGGGAGGGTGGCTCGCGCGGAGGCGATAGCCGAGCGCGAGTCGGGTGGGGACGGAGTCTCGTGCCAGCGCCACCCCACCCGGCCGCTCGCTTTGCTCGCGTCCACCCTCCCCGAAAACGGGGAGGGATCGCCGCGGCGCCGTCCTGTCTTTTACAACGCGCTTTCGCGCTCGAGCTTCTTCTTGTTCTCCAGGCAGTAGTAGCCCGACAGCCGGCTGACGAGCTTGTCGCGGATCCAGTCGTTGAGGATGCGGCTCACGTTCTCGCGGGCGATGCCGGCCATGGCGGCGACGTCGCTCTGGCTGACCTTCTGGCGGATGAGGATGCGGCCCTGGCCGACGTCCTGGCCGAAGGCCTCCGAAAGATCGAGCAGCGCCCGCGCCACGCGGCCCTTGAGCGGAAGAAAGCTTCCCGCCGCCACCACGCCGTCGGTGTCGCGCAACCGCGAGGCGAGCAGCGTCACCAGATGCTTGTAGACCACCGGGTGCTCGCCGGCGAAAGCCGCGAACGCCGCGCGGCTGACGAAGGTCAGCTCCGAATCGCGCACCGCCGCGACCGACGCCGAGCGCGGCAGGCCGTCGATGGTCGAGAGCTCGCCGACGATGGCGCCCGGGCCGACGATGGCAAGAATCCGCTCGGCGCCGGACGCCGCGATCATGCTCACCTTGAGCAGCCCCTGCTCGACGCGATAGCAGCCGTCGCCCGGATCGCCGGCGAGGAACAGGGTCTCATCGGCGGCAAGCCTCGTCGTCTTGGCGCCGGCGAACAGCCGCGCCGCCAGCTTCTCCGGAAACACCGAGAACAGATTGGCAGGTGGGGGACCCGGCATCGTCGCCGCCGCGCTGGGTGAAGCCGCTGGTGAAACGATAGCGCAAACGGCCGATACGCGAAGTCAAAAAAATCCCGTCCGTGGTGGGGCCGCGGACGGGATAGTCGAAGTTGGGAGGAGGAGGATGAAGAAAGTGAACGAGAGTCGGACTGAGTGAGCGGATAGAAGTGGCGCCGGGCCGTCAGGGCGGGTTGGGTGGGGGACGGGGACCCACCCTGATGTGCCCGGCGCAGAGATCGGTAGCGGTCGCGAGGTCGACTGCGTGGCGTTGAGCGTGGTGACGGTCATTCCCTTTGGTTTGCCTCACCGGTGCAACTGCGCTCTTCATGATTGGAGATTAGGGGCGGGCGGCTTTGGGCGATGTGTTAGCCATCACAAAAAGTCGGATTCGCATAAGCGGCTGATTTTCCTGTGGTATTCAAAGAAAAAGGGGCGCCCGAAGGCGCCCCTGATGGTTTTCCCGGGCTGGGCCCGGCGCGACTATTCCGCGCCGGCCGCCTGTTCGCGGGGCTCGCTCTTCTGCCTGGCTTCCAGATCCTCGCCGGTGGTCTGGTCGACCACCTTCATCGACAGCCGCACCTTGCCGCGCTCGTCGAAGCCCAGGAGCTTGACCTTGACCTTGTCGCCCTCCTTGACGACGTCGGTGGTCTTCTGCACCCGGTTCGGGGCGAGCTGGCTGATGTGAACGAGGCCATCCTTCGCGCCGAAGAAGTTCACGAAGGCGCCGAAGTCCATCGTCTTCACGACGGTGCCCTCGTAGATGTGGCCGATCTCCGGATCGGAGGCGATCGACTTGATCCAGTTGACCGCGGCCTTGATCGACTCGCCGTCGGCGGAGGCGACCTTCACCGTGCCGTCGTCCTCGACGTTGATCTTGGCGCCGGTCTTCTCGACGATCTCGCGGATCACCTTGCCGCCCGTGCCGATCACTTCGCGGATCTTGTCGGTCGGAATCTTGAAGGTCTCGATGCGCGGAGCGTATTCGCCGAGCTCGGCGCGCGCCGCGGTGAGCGCCTTGGCCATCTCGCCGAGGATGTGCAGCCGGCCGCCCTTGGCCTGATGCAGCGCCACCTTCATGATCTCTTCGGTGAGGCCGGCGATCTTGAGGTCCATCTGAAGGGCGGTGATGCCCTCCTCGGTGCCGGCCACCTTGAAGTCCATGTCGCCGAGATGATCCTCGTCGCCGAGGATGTCGGACAGCACGGCGAAGCGCTTGTCCTCAAGGATGAGGCCCATGGCGATGCCGGCGGTCGGCCGCTTCAGCGGCACGCCCGCATCCATCAGCGCGAGCGAGGTGCCGCAGACGGTCGCCATCGACGACGAGCCGTTCGACTCGGTGATCTCCGACACCACGCGGATGGTGTAGGGGAACTCGTCCTTTGCCGGCAGCATCGGGCGGATCGCCCGCCAGGCGAGCTTGCCGTGGCCGATTTCGCGGCGGCCCGGCGCGCCGGTGCGTCCGGTCTCGCCGACCGAGAACGGCGGGAAGTTGTAGTGCAGCATGAACGCTTCCTTGTACGTTCCCTGCAATGCGTCGATCCACTGCTCGTCCTCGCCGGTGCCGAGCGTGGCGATCACGATGGCCTGGGTCTCGCCGCGGGTGAACAGCGCCGAGCCATGGGTGCGCGGCAGGAACGGGGCTTCGCAGACGATCGGGCGCACGGTGACGAGATCGCGGCCGTCGATGCGCTTGCTGGTGTCGAGAATGTTCCAGCGAACGATCTTGGCTTCGAGCTCCTTGAACACGCCGGCGACGAGCTGCATCGGGCGCTCGGGATTGTCCTTGCCGTCCGGGAAGAAGTGCGCCATCGCGGCCTTCTTCACCGCGGCAACGGCGTCCTGGCGCTCGGCCTTGGCCGGGATCGCATAGGCCTTGCGCAGGTCCTTTTCGACGATGCCGAGCATCTCCTTCTCGACCGCCTTGGTGTCGGGCTGTGCGAAATCGCGCGGCTCCTTGGCAGCCTTCTCGGCGAGCTGGATGATCGCCTGGATCACCGGCTGGATGTGCCGGTGGCCGAACATCACGGCGCCGAGCATGATGTCCTCGGAGAGCTCCTTGGCTTCCGATTCCACCATCAGCACCGCGTCCTGGGTGCCGGCGACGACCAGATCGAGCTGGCTCTCCTTCATCTCGTCGAGGGTCGGGTTGAGCACGTACTCGCCGTTGACGAAGGCAACGCGCGCGCCGCCGATCGGGCCCATGAAGGGCGCGCCGGAGAGCGTCAGCGCCGCGGACGCCGCCACCATGGCGACGATGTCGGGATCGTTCTCCTGGTCGTGCGACATGACGGTGATGATCACCTGGGTGTCGCAGCGCCAGCCGTCGGCGAACAGCGGACGGATCGGGCGGTCGATCAGGCGCGAGGTCAGCGTGTCCTTTTCGGTCGGGCCGCGCTCGCGCTTGAAGAAGCCGCCGGGAATGCGGCCGGCCGCGTAGTATTTCTCGGTGTAGTTGACGGTGAGCGGCAGGAAGTCGATGCCGGCCTTCGGCTGCTTGGCCGCGACCGCGGTTGCGATGACGGTGGTCTCGCCGTAGGTGGCGATGACTGCGCCGTCGGCCTGACGCGCGACCTTGCCGGTTTCCAGGGTTAGCTTGCGGCCACCCCAGTCGAGCTCAACACGGTGGATATCGAACATTGTATTTTTCTCTCATGGTTTTCGCGAAGGGGCGATGGCCATGAGCAAGACGGCGAGACATTCTTCCGCGCGACGCTGTCGCGTGCTGGGAAAATGTCTCGCGATCCTGCCATGGCCTTCGTGCCTCCGTTGAGGCGAACCGGCGCGCCTCATGCGCGCTGTTCAAATATCGGCAGCGCTTTCGCTGCCGGTGAAACAACGGACTGGATAAGCAATCCGTACGAACGCGCGGGAAACCCGCGCGGCATTGTTCAGCGGCGGATGCCGAGCTTCTCGATCAGGGTCTTGTAGCGAGCCTCATCGGAGCGACGGACGTAATCGAGCAATTGGCGACGCTGGGACACGAGCTTGAGCAGTCCGCGCCGCGAGTGGTTGTCCTTGACGTGAGTCTTGAAATGTTCAGTCAGGTTGGTGATCCGTTCGGTCAGGATCGCGACCTGCACTTCGGGCGACCCGGTGTCGCCGGACTTCGTTGCATTCGTCTTGATGACTTCAGCTTTACGCTCAGCAGAAATCGACATCGGCTAGTGACCTTTCTGTAGTCCGCGGCTTCCCACCAGCCCGGCCAGGTTGAACACGCGCTTGGGGACGATCTCGCCGCGGTCCACTTCGGCCAGGGCCACCAACTGGCCCGAGACCGTGACATAGACCGTGCCGCGGAAGATGGGTGCGTCCCGTCCACGCAACAAAACGGCTTGGCCTCTTTGAAGCCTTGCCGCATCTGCCCGGCTGATGGCCAGCGCCGGGATGTCGTCCAGCGAGGTCTCGACGGGCAGGAGTGCGTCGGCGAGGCTAGCCTCACCGGCGGCTGCTCTATGACACATGGCCGTCAGCTGTTCCAGCGAAATCATGTCGTTTTCGCGAAACGAGCCGACCGCCGCGCGCCGCAAAGCCTTGATATGTCCGAAACATCCGAGCGCCCGGCCGATATCGCGGGCGAGCGACCGGACATAGGTGCCTTTGCCGCATTCGGCCTTGAATTCAGCGGTATCCGCATCCGGCAGGTTCACCAGCTCGAGGCTGTGAATCTCGACCGGCCGGGCCTGAAGGTCGACAGTTTCGCCGTCGCGGGCGAGATCGTAGGCGCGCTCGCCCGAGACCTTGATCGCCGAGTATTGTGGTGGCACCTGCGAGATGGTCCCGGTGTAGCCCGGCAGCAGGGCCTCGATCGCTGCGCGGTCCGGGCGCCGATCGCTGGTTGCGATCACGCGGCCGTCGGCGTCGTCGGTGTCCCGCTCCTCGCCCCAGCGCACGGTGAAGCGATAGGTCTTGCGGCTGTCCATGACGAAGGGAACGGTCTTGGTCGCTTCCCCCAGGGCAATGGGCAGGCAGCCCGAGGCCAGCGGGTCGAGCGTGCCTGCGTGCCCCGCGCGCTTGCACGAGAACAGGCGCTTGATCGCGCCCACCGCCTGGGTCGAGGTCATGCCGACGGCCTTGTCGAGGATGACCCAGCCGTGCACGTCGTTCTTCTGCCGGCGGAACTGCTGCGGCTTGGATTTTTTCTCGACCGGTTGCTGCGAGTCCTCCCTCCCCCCTTGTGGGGGAGGGTTGGGGA
>CAMAWG010000149.1 GCA_945861855.1 Rhodoplanes serenus
CGCTACCGTCCGTCCGGGGTTCGCAGTCCGACCCATGAGTCGCGGACCTGGTGGTAGTGCACCTGGGGGTCGTAGGCGGGGACGGAGAGGCCGAGCACCTGGGGCGTGAGCCGGCCGATCGCGGAGAGCAGGGTGTAGGAGTTCACCAGCCGGTCGCGCTGCGCCACCACCATCGCGATCCGCGCGCCGACCAGCTCCTGCTGGGCGTTGAGCACGTCCAGCGTGGTGCGCTGGCCGAGCCGGGCCTCCTCGCGCACGCCGTTCAGCGCGGCTTCCGCCGACTTCACCTGCGCCTTGGTGGATTCGATCGAGCTCTTGGAGGCTTCGAGCTGCGCCCAGGCCTGCGCCACCGTCAGGCGGGCCTGGTCGCGGGCGACGCTGAGTTCGAGCTGCTTCTGCCCCTGGGTCTCCTTGGCCTGCCGGACCGCGGCATATTCGCTGCCGCCCTGGTAGATCGGCACCGAATACTGCGCGACGCCGGAGGCGGTGAAGGACTGCAGCGAATTGAGCGCCAGCTCGTAGTTCTTCTGCACGCTGCCCTGCAGCAACAGCGTCGGATAGAGCGCGCCCTCGGCGACCTTGACCTGATGCACCGCGATATCGACGTTGTGCTGGGCGACGGTGACGATCGGGTTCTGCGCGATGCCCGCGGCCATGGCGGCGGGCATGGTGCGCGGCACGAAGCGGTCGACCGGCGAGGCCGGCGCGAGCCTGCCCGGATCGAGCCCGATCACCTGGCGGTACGCAGCCTTCGAGCTCGCGTAATTGGCCTCCGCCGCGAACAGTTGCGTGCGGCCGACGTTGAGGCGGGCGTCCGACTGCGAGACGTCGGTGGCTGTGACGTTGCCGGCCTCCAGCCGCTGCTTGGACTGCCGCAACTGCTCTCCCAGCACGTCGAGGTTCGAGCGCTGCAGTTCGAGGATGCCGGCGTCGCGCAACAGGTTCATGTAGGCGGTGACGGCGTTGAGCAGCACGGTCTGCTCGATGGTGCGAAGCGTCTCGCGCGCGGCATAGACCTGGGATTCGGCGAGCCGCGTGCGGTTGGCGGTCTGGAAGCCGTTGAGCAGGTTCTGCGTCACCGTGGCGCCGACCCCGTGCGGGGTGTTGACGCCGCTCTGGGTGAAATAGCTGGCCGGCGCGTTGGCCAGCGTGGTCGAGCTGATTTCGCGGACCGTGGTCGACAGCGACTGCACGCCGACGTTGGCGGTCGCAGCGACCCGGGGCCGGTAGCCGGCCAGCGCGGTCGGCACGCCTTCGTCGGTGGCGCGCACCAGCGCCCGCTGCGCGTTGATCTGCGGATTGTTGACGTAGGCGTGGGCGAGGGCGGATTCCAAAGTGTCGGCCAAAACCGGGTCGCAGCACAGCGCCGCGCCCGCGATCGCCGCGGCCACTGCCATGCCAACACGGTCGAGCCAGCACTTGGTTTCTGGCATTCGTCTCCCCGAGCCCCCGGACAATAGATATCCGCAATGCCTCATAGTCAAAGCAACATGCTGCCCCTCCGACGCTCACGCTCGAAGCAGCACGCGAACCAGCCCCATGCAACTATAGCGTGACCGAGACTGGCCAGCGACCCCGCGCACCAGTGCTCCACAGGTTTTCTTTTAGTTTGAAACACTTCGCCTGTTGAATGGCGGGCGCCTGCGACGATTCGGCCCGGTGATATTAACGCTGACGATCGGCAACGGGCCGTTCCGGCGGCCCGTGATGCATGGGCTCCGGCCCCCGCGGCGGCGACGGCGGGGCCGCAGCCGGATGTGGCGCCGGGCCGGGCGGAGGCCCGGCAGCCGGTTCTCCCGGCCGCACCGCGCGGGTGATCAGGTCCTGGATCTCCGCCCAGGTCCACGAGGTGCGTGATTCCCCAGACGGCGCCGCCGATTGCTTGCCGGGGGTGGCGCCGGGCGCATTGTTGGGCGGGGTGGCGGGCGTTGCCGCGCCCGGCGGCCGGTCCGATGGCGTTCTCGGGACCGCGGTCGGCGACGGCTTTTCGGCCGGGCCCTGCAGATTGCTCGCGGGAGTCTTCTCCAGGAGCGGCGGGCTCGCGGCGCTCGGCCCCTGCTTTGCCGCGTCGCTGTTGTCGGGGGCGGGGACCGTGGCCGGCGCCGCCGGATTCGGCTGCATCGGCGTGTCGACGTTGCCGAGGATGACCGGCAGGCCGTCCTTGCCGCTGCCGATGATCACGATCTTGGTGTTGGGCGACTGCGCAAGCTGCAGCGTCGCCTCGATGCCGCGCCAGCGCACGTAGGAATCGGAAATGCCCTGGGTGACGGTCTGCTGGAAATCGCGGATGCCATAGGCCTCGATCTGCTTGCGCTCGGATTCCTTCTTCTCGCGCTCGACGCGGAAGCCGTACTCCTGGACCAGATAATACTGCTCGATCTTGCGGTTGATCGCGGCGTTGACGGCCGGCGGCAGCACCAGGCCGAGCACCAGCGTGTCGTACAGGACCAGCATCTGATCGAGCGAGATCCGGTAATGCTCTCCGTATTCGCTTTCTTGCTCGGTCCGCTGCACCATGCTCTGGCCCAGCATCGCCAGGGCATGGGAGCGGATCTTCTTCTGCACCTCCTGGCGCTTGGTCGAATAGACCTCCTCGGCGGTGTATTCGGCGAAGATTTCGCGCGCCCGGTTGCCGATCTCGGGGCTCAGCATTCTGGCGACATAGTCCGGCCCGATCGACTGATGCAGCTGCGGGACCGCGTCGTGCTTGAGCCGATACCGGATGTTGATCGTGGCGTTCAGATCGACGCCGTCCTTGGAGATGGCGTTGTAGGTGTCGGTGTGGGTCTGCAGCCGCAGGTCGTAGAGGAACAGCTTGTCCCACGGCAGCAGGACCCGCATGCCCTCGTCCTTGAGCAGGCGCGGGTCGACCTGGGTGCCGCCGCGGAAGCGCTTCCACAGAATTCCGACATGGCCGGTCGGCACGGTCACGATCACGTTCGGGGCGATCAGGAAGCCGACCAGCGTCGCGACCATCAGATAGATGATGATGATCGGCAGGCTGTGTTCGATGAACCGCCACCACCGGTAGCGCTTCGGCGGCGGCTTCCCATCCAGCGATTCAGGATGCGGTTTCATCAGCCGGTCTCCACCGAACTTAGCTCAGTGAAACGCCCCTCGTCCATGCGCAGCCGGCGGATCGGGACATCCATCTCGTCGATATACCGGTCGTCGTGCGAGATCGCCACCACGGTGATGCCGGCGCGGTGCAGCGCCGGCAGGAACTCGAAGTAGAACTTGCGCCGGAATTCCGGGTCCTGGTCGGCGGCCCATTCGTCGAGCATGAGCAGCGGCCGCTTCTCGAGCTGCGCCACGATGAGCGCCAGCCGCCGGCGCTGGCCGCTCGACAGATCGGTGGTCTGGAACTCGCCGTGGGTGAGGCGGGTCTTTTCCTGCAGCTTGAACTCGGTGAGCATCTTGGTGAGTTCGGCCGGGCTCGGATCTTCGATCCCGTAGAGCCGCTGGAACAGATGGAAGTCGGGAAAGATGGCTGTAATCAGGCTGCGGTAATGCTCGTAGCGCTCGCCGACCACCGGCGAGCCGTCGAGCAGAAGATCGCCTGCGGAGGGCCGGTAGAAGCCCGCGAGAATCTTCATGAAGGTCGATTTGCCCGACCCGTTGCCGCCGGTCAGGATGACGAGATCGCCGGAGTTGAGCGTGAAGTTGAACGGGCCCACCCTGAACACGGTATCCGGCGACTTGCCGGGATAGTGGAATTCGACGTCGCGCACCTCGATCTTGGTGAACTTCGTCGCCGGCTCGGTCGGGATGTCGTCGGTCAGGCTGGCGATCCCCGCAAGCTTGACCTCCAGTTGCGCCAGCCGGTCGGCGGCGGCGTTCGCCGCGGCGATGATCGGGATCGATTGCACCAGGCCCGAGCACGCGCCGACGATGAAAACCAGCGCCGTCACCGCCTTGGTGATGGAGCCCGCCTCCACCGCGCCGCTGAACAGCGGCACCACGAAGGCGACCGAGCCGAGCAGGATGTAGAGCGAGGTCTGCAGCAGCACCATGCGGCGATAGGTTTCGCTCTGGGTGCGGATCTTGATGTTGGCGGCGGTCCGCGACACATCGACGGCGTGATCGTACAGCGCGTCGCTGCGCGCCCGGTTGAGCCGCACCTCCTTGAAGCCGTCGAGCACGTCGCTC
The DNA here is from genome assembly GCA_945861855.1 of Rhodoplanes serenus. GTDB lineage: Bacteria > Pseudomonadota > Alphaproteobacteria > Rhizobiales > Xanthobacteraceae > Z2-YC6860. The sequence continues at coordinate 4,150 of CAMAWG010000149.1, forward strand.
AGCCGGTCGTACAGCCGGTTCTCCCAGCCCGCCGCCTCGCGCATGTCGGCGGCGTGTTGCTTGGTCTTGGAGTGGAAGATCGCGGCGCCGCAACCGACGATGACGACGCTCAGCACGAACGCGGTGAACGACAGATAGGCGACGTAAAGCGTCACCAGCGTGATCAGCAGCGCGCCCTGCACCGCGAAGGCCAGCATGTTGCTCGCCTGCGTCAGGATCGCGGTATCGCCGGTGATGGCGGAGGTGATCTCGGCCCGGCCGATCGTCTCCAGCGGCAACAGCTCGGCGCGGCGGATGTAATCCATCAGCCGCACCCGCAGCTTGTGGATGATGGCGCCGATCTCCGCGGTGGTGGTGATCAGGATGTAGTGCTGGGTCTGGATGAACAAGAGCAGCGCGACGACGAAGAACCCCGCGGCCCAGAGGCTGATCTCGCCCCGGTCGGCGGCGCCCGCGCCCGCGTTGATCGCGCCGATGATCGCCGTCGTGCTCAGGCCTCCCATCGCCGAGACGAAGGCCAGCCGGCCGAGCGAGCCCTGCATTTCACGGCGAACGAGCTCAAGGAAGGTCATAACGCTACGCTGTCCGTTTCCTTCCAGCAGGGCGCCGACCCCTGTGGATGCTGAGCCCGGCCTTCCGCAGAAGCACTCAGCTGCTCCGCGCGCGGCGTAGCAATTCGTTTTGCCGCTTCAACTCGGCGCGGCGCGCCATCTCGGCGCGGCGCGACGGTCCGGTGATCAGCAGCAGCAGCAGCATGATCACGGGCGTGATGACCAGGGAGATCAGGAATGTGCCGGTGAAGCCCATCCGGCGCTGGGTGCCGCACAGCCCGACGAGAACAGCGAACACGATATAGGCCGCCAGGACGGCGATCGGTAGCACCATGACGCAACGTCTCCTCGACACGGCGGCCCGGAGTTCGGACCGCCGCTCCCGCCCTCGGGCAGGGATGCTCGTACCGTCAGGCCTCCGCTGCCGTTGTCCTTAAATACTCTAAGGCGATCCGGCAGCAGGGCTGGATGAATCGGCGGCCCGCGCGGACTTGCGCCGGAACCTCGCCGGCTGGGTCTTGATGAACTCCCGATAGTCCGGCGGAGTGAAGTCGAGCAGCGTGCCGCCCGAAGCGAAGTGCTTCATGAACACATGGCCTATCACGTAGGTGGCGCCGGCGGAGTACACCGGCATGGTCAGCGCGCCGACCGCCGATCCGATGCCGGGGATCCCCTTGATCACGCTGCCGAAGGCCATCGCCGTCGTGTTCGCGGTGCTGGCGGAGATGATGGCGCCGGCGAGGCTGGCGATGACCGATTTGCCGCGGTTGTCGGTGAACGGCACGTTGTAGAGTTCGGAAAGCTTGCGCAGCATCTGCAACTGCACGCCGCCGACCGCGACCACGTCGACCAGCGGCACGGGGATCAGGCCTGCGGCGCCCGACCACAGCGAGAAACGGTCGACCAGTTGCGAGGCTGCCTCTTCGCGCTCCGCGTCGGTCATCGGGGTGGTGCCGGGTTCCATCGTCATGTCCGGAGTCCTCTTTGTCGCCGTTCGCAAATCGTCGTCAGCGTGCGAGATTCCGCGCCAGCCCTGGAGTCCTAACAGATCGGCACAGCGGGTGCCAAGCCCTTGTGGGGCTGTGAGTAACTCCGCTTTGGCGCGGGTTTTTTGGGCCGGCGGAACGGCTGTCCGGCGGCGCCGCTCGTTTGCGCCCGGCCGGGCGGCTATGCTCCCGGTCCGACGGCGGCGCCGGTCCCTGGCCGTGCACGTTAGTCGAACGGATTCAAACGGGTAGCGTCCTCCTTGGCCGATTGTGTCAGCTCATGACGGCGACCAGCCCGACGCTTCAGTGCGCGATCGAGGCCCTGTCCGTGCCGGGCATCGCGATCGGCCATCGGCTGATCGTGGACGGCGACGAATTGGCGCTGTTGCCGGATGAGATCGTCGCCTTTGCCGGAAGCGTGCTCAAGGTACGGCGTGCCAGTGGCGCCGCGCGCATCGTCGCGCGGAAGTTGTTGTCGCGGTTCGGACAGGCAGAGCGCGCGATTCCGAAATCGACGGCGGGAATGCCGGTCTGGCCCGAGGGAATCGCAGGCTCGCTCGCGCACGACGCCACGGTGGCCGTCGCGGCGATCGCCTCGCTGCGCGAGTACATGAGTGTCGGCATCGACATCGAGCCGGCCGAGCCGCTCGATCCGGACTTGCTCGACATGGTCGCCACGGTGAACGAGCGCCGGAACCTCCAGGACGATCCCTGCCGCGGCCGTGTTCTGTTCGCGGTCAAGGAGGCGGTCTACAAGGCGGTCTATCCGCTCGACTGGACGTTTCTCGATCACCACGACGTCGAGGTGAGTCTCGCGGCCGGCACCGCCGTGGTGCGGAACGGGCGGACCGTCAGCTTCCGATATTCCGTCGCGACACACATCGTCGCCGTGGCATTCGTCCCGGTGCCGCCGCGGCCGGGTGCCGGACCGTGACCGGGTGAGGGCAATCGAGGAACCCCGGTTGAACCGGGGCAGGGCTTGTGGAAGCCTGCCACCGGTGCCGGCGTTGAAACGGCGCCGCCAGGGAGGATGTCCATGCTGCACGAACGACGCATGCGCATAAGCGCCTTGTCCATGCTCGCGCTCGCAGTGCTTGCCACGCCCGCGTCCGCGCAGGATGTCGCCGAGTTCTACAAGGGCAAGACCGTCTCGATCCTGATGGGGACGGGGCCCGGCGCCAGCTACGATCTCTACGGCCGCACCATCGCCGAGCACATTTCCCGCCACATCCCCGGCCAGCCGACGGTGATCGTCGAATACATGCCGGGTGCCGGCGGCGTCGTTGCGGCCAACCACATCTACGGCATCGCGCCGCAGGACGGCACCAAGATTCTGCTCTCGCACGCCATTCCCCTGTCGGAGAAGCTCGAGCCGACGGGTGTGCGATTCGAGTCGGCGAAATTCAACTGGCTCGGCGCCTACGACTCCATCGTGCAAGTTCTGACCCTGTGGCATACGGCGCCGGCCTCCACCGTGGCCGAGCTCAAGACCAAGCCCATCGTCGTCGGCGCCTTCAGCAAGACCCATCTGAGCTATCAGTGGGCCTCGCTGCTGAAGGATGCGATCGGCGCCGACTACAAGATCGTCACCGGCTATCGCAGCGGCAACGACTGCAACCTCGCCATGGAACGCGGCGAGATCCACGGCTGGACCGCGTCGTGGGAGAGCATTCAGGGCACGCGGCCGCACTGGCTTGCCGAGCACAAGGTGAAAATGCTGGTTCAGTTCACGGTCGAGCGCGCCGCCTATCTCAAGGACGTGCCGACGCTGACGGAGCTCACGCCGCCCGCAAAGCGCGACGTGGCGGAATTCGTCATCGCCGGCACGCCGTTCGCGCGCGCCATGGCGGTCGGGCCGGGCGTGCCGGCCGAGCGGGTCGCCGCGCTGCGCAAGGCATTTGACGCGCTGATGACCGACCGGGCGTTCCTCGCCGACGCCGCGAAGCGCAAGCTCGAGATCGGCCCGCGCGACGCGGCTCAGGTCACGGCGCTGGTGAACAAGGTCACGGGCGCCTCGCCGGAACTGATCACGCGGGTGAAAAAGGCGATCGGACAGATCGAGTGAGGGCGCGGCGGATCGCGCTAGCCGCGACCCGTCGAAGCCAAGAAATCAGGGCCACCGTTATCGGGTGGCCCTGATTTTTTACAACTTTCCTTACTTTTATTTATCTCGATCCGGTTGTCGCGCTATGCGGACGTGATCGAATAAAGCTGCCGATCAGCGCTTCTGGCGCCAAACGGACATCCAGGGCGGTCCACCCCGCGGCTGGATCGTGAAGTAGGGCTGGAAAGGCAATCTATGAACAGCGCCAACTCCAAACCGTTGTTCGCGCTCGCCGGCGTCGCCGGGTACGTCGCCCCGCGCCATCTGCGCGCGATCAAGGAGGTGGGTGGAGAGCTCAAGGCCGTTCTCGACCCGGCCGACGCGGTGGGTATACTCGACAGCTACTTTCCCGAATCGCGCTATTTCGCCGAATTTGAGCGCTTCGACCGCTACATCGACAAGCTTAGGCGGGCGGGCGAGAAGATCGACTACCTTAGTATCTGCTCGCCCAACTACCTGCACGACGCGCACGTGCGCTTTGCGCTGCGCTCGGATGCTAATGCGATCTGTGAGAAGCCGCTGGTTCTCAACCCGTGGAACATCGATGGCCTCGCGGAGATCGAAGCAAGCACGGGCAGGCGCGTTAACACTATTTTGCAATTGCGGCTGCATCCCGCCATCGCCTCCCTGCGCGAGCGCGTCAACAACAGTGGCGGCGATCGCATCCACGATGTCGATCTCGCTTACGTTACCTCGCGCGGGAGCTGGTACCATATGTCGTGGAAGGGAGACGACCAAAAGTCCGGCGGCATCGCCACGAATATCGGCGTCCATTTCTTTGATATGCTCTCGTTTGTGTTCGGTAAGCTCAAGCGTAACATCGTGCACCACCGCGCCATGGATTGCGCGGCCGGCTACCTGGAATATGAGAAGGCGCGCGTGCGCTGGTTCTTGTCTATCAACCGCACCGATCTTCCTGCCGAAACGCCGTTGGGCCAAACGACGTTCCGCTCGATCACGCTCGACGGCGAGGAGATTGAGTTCTCGGCCGGCTTCACTGACCTGCATACGCTGAGCTACCGCGAAATCCTCAACGGCAACGGTTTCACACTCAACGACGTACGGCCCTCGATCGAGACAGTCGCGCACATCCGCAAGGCCGAGCTTCGGCCTCGCGACGGCGAAGCGCACCCCTTTCTGAAAAGCGCACTTAGCTAATGGTTCACGGTACCGCAATGGCTGGCCAGCCTGAAGCCGTTTTCGTTCACGAGAGTGCCTACGTCGACGCCCCCAATCAAATTGGCGTCGGGACGAAAATTTGGCATTTCAGCCACGTGCTGCCCAACTGCACGATCGGTGAGAACTGTACCATCGGGCAAAATGTGATGATCGGCCCCAACGTGCGCATCGGCAACGATTGCAAAATCCAGAATAACGTCAGTATCTACACCGGCGTTGAACTGGAAGACGGGGTGTTTTGTGGCCCGAGTTGTGTTTTCACCAACGTCCTTAATCCGCGCGCCACGGTGTCGCGCAAGACGGAATTCAAGAAAACGCTGGTCAGGTACGGTGCAACGATCGGTGCCAATGCGACGATCGTGTGCGGTCACACAATTGGTGCCTTCGCTTTCATCGCGGCGGGAGCGGTGGTCACGCGCGACGTTCTCGATTTCGCCTTGATGGTCGGTGGTCCGGCGAAACGGATCGGCTGGATGAGCAAGAGCGGAGAGCGGCTGGGCAAGGATCTGATCTGCCCACGTGATGGCTCGCGCTATCATGAAAGCGACCACGGATTGTCGCTGGTGGAAGAGGCGAGCGCGAAGCTCTAGGCTAAGAGTCGGTTTCGAAAGTCATGAAGTACGCGCAATTCGGCGCACGAGGAGCATGACGGAGGCGGCGTAGAGGAAGGCGCGTGCAGAGTTGAAGGTAGCCTCGAAGTCCTTTGCCAATCTCCGATTACGTCCAATCCAGGCAAAGACCGTTCGACGACCCAGCGCCGCGGTTGAACGGCGAAGCCAACCTGGTCGGGGTTCTTGCGCACGATCTCGACCGCGATCGACGTGGCCGTGGCGACCTTCTCGCCGGCATATCCGCTGTCGGCGAAGACCCGCTGGATGAATGGGAAGATGCGACGCGAAGCTCGCAGTAGCGGCCCGCCACCATCGCGATCCTGGATGCTCGCCGGATGCGGTTCGAGCACGAGGCCACGCCCGTCCGTATCGACCAGTGCGTGGCCGTCCCGTGCTCTTGGCAGCAGGCAGGTAAGGCTCCATTACGCGCCATTCCTCATCAGTCACATCGGTTTGGTATCGGTTCGTCTCGCGAATATGCTGCTTGCGGGTGGTTGGGGTCCACATGGCAACTCCGGGGTTGGTGTCGCACCCCCCCCCTGGAATCACGCGGGCTTCAATCACTCAACCTCTTTCGAAACGGCCTCTAATATATAAGCTGACCACATCTTCGTAGGAATGAAAAATGGATATCCGTGGGAAACGCTTTGTAGTGATTGGCGGTGCCGGCCTGATCGGATCGCACACAGTCGATCAGCTTGTTTCTAAGGATGTCTTTGAGATTGTTGTCTATGACAATTTCGTCCGCGGCACCGTTGAAAATCTTGCAGCGTCCTTAAAGGACCCGCTACGGCACCTGAAAAGGAAATCGGATTCAAGGCTGGCAGCCTAACCCCGGCAGATGCTCCACTTATCGACGCGGAAAATCTGTTCAGACAGGTGCCGTCGCGAGGTTGGTAGGAATTAAGGGTGGCGTAGTCTCCGGGGTGTTCAACCTCGAATCATCCGGCGTTGAAGCGCCGGACTGGAGACCACGCCATGACAAGCAATACCACGAAGCCTGATTCCTCGCAGCCTGCAACCGA
>CAMAWG010000150.1 GCA_945861855.1 Rhodoplanes serenus
TGCGTGGTTTCTACTTGCCGAGTCCCTGAACCGAATTGCTCACCGTCAATTAGGCTTATTGAAAATACCTGCGGACAACAACCAGCTATTCGTAGCATCGCTGCTATTCATGCGTGGTTTGTCAAATTTTCAAGGAGCCATCCTGCTATCCGAGCGTGGAATGACACAGGAAGCAAGGACGATTACTCGAAGCTGCTTCGAGAATATTTTTTTATATCGGCGCTCTGAAAAACGAGCCGAGCTTTGCCGACATGCTGGTTGTTGATGACGCTGATCGCCGAAGAAAGATTGCGAAAGCGCTTCTCAGGTTACCTGCGGATTCCGGACTTTCGGCCGATCAACTTGAAAAGCTTTCGCGATTTATCACGGGGATCGATGAGTCTGGCATTGATGCTCGTCCAGTAAGCATAGTCGAGGCCGCTCGTTTGGCAGGTCTGACAGAAATCTACGATACCTACTATCGGGGGCTTTCAAATGATGCGGCGCATCCATCGATCACTGCGTTGAATCGGCACGTCGAAGCTGACAGTACGAATGTTATCAGAGGGCTGCGCTGGGGCCCGGATGTTTCAGATGTCGGAGATACCGTGAATAGCGCTTGCACAGGATGCATATATTTAGTTGCTTGGATAAATGACTTGTTCGGCCTAACGGACGTCGGTGCAGACTTGGGCCGATGTTGGGACGAATACAAACGACTAATTCAATATTCGAGCCAGTGAGTTCATCACAATACCAAGTCACCATAAAGTCGGATCGGCCATGAACGCCCCCACCCAGATCATCCCGCCCTACAAGCACACGCCGCTGTTCCCGCTCGGCCGCGACACCACCACCTACCGGAAAATCTCCTCCGAGGGCGTGCGGGTCGAGAAGGTCATGGGCCGCGACATGCTGGTGGTGTCGCGCGAGGCGATGCGGCTGCTCTCGGAAGCCGCTTTCATGGACATCAATCATCTGCTTCGCCCCGCGCATCTGGCCTCGCTCAAATCCATCGTCGAGGACCCGGAGGCGAGCGACAACGACAAGTTCGTGGCCTTCGACTTCCTGAAAAACGCCAACATCGCGGCCGGCGGCGTGCTGCCGATGTGCCAGGACACCGGCACCGCGATCATCCTGGGCAAGAAGGGGCGGCTCGTGTTCACCGTGGGCGACGACGAGGGCGCGCTCGCCGAGGGCGCGCGCGACGCGTATCTGAAGAAGAACCTGCGCTATTCGCAGCTCGCGGCACTCTCCATGTTCGAGGAGAAGAACACCGCCAACAACATGCCGGCGCAGGTCGAGATCTACGCCGAGGGCGAGGGCGCCCACGACGACGCCTACAAGATGCTGTTCATCGCCAAGGGCGGCGGCTCGGCCAACAAGGCGTTCCTGTTCCAGGCGACGCCGTCGATCCTCACGCACGACCGCATGGTGGCGTTCCTGAAAGAGAAGGTGCTGACGCTCGGCACGGCGGCGTGCCCGCCGTATCACCTGGCGATCGTGATCGGCGGCACCTCGGCCGAGCTGACGATGAAGACGGTGAAGCTCGCCTCGACCAAGTATCTCGACGGCTTGCCGACGCAGGGGTCGGAGGACGGCCACGCCTTTCGCGATCTGGCGATGGAGCAGGAGGTGCTGAAGCTGACGCAGTCGCTCGGCGTCGGCGCGCAGTTCGGCGGCAAGTATTTCTGCCACGATGTGCGGGTGATCCGGCTGCCGCGCCACGGTGCGAGCCTGCCGATCGGATTGGGCGTGTCGTGCTCGGCCGACCGCCAGGCGATGGGGAAGATCACCAAGGATGGCGTGTTCCTGGAGGAGCTGGAGCACAATCCGGCGAAGTATCTTCCCGATGTGGCGACCGACAAGCTCGGCGGCGAGGTGGTGCAGATCGACCTCAACAAGCCGATGAAGGACATCCTTGCGCAGCTCACGAGGTATCCGATCAAGACGCGGTTGTCGCTGTCCGGCCCGATGATCGTGGCGCGCGATCTGGCGCATGCGAAATTGCGCGAACGGCTGGAGGCGGGGAAGGGGCTGCCCGACTATTTCACGAACCATCCGGTCTATTACGCGGGGCCGGCCAAGACACCGGCGGGCTATGCGTCGGGCGCGTTCGGCCCGACCACCGCGGGGCGGATGGACTCCTTCGTCGCCGATTTCCAGAAGGCCGGCGGCTCGATGGTGATGCTGGCCAAGGGCAACCGCTCGCCGGCGGTGACGGCGGCGTGCAAGGCCTACGGCGGCTTCTATCTCGGCTCGATCGGCGGGGTGGCTGCAAACCTCGCCGAGCACTGCATCAAGAAGGTCGAGACGGTGGAGTATGCCGAGCTCGGTATGGAGGCGATCTGGCGGATCGAGGTCGTGGATTTCCCGGCCTTCATCGTCGTCGACGACAAGGGCAACGACTTCTTCAAGGAGCTCAACCTCGGGTGATCGTGCCGCTACAGGAAGGCCAGCGCGGCCATCAGCAGCGACAGCAGCAGGTACTTCATCATCTCGGCGGACGAATAGAGCTGGTCGACCAGCCCGAACACCCACAGGCATGACGCGACCGTCAGCGCGCCGTATTTCACGACGGGCATCGACAATTTCTGCTTCAGGAATGACATTTCCGGAATTCTCCAATGGACCGGCCGGGTCTCGCGCGGGTCGCCCCCGCTGCCGCCACGCACACTCTGGAAATGCTGCTATGCACAATACATGCCAGCGGCATGGGTGCAGGCCCATGAAAGAACTATGGTTTTCTGGTATACCAGTAGGGGTTTCGGCGGCCTGACCGAGCGGCTGGCTATTTTATGAGCAGTGCCAGCCCGCTCACGGTCAGCGCGCAGGCGACGGTGCGGCGGAACGCCAGTTCGCTCATGCCGTGGTGAAAGCGGTTGCCGATGAAAATGCCGATCAGCATCGACGGGAACAGGATCGCGGTGACGACCAGGACGTCGCGGCTGAACTCGCCGACCGCGAAATAGCCGATGCCGCGGATCACCGTGAGCGTGAGCAGGATCGCGGTCATGGTGGCGCGGTAGTTCTCCTTCCCAAGCTTGATGGCGTCGAAATACATGGCGAAGAACACGCTGCCCATGGTGCCGACCACCGTGCCGGTCATGCCGCCGCCGAAGCCGCCGAGCGCGGCCGCGAGCCGCGGCGGCATATGCGGCTTGGGCGCCGCGCCGAACGTGCCCCACAGCGAATAGAGGCCGTAGGCCAGCACGAGCGAGCCCAGCCATTTCGCCAGCGTCTCGGAATCGAGCAGCGTGAAAACATAGAGGCCGATGGCGATGCCTAAGAGCGTGCCCGGCACGAGTTTCACGATCTCGCCCCAGGACACCTTGTTGCGGTCGCTGCCGAGGAGCGCGGTGCCCGCCGCGATGCCGATCAGCGTCCAGGCCGGCACCAGAACCTTGAGCGGCAGAACGAGGCCGAGCAGCGGCATGGCGGCCGCGGCGCCGAAGCCCGACGCGCCGCGCGCCGCATAGGCGATCACCATCACCACGCAGGAGTAGACGATCGCGAAGGTGGACAAGGATTCGATGGGGGACCCCGGACGTTGCGCCGGCGACTTTATGCGTGACGCATGCGCTTGTCGCGGGGGTCCTTTGCGGCGGGCATAACAGCGCAGGAGTGAGCAATACCGGACAGAACCGGACCCGCCGCCTGCTCTAATCTCAGCCTATGCACGATAGCGGAGGCTGCCGATGAATGGCTTTTCGTACAGCATCGACATCAAGCGGTTCCAGAATTTGCCGGACACCTCGGCCGATGAGACGGAGCGGCAAAAAACGCTGAAGGTCCGGACCGAAGAGAAGGCCAAGGCCGAATTGCAGGCGTCGGAACCGAAGAAAGACTAAGGCGCGCGTCGCGGCCAATTGAGGCCGGAACGATGCCCGGCTCCCGGAGTTGAGATATGTCCGGCCCATGCGGTTTGGACGTTCACAAACCCTGGAGCGACACATGCAAAGCAAAATTCTCTTGTCGATGGCCGTCCTCGCGACGATGGCGCTGCCGCTGGCGGCGCAGGCCGAAGGAACCGTGCGCGGCGCGCAGGAAGGCGCCGCTGAGGGCGGACGTGCCGCCGGACCGCTCGGCGCGATCGTCGGTGGGGCCGTCGGCGCCGCCACCGGCACGGTCGGCGGCATTCTCGGCGTCGACGATCGGTCGCGCTTCCGCGAATACGTGGTTCGCGAGCGCCGGCCGTCCTATCGCTACGACAACGACGTGCGCGTTGGCGTCGTACTGCCGGAAAGCGGCGTGACCTACTACGAGGTCCCCGGCGAGTACCGTGCTCCGGCCGGGTATCGCTACACGATCGTGAACGACCGTCCCGTGCTGGTGGAGTCCCGCACGCGGCGCATCGTCGAGATCGTCGAATAAGACCACCATCGTCGAAGCCAGACTCCGCCCTGCCAAAGGCAGGGCGGAGTTTTCTTGTGTCCTTCGATCATCCGTGCGTCACCGTGGCCCGATCCGTCCGATGCGCGCCTGTCGCGGGCCGCGGCGTCTTTGTGTAGGCTTGCGCGAGCAAGGCGCGCAAAGCGCCGGACGCGGGGAGACGGGCGATGCAATCGATCAGATCGGGCCTTGCGGCGCTGCTGGCGGCTCTCGCGCTGGCCATGCCGGCGACGTTCGCATGGGCGCAGCCCGACCCTGCCGCCGGCTATCCGAACAAGCCCATTCGCCTGATCGTCGGATTCGGCGCCGGCGGCGGCACCGATGCCATGGCGCGCATTTTCGCGCCAAAGCTGTCGGAGGTTCTCGGCCAGCCGGTCGTCATCGAGAACCGCACCGGGGCCGGCGGGCGGACTGCCATCGATTTCGTCCAGAGCCAGCCGCCGGACGGCTATACGGTGGCGTTCGGCGCGATCGGTCAGCTCGCGGTGACGGCCGCGATCTATCCGAACCTGTCGTTTCATCCGACCCGCACGCTGATCCCGGTCGCGATGCTGTCGTCCTATCTGATGGTGATCGCCGTGCCTTCAAGCACCGCGATCAAATCCGTGCAGGAACTGGTGGCCTACGCCAAGGCTCACCCGGACAAGTCGAACTATCCGACGGCGTCGCCGACCTTCACCATAAACTCCGAGCTGCTCAAGATGAAAACCGGGATGCCCGGCCAGATGGTTCCGTACCGCAGCAGCAACGAGATGATGCTGAGCCTGATCGGCGGACAAAGCCTATTCGTGTTCGGCGACGCGCCTTCGGTCATTCCGGTGGCGCAGGGTGGCAAGGTGCTGGTGCTTGCCGTGGCGAACGCCAAGCGCATTCCCGAGCTGCCCGATGTCCCCACGCTTGCGGAAGCAGGCCTCGGCGATCTCGATGTGCGGCCACAGTGGAACGGTGTGTTCCTGGCGGCCGGCACGCCGCCAGCCATCGTGCGCAAGCTTGAAGCGGCGGCGCAGAAGGCGATGACCGACCTGGCGGTGCGCGAGAGGACGCGGGCGCTGGCTTACAATCCCGAGAGCGCCGGAAGCGACGAGTTCCGTGCCCGCATCGACAGCGACATAAGGATCTTTTCCGACGTCGCGAAGGCGGCGAATTTGAAGTTCGAGCAATAGCGATAGTGTGAACAAGGCGGGGCAATCGATGCAATCGAAGACGACGATCCGAGCGGTCCTGCTGGCCGCACTCGCGCTGGCCATGCCGGCGACGTTCGCATGGGCGCAGCCCGACCCAGCGGCCGGCTATCCGAACAGGCCGATCCATTTCGTTCTGGGCTTTGCGGCGGGCGGCGGCACCGACCTGCTCTCGCGCATCGTCGGGCCGAAGCTGTCCGAAATCCTCGGCCAGCCGGTGATCATCGAGAACCGCACCGGCGCGGGCGGACGGCTTTCCGTCGAATATGTGCAGAACCAGCCGGCGGACGGCCACACCGTGCAGATCGGCGCGATTGGCCAGCTTGCGGTCGCCACCGCGATCTATCCCAAGCTGTCGTTCCATCCGACCCGCACGCTGATGCCGATCACCATGATCGGGTCCTATCCGCTGCTCCTGGTCGGGCCGGCCAACGATCAGATCAAGACCGTCAAGGACCTGATCGCCTTCGGCAAGGCCAATCCCGGCAAATCGAACTACCCGAGCTCGTCGCCAGCCTTCACCATCGCCTCCGAGCTGTTCAAGCTCAAGACCGGCATGCCCGCCCAGTCGATCCCGTACCGCTCGACCAACGAGATGGTGCTCAGCGTCGTCGGCGGGCAGACGCTGTTCGCATTCCCCGATTCCGGGGTCGCGGTGCCGATGGTGCAGGGCGGCAAGCTGCGCGCGCTCGCGGTCGGGCGCGCGACCCGCATTCCCGAGCTGCCCAACGCGCCGACGCTGGCGGAGGCGGGGATCGGCGACGTCGATCTCAAGACGCAATGGATCGGCGCGTTTCTTGTGGCCGGGACGCCCGCGCCGATCGCAAAGAAGCTCGAGACCGCGCTGCGGCAGGCGCTCGCCGATACGGCGGTCCGCGAGCGCATCCGCGGCATCACATATTTCCCGGAGGGCGGCAGCGCCGAGGAGTTCCGGGCGCGGATCGACGACGACATCAAGATTTTCTCCGATGTCATCAAGGCGGCGAATCTGAAGTTCGAGCAATAGGCCCCTGGCCGCGTCGCGGGCCGGCACCGATTTTCGGGTTGATGCAGATCAACGCCGCGACCGCCGCGGCGCCTTAATCGTTACTCGCAAGATACGGCTCGGGTTGACGTCTGCGCGTCGGGCGCAGGCGGTCCATTCGCAGCGGGGACGTTCATCCATGTCGCTCCCAAGATGGGCTTATCTCGTCCTGGCCATCGTCCTTGCCGGGGTTCTCCTGTTCTTCGTCCGCATGCACATGGCATCCGGGCAGGATGCGAGGGGCAATGCGGAAGCGGGCCGTCTCAGCGTCCAGGCCTGGTGCACCGAGTGCCATTCGGTGCAGCTGGAAACCGCGGGCACCGGGAAATTCGCGCCTGACTTTACCGTCATCGCGCAGCGTCGGCCGGCCCGGTGGCTCGAACGGTTTCTTCGCTCCAAGCACACCCTGATGCCGGACTTCGTGTTCAACCGCCGGGAGGCCGACGACATCGTTGCCTATATCCTGAGCCTGAAACGCGGCTGAGTGCCGGACAAGCGGGTCTTGCGCAGCAACGCGGAGTTCAAACCCGAAGCGCGGCGTACACGATGCCCAGAGTGACGGTGTAGGCCAGAAACATTGCGAGTGAGAATATCGCGGGCGCGCTGCCAAGCCCGATCCCGGTGGCGAACAGTCCAAGGCCAAGCAGCGGAAAGAACACCAGCCCCATCGCCACCCAAAAGAACAAGCCGAAGATCAATCCCTTGGCCGCGCCATTCCTGCCGGGGAGCCACCGATAGGCGCGACCGAAGATCAAACCGACGACGGCTGAGCCATTTAGAAACGACAGCGCCCACGGCACGGCCGGATGAACGTCGCTCCCGATCAGATGACCGAGTGCGAGCTGAAGATTGCGATACGGCTGAAACGAGGGCAGCAGCCCCAGCCGGAACTTTAGATACATCAGGAGAGAATGGGCCGCGGTGCCGCACAGTCCGGCGACGGCCGCCTTCCAGACCCAGTGCCGCGTCACGCCGCGCGGCGCTCCAGGTGCTTGCCCTGGAAGTGCGGCGCCACCTCGCGCATGAAGCGGTCCATCTCTTCCTTCACCATCTGATGCGGCTTCATGCCGACGTTGAAGTAGAGGATCACCTCGGAGAAGCCCGCGGCCTCCACCTTCTTCAAGGTGTCGGTGATGGCTTGCGAGTTGCCGAGCAGCACGGAGTTCTCGGTGAGTTGCTCCGGCTGCACCTGATGCAGGCGCTTCACCATGTCGATGAAATAGGTGTAGCTCGGCGGAGCGGTCGCGGGATCGCCCGGCAGCGCCGGGATCACGCATTCCTTGTAGTAGCGGATCTGGCGGGCGCGCTGCGCCGCCTCCTGCTGCGGGTTGTCGTAGAAATGGGTGAAGTAGCTGCACATCAGGCGGCCGGGTTTGCGTCCGTGCTTGATGCAGGTTTCGTTGTAGAGGTCGGCGACCTGCTTCAAGCCGCCGTAGCTCATGGCGGCGGCGAACGGCGCGACGATCAGGCCGTAGCCGAGGCGCGCGGCAAGCTCGATCGAGGGTTTTGAGAACGAGCCGATATAGGCCGGCATCGGATTCTGAATAGGCTTCGGCGTGATGCGCACGTCGTCGAAGTTGTAGTGCTTGCCGTGATGCGAGATGCGGCCCTCGGCGGCCCAGAGCTTCTGGATCACCTCCATGCCTTCCTCGAAGATGCCCTGGTTGTCCTTGAACGAGACGTGGAACGGCTCGTATTCGCGGGCGTCGTAGCCGCGGCCGGCGGCGAAATCGACGCGACCGCCGCTCAAGAGATCGAGCGTCGCCCACTGCTCGGCGACGCGGATCGGATTGTGCAGCGGCGTCACCGTGACGGCGGGCGCGAGGCGGATGTGCTTGGTGCGCGCCGCGATATAGGCCAGCACCAGGTCGGGGCAGGAGAGAACGCCGAGCGAGTTGAAATGATGCTCGCCGATCCAGGCCGAATGCATGCCGAGCTGGTCGGCGTAGAGCCCCTCGGCAGCGATGTCGGACACGAACTGATTCGCGTCGCGCGGGTTGTTCTCGTAGTGATTGTCGCTGAGCGTGAAGTAGCCGAATTCCATGGTCCGCTCCTCCGTGCCGGCGGCTCGTCGCGGCCACCCTGTCAGGCGGCAATAATGCAATTACAATTGTTGAAAATGCAATAGTTCAGGATACACTCGGGACTCGATATTTATGTCAGCCCTGCTGCCGTAGTTGCACATGAGGAACACCAGCCCGTGGCCGCGCGGACCCGCCTCGAACTCGACGATTACCTGCCGTACCTGATCAATCGCGTCGGCACGGCGATCGCGGCGACCTATACCGAGAACACGCTCGCGCCGCTCAACCTCACGCTCGCCATGTGGCGCGTACTGGCGGCGCTGTCCAACAACGGCGAGCAGCGGCAGATCGACCTCGTCGACATGACCAGCATCGACGCCTCGACCATGTCGCGGCTGGTGACGCGACTGGTTCGCGCCGGGCTGGTGACGCGGGCGCGCTCGAAGACGTCGAGCCGTGAGGTGGTGGTCGCGCTCTCGGCCAAGGGCAGGGCGCAAGTCGAAAGCCTGATCCCGATCGCCAAGGGCTTGGAGCGAACCGCGAGCGGCGGCCTCTCGCCCAAGGAGCAGGAGATCGTCAAACGCGCGTTGCGGCGGATGTACGACAATCTCGCCGGCGGACGCTAGAGTCTGATCCGGTTCAATTGGAATCGGATCAGACTCTAGCTTGTTGTTTGAGCATGATCTTATCCGAAAACCGGTTCCCACTTTTCGGGATCATGCTCTAACCGGTTTCGCGACGGCGCTCTGCGCCGGGCGATATGGCCGGGCGGGGCGGGCTGCGCTAGTCTCGCGGCCATGAATGTGCATCCCGGCTCCGCATCCCGCGCGAAAGGCCCGCTGGTTTTCCTCGACATGGACCAGCAGGCGCTGGACGAGGCCTACGACCAGGAAATCTGGGCGCCCAACCGCGCGCTGGTCGTCGAGCGGCGCAAGGCCGCGAGCGAGCGGGCGCGGACGATTCTCGGGATGCCGAGGCGGGTGGTCTATGGGCCGGGCGAGCACGAGGGGCTCGACATCTTCGGCTGCGGCATTGCGGGCGCGCCGGTCAACGTGTTCGTGCACGGCGGCGCCTGGCGGCGGAACGTCGCCGCCGACTATGCGCTGCAGGCCGAGGTGCTGGTCCGGGCCGGCGCGCATTGCGTCCTCATCGACTTCATCAATGTCGACCAGGCCCAAGGCGATCTGTTCCCGATGTACGATCAGGTGCGGCGCGCGCTCGCCTGGGTGTATCGCAACGCCGAAAGCTTCGGCGGTGATCGCGACCGCGTCTATGTCTCGGCGCATTCCTCCGGCTCGCATCTCGCCGGAGTCGTGCTGACGCGCGGATGGCGGGAGGAGGGCCTGCCGCCGGATTTCTGCAAGGGCGCGGTGCTCTTGAGCGGCATGTACGATCTCGCGCCGGTCGCGCTGTCGAAGCGCTCGTCCTATGTGAAATTCACCGATGCGATGGTGAACGACCTCAGCGGCCAGCGTTACATCGGCGGCCTGCACACGCCGCTCATTCTCGCCACCGGCACCTGCGAGACGCCGGAGTTCCAGCGCCAGTCGCGCGATTTTGTGGCGGCGGCGAAGGCGGCGGGCAAGAAGGCCGAGCTGATCGTCGGCGCGGGCTACAACCACTTCGAACTGCTCGAAACGCTCGCCAGCCCCTATGGTCTGGCCGGGCGCGCGATGCTCGAACAGATGCGACTGGCCGCAAGATAAAACGCCCCCGGTGACCGGGGGCGTTCGCTTGCGGCGAGGCCGGCGGCCGCGACGGTCGGTTAGGGACCGAAACGGTATGCCGTCGTCCGTTAATCAGCTGGATTGAGCGCTGATGGGTTGATGAAGTGGTGCAATAGCGCAATCATGATCGAGCGCAAAAGAGCCCTCAACCAGGCGAGGATGCGTCGGAAGTTGTAGCCGACAGCGGTGAGGATGGTGTTGGCGGCATCGCCGGCGCGGCCCT
>CAMAWG010000151.1 GCA_945861855.1 Rhodoplanes serenus
CGCACCATTGCTTGGCTCAACCGCTGCCGAAGGCTTGCCAAGGATTGGGAGAACCTCAATCGCAAGGCGCTGGCATTCTTGCGCCTCGCATCAATCCGCCTCATGCTCCGAAAACTTTGTAATCCTGCTTGATGTTCTCGGACGGACTCATAGGCATCGGCTCGACGCCCAGTTGGTCAAGCCGCTCCTTCGCCTTGGGGTCGGCGAGGGCTGCGTTCATCGCGTCGGCGAGCTTCTTGACGATTTCGGCGGGCGTCTTGCTGGGCGCGCCGAGACCATACCAACCGAATGCGTCATAGCCTTTTACGACCTCGCCGATGCTGGGGACATCCGGCAGCGCCGCTGAGCGCTTCGCTGTCGTCACTCCAAGCGCGCGCAGCTTGCCTTCGCGGATCAGCGGAAGCGCCTGCGCCATTGGACTGAAAATGATCTGCACCTGTCCGGCGAGCAGATCGGGCATGTAATTGCCGCGATACGGGACATGAACCATCTTGGTCTCGGTCATGATCTGGAACAGTTCGCCGCAGACATGGGGCGAACTTCCGATGCCATTCGAGCCCATGTTGACCTTGCCGGGATTGGCTTTGGCATAGGCGATGAACTCTTGAATCGTCTTGGGCGGAAACGCCGCCGGGACGACGGCGACGAACGCAGTCCTGGCGATGCCGGCGATCGGCGCGATGTCGCGCATGAAATCGAAACTGAGATTCCGATAGAGCGCCACGTTGACCGCGTTGGTCGAGACCGGCATCAGGATCGTGTAGCCGTCCGGCTCGGCTTTCGCGACGTATTCGGTGGCGATGTTGCCGCCTGCGCCGGGCTTGTTCTCGATCACGAATTGCTGGCCGAGGCGTTCCGACAGCCATTGCCCCGCGAGGCGCGCGATAATGTCGGGCGAGCTTCCCGCGGGAAACGTGACGATCATATTGACCGGTCGCGCCGGATAGGCCTGGGCCCAAGCGGAGCGTGAGATCGCCGGGAGCGCGGCGGCGCCGGCAGCCAGACGCAGGAATTGTCGACGGAGCAGTTCCATGGTGTTTCCCCCCGTGTGATCGCGATGAGCAAGCGAAACGTCGGCCGACTTTGCCGACCGTCCTGCAAGCCTAAACCCGCCGCAGGTCGTCCGGAAGGAGACCTGAAGCCGCATGCTCCAGCGAGGTCGAACGGGCTCGATTGAGGGGTGGCCTAATACACCGACCACAATCCCGGCGTCGCCAATTCCAAGAGATGCCCGTCCGGATCGCGGAAGTAGATGCTGCGGCCGCCGCGCGACCATGACGTCGTGCCTTCGATCGCAACGCCGCGCGCGGCCAGATGCGTCTCCCATTGCGCAAGCTCGTCCTTGCCGATGGCGAAGGCCACATGCAGCGGCCCGGCGCCGTCGTGGCCGGGAATGGTGCCGCCCGGCATGGTCACGGTTTGCGTCGCGGCCCCGCGCTTGAAGATCAGCAGCACGCTCCGGCTCGCCACGCCGTAGGCGCAGAGCCGACTGTCGCAGAAGATCGGCTTCAGCTCCAGCACGCCCTCGTAGAACGCCTTCGCGCGCTCCATGTCGTCGGTGTAGAGGGCGGTTTCCAGGATGCCGTCGAGCTTCGGCATGATCGTCGATCCCCG
Organism: Rhodoplanes serenus; assembly: GCA_945861855.1. Classification (GTDB taxonomy): domain Bacteria; phylum Pseudomonadota; class Alphaproteobacteria; order Rhizobiales; family Xanthobacteraceae; genus Z2-YC6860. The sequence goes on from CAMAWG010000151.1 coordinate 1,615, forward strand.
GTTGGTTGCGGTTGACGGTGCGGCTCGCTAGCATCCTTGCATGTCGATTGCACACGAGGCCAATTCCAATAGCCAGTCCCGCCGTCGCACTGTCGCGCCACCCATCATCCGCGAGCACCGGATTCCGACCGCGGGCAGCAAGCCCTATATCGCGGTCGAAGGCCGCGACCGCTGCCTGTGGTTCTGCGAGAGCGGCGCCTCGAAGATCGGCCGCCTCGATCCCAAGGCCTACACCTTCAAAGAGTTCGACCTGCCGACGGCGAACGCCACGCCGATCGGCATCGTCGTCGGCCCCGAGGGAAATCTCTGGTTCGCCGAAAAATCCGCAGGCCAAATCGGCCGCATCACGCCGCAGGGCCAGGTCACGGAATTCCCGCTGCCGACGCCGAACGCAGGCCCCGACGCCATGATGCTCGGACCCGACGGCAATCTCTGGTTCTCCGAAACCGAGGTGAGCCAGATCGGCCGCATCACGCCCGACGGAAAGGTCACCGAGTTCAAGGACGGCATCTCGCCGGGCTCGAAGCCCTTGTCGATCGTGGTGCGCGACGGCGCGCTGTGGTTCAGCGAGGCCGCGGGCTCCCGCGTCGGCCGCATGACCATGGACGGCAAGGTGACGGAGTTCCCGATCCCGAGCCACGACAGCCAGCCGCGGGCGATGGTGACCCATCCCGACGGCTCGATCTGGTTCGTCGAGACCTCGACCAACGCGCTCGGCCGTATCGACCGCGAAGGCCGCATCACCGAGCACAAGGTGCCGACCCCGAATGCGTCGCTGCGCGGCGTCACGGTCGGCGCCGACGGCGACCTCTGGTACACCGCCAACTTCGCCAACAAGATCGGCCGCATGGCAACCGACGGCACCGTGCTCGGCGAGTACGACATTCCGACGCCAGCAAGCGGCGCGCGCTGCATCGCGCCGATGTCGGACGGGCGGCTATTCTTCACGCAATGGGACGCCGGCCTGATCGGCGAGGTCATCGTCAAGTAACGCAAGACACAAGTCGGGAGGAGCAACGTGACAGTCGAACGGATTGACTATCAGGCGGGCAACGTCATCGGCAAAGGCGCGCTCGTTTGGAACGAGAAGGTGAGTGGCAAGCGTGCGCTGCTGCTGGTGATGCCGAACTGGCTCGGCGTGACCGAGCCCGCGATCAAGCGCGCGCAGAAGATGGCGGGCGACAAGTACGTCGCCCTGGTCGCCGACATGTACGGCGGCGGCATGACCTGCGAAGGCCCGCCGACCTCGCTGGAGTGGATGATGGCGGTCCGCCAGGACCGCGTCGAAGGCAGGAAGCGCGTCAACGCCGCGCTCGCCGCGCTTATCGCCGAGGCCAACAAGCGCGGCATCGGCGACAGCTCGAAAAAGGCCGCGGTCGGCTTCTGCTTCGGCGGCGGCAACGTACTCGAACTCGCGCGCAGCGGCGCCGACCTCGATGCCGTGGTCTGCCTGCACGGCGATCTCGCCACCACCATACCGGCCAATGCGGGCGACATCAAAGCCGCGGTGTTCGTGATCCACGGCTCGAAGGACCCGGTCGCGCCGAAGGCCGAGCGCGACGCGCTCGAAGCCGAGATGGATGGCGTCGGCGCCAACTGGCAGATGCTCGACTTCGGCGGACGGCTGCACTCCTTCGCCGAGGAGGAGACCATGATGAAGGGCATGGCCGAGTATAACGCCCCCGCCGCGCACCAGACCTTCCGGATGCTCGACGACTTCATCCAGGACGCGTTCAACAAGAAACTTTGACGTTTAATTCGGCACTGGCGGCCCGGCGCGCTCCTGTTCAAGCGCGGCCGGGCCACGCTATACTTTGAGCGGTTATTCAGTGGCCGTTTTTCCCGGGCGCTCGATGAATCGCCGCAAGTTCATAGCACTCGCCGCCGGCGCAGCGGTCGCACCGATAGTCTTGCCGCTCGCCGCCCGCGCGCAACAGCGCCCGAGGAAAATCCCCCGCATCGGCATCATCGACGACGGGCCGATCTGGAAGCCATTCAAGGATGCGTTGCGCGAGGCGGGCTATATCGACGGACAGACCGTCGCCTTCGAGACCCGCACCGCGGGCGGCGTAGCGGCAAGGCTCACCGCCGCCGCGGCCGAACTGGCGGCTGTCCCGGTCGACGTGATCGCGACCTATGGCACGCCGCCGAGCCGCGCCGCCAAGGCTGTGACCTCGACGATCCCGATCGTCATGATCGCGATCGGCGACCCGGTGCGCGCCGGCCTCGTTCAGAGCCTCGCGCACCCGGGCGGCAACGTCACCGGCAACACCATTCTTTCGCCGGAGCTCAGCCCGAAGCGGCTGCAGCTCGTCAAGGAGATCATCCCGTCGGCCGCGCGCGTCGCGCTGCTCTGGAATCCCGACAACGTCTCCAACGCCGTGATCCTCGAACAGATGCGCGACGCGGCGCCGGGGCTCGGGCTTTCGTTCACCGCGGTCGAGGCGCGCGGCGCCGACGATCTGGCGGGCGCGTTCGCCATATTGGCGCGCGAGCGTCCCGATGCGGTGATGCTGACCAGCGATCCGCTGCATCACACCCATATCCAGCGGATCGTCGACTTCCTGTCGCAGAACAGGCTGCCTGGAATGTTCCAGACCCGGGGCGACGCCGCGGCCGGCGGGCTGATGTCCTACGGCGCGATCTTCCCGGAGCTGTTCGGGCAAGGCGCCTTCTTCGTGCACAAGATCCTGCAGGGCACCAAGCCTGCCGACATGCCCGTGCAGACGCCGCAACGCTTCGAGCTGGTTATCAACCTCAAGACCGCGAGGGAGATCGGCGTAACGATTTCCGAATCTGTCCTGCTTCGCGCCGATGGCGTGATAGAGTGAATTCAGAAAACACGTTGGGAGGAATACAACGATGCAGATGCTCACGCGCATGATCCTTGGCTTCGCGCTGGCCCTCGGGGTCACCGCCGCGCACGCGCAGCAATACCCGAACAAGCCGATCCGCATGATCGTGTCGATCGCGGCGGGCAGCGTCACCGACGTCATCATGCGCGCGGCCGCGGCCGAGTTGCAGGGCCGCCTCGGCCAGCCGCTGGTGATCGAGAACGTCGGCGGCGCCGCCGGCATCCTCGGCGGCAGGACCTGCGCCCAGGCCACGGGCGACGGCTACACCATTTGCATCATCTATCACTCGACCATGTCGTTTAACCCGCTGCTGTTCAGCAACCTGCCCTACAACCCCGACGACCTCGTGCCGGTGTCGCGGCTGTTCTTCCTGGTCGAGGGCCTGTTCGCCTCCTCGGAGATCAAGGTGAACACGGTCGCCGAGTTGAAAGCGCTCGCGCAAAGCAAGCCCGATGGCCTGAACTACGCAACGCTGGGCGAAGGCTCCTATCCCGACCTGTTCATGAGATGGATGAACAACCAGTGGGGCACCAAGATCGTCGGCATCCCCTACCGCGGCGGCGGACCGGCGGCGCAGGCGGTGGCGGCCAATCAGGTGCAGATCACGCGCTTCGGCGTCGGCAATTTCGTCGGCGTCATCCAGGCCGGCAAGGTGAAGGCGCTGGCGGTCAGTTCGGCCAAGCGCTCAGCGGTGCTGCCGGACGTGCCGACCTTCGCCGAAGTCGGCTGGGGCGACTATCCGGGCCAGGGCTGGTGGGGCCTCGCCGCGCCGAAGGGCACGCCTCCGGCGGTCGTGGCCAGGCTCTCCAGCGAATTCCAGAAGCTGTTCACCGAGCCGAAGTTCGTCGAGTTCCTGGAGAAGCAGGCGGTGGTGCCGGCCGCGACCGACGCGGCGGGGTTCGCGGCGTTCCTCAAGCAGGATCGCAAGGACGCCGAGACGCTGATCAAGATTGCCAATACGAAGAAGATGGAGTTCAAGGAGTAGCAGGCCCCAGCCCCGGGCTCAGGGCTTCAGCAGAATTTTTCCGATCACCTGCCGCGCCTCGATCATCTCGTGGGCGTGGCGGGCGTCCTTCAGCGGCAGCCGCGCGTGGATCAGCGGGCGGATCGCGCCTTCGGCGAGTTTCTTGATCAGGTCGTTCATCGACTGCGCGCGCACCTCCGGCTTGTCATCGAGGGTGTGCATGGTGAAGATGCGGACCGCGGCGCTGTTCAGATATCCGGGCCCGGCGTCAAGTGCATCGACCACGTTGCCCTCGATTTTTCCCACGAGTTTGCCGTAGGACACGACGAGCCCGAACGGCCCGAGCATGGCCGGGAATTTCGCGAAGTCCCTGCCGCCGACCGCGTCGAGAATGAGATCGACGCCCACGCCGCCGGTGATCTCGGACACGCGCGCCGCGACATTGTCTCGGCTCTCGTCGATGACGTGATCGGCGCCGAAGGCCATGAGAGCGCGCGCCTTCTCCTGCGTTCCGACCAGCCCGATCGCCGTCATCCCGGCGAGCTTCGCAAGCTGCACCGCGGCGCTGCCGAGCCCGCCCGACGCCGAGCCGATCAGCACGGTCCTGCCCGGCGCGCCGCGGGTGGCGCTGTGCAGCAGATGCCAGGCGACCTGATAGTTGGACAGGCACGCCGCCGCCTCCAGGTCGGCTTCGGGCGGTAGCGCGAACAGCGCGCGCTCGGGCACGGAAATGTATTCGGCATAGCAGCCGGCGCGGACGGCAAGCTCTCGCGCGGTGACATAGACCTTCTGGCCGACCGCAAAGCGGCTCGCGCCCGCGCCAAGCTCGGCCACCGTGCCCGCCATTTCGATGCCGGGGATGGCCGGAAGCGGCGGCATCCAGGGATAGACACCGCGCCGCACCAGCAATTCGGGACGGCTGACGCCGATGGTGTCGGCCTTGACGAGGACTTCGCCGGGCGCCGGCCGCGGCGTCGGAACCTCGACATAGTCGAGCACCGACGGATCGCCGGTGCGGCTGAGCAAGATGGCTTTCATGCCGCCATCATTGCCTGTGGACCGGACCCTCGCAAATCCGTGCTGCGAGTGCCATTTTCTACCCATGATTCTATTGGACAGGTCCGCCCTTGGCTGACCCCGCAAAGCGCAATCCCCTTGAGGCCGCCGGCGCTCCGGCGCCCGCCCCCGGCGGCATCGCCGCGCGCGCGGCGTTGGCAGCGCGCGGCGGCGCGTCCTATCTCGACGACCTCAATCCGGAGCAACGCGAAGCGGTCGAGACGCTGGACGGCCCGGTGCTGGTGCTGGCGGGCGCGGGAACAGGCAAGACGCGGGTTCTGACCACCCGGATCGCTCATATCCTCGCCACCGGCCGAGCCCGGCCGGCGGAAATCCTCTCCGTCACCTTCACCAACAAGGCCGCGCGCGAGATGAAACAACGTGTTGGCGGCATGGTTGGCCAGGCGGTCGAGGGCATGCCCTGGCTGGGGACGTTTCACGCCATCGGCGTCAAAATTCTCAGAAGGCACGCCGAGCTGGTCGGGCTGAAGAACGACTTCACCATTCTCGACGTCGACGACCAGATCCGGCTGCTCAAGCAACTGCTCGCGGCCGAGGGCATCGACGAGAAGCGCTGGCCCGCGCGCGTGCTGGCCGGCCTGATCGACCACTGGAAGAACCGCGGGCTCACGCCCGAGCAGGTTCCCGCGGGCGAAGGCGCGGTGTTCGCCAACGGCCGCGGCAAGAAGCTCTATGCGGCGTTCCAGGAGCGGCTGAAGATTCTCAACGCCGCCGACTTCGGCGACCTGCTGCTGGAATGCATCCGGCTGTTCCGCGAGAACCCCGAGGTGCTGGGGCAGTATCAGCGGCGGTTCAAGTACATCCTGGTGGACGAGTATCAGGATACGAACGTGGCGCAGTATCTGTGGCTGCGATTGATTGCGCAAAAGCCGCAGGTATCCGCCGCCGTCATTCCGGGGCGCCGCGAAGCGGCGAACCCGGAATCCATAACCACCGCCGGGAGTATGGATTCCGGGCTCGCGCCTGACGGCGCGCCCCGGAATGACGTTGCCACTCTCGCGCCTCCCAAAAACATCTGCTGCGTCGGCGACGACGACCAGTCGATCTACGGCTGGCGCGGGGCGGAGGTCGATAACATCCTCCGGTTCGACCATGATTTTCCCGGCGCGAAGGTCATCCGGCTGGAAAGGAACTACAGAAGCACCGGGCATATTCTCGCAGCGGCGAGTCATCTGATCGCGCACAATGAAGGACGACTGGGCAAGACGCTGCGCACGGAAGACGTGCCCGGGGAAAAGGTCACGGTCACCGGCTCCTGGGACTCCGAAGAAGAGGCCCGCTCCATCGGCGAGGAGATCGAAACGCTGCAGCGCGCGGGCCACGAACTGGACGAGATCGCCATCCTCGTCCGCGCCTCGTTCCAGATGCGCGAGTTCGAGGACCGCTTCGTCACCCTCGGCCTGCCCTACCGCGTGATCGGCGGGCCGCGGTTCTATGAGCGGGCGGAAATACGCGACGCGCTCGCTTATCTCCGCGTCATCCATTCGCCGTCCGACGATCTGGCCTTCGAGCGCATCGTCAACGTGCCCAAGCGCGGGCTCGGCGACGCCACGATCCAGCTCCTGCACGACCACGCCCGCAAGCGCCGCATCCCGCTGACCGAGGCCGCCCGCGCGGTCGCCGCCACCGACGAATTGAAGCCCAAGCCGCGCAACTCGCTCCGCATGGTGATCGACAACTTCGACCGCTGGCGCGCGCGCAAGGATTCGCTGCCGCACAACGAGCTGGCCGAGATCGTGCTGGACGAGAGCGGCTACACCGAGATGTGGCAGAACGCCCAGAGCGCCGACGCCGCCGGCCGGCTGGAGAACCTGAAGGAGCTCGTTCGCTCCATGGAGGAGTTCGAGAACCTCGCGGGCTTTCTCGAACACATCTCGCTGGTGATGGACACCGACAAGGCCGAGGGCGTCGATGCGGTCAACGTGATGACCCTGCACGCGGCCAAGGGGCTCGAATTCGACACCGTGTTCCTGCCGGGCTGGGAGGAAGGCCTGTTCCCGCACCAGCGCGCGCTGGACGAGCAGGGCCGAGCCGGCCTCGAGGAGGAGCGCCGCCTCGGCCACGTCGGCCTGACGCGCGCGCGCCGCCGCGCCAAGATCTACTTCGCCACCAACCGCCGCACCCACGGCCTGTGGCAGACCAACATCCCCTCGCGCTTCCTCGACGAGCTGCCGGAGGGCAACGTCGAGGTGACCGAGAGCAAGGGCTCGTTCGGCGGCGCGCAGGGCTACGGCGCGTCGCGCTTCGACAATATGACGGCGTTCGGCTCGAACTATTCGACACCCGGCTGGCAGCGCGCGCAGGCGAACAAGGGAAGAGGCGGATTCTCGGAAACCGGCGCGCCGCGCTATGGCGACAGAGGCGTTGGCGACGACTCGCTCGACTACGCGCAGCCGGCCTATGACGACGACGCGCCTCCAGGCCCCCCGGCGGGCTCGTCACGCCGTAGCGCGAAGCGCGCAGGCGGACCGCTCACCATCGAGGGCGAGCTGGTGGCGAAATCGACCGGCGCTGCGTCGGATTTTTCCGCCGGCGACCGCGTGTTTCACCAGAAGTTCGGCAACGGCAACGTGGTCGCGGTGGACGGCAACAAGCTGACGATCGTGTTCGATAGGGCGGGCGAAAAGCGCGTGGTGGATAGTTTTGTGGAGAGGGTGTGAAGGCGTAACCGCCATCCCAACCCGCTGCATCGTGCGCAACCGTGATGAATTGGGGTAGGCTGCGGGTTCAATCGGGGGCTCACATGCTCCGCGACAGCCGTGATATAATCCGCCGACTTCGACATGAGGGATTCGAATTGGTGTCGATTGCCGGGTCGCACCACAAGTTCGTACACCGCAGCCTGCGACGGCGCGTAATCGTGCCTCATCCCAAGAGGGATTTGCCTATCGGCACTGCTCGCGCCATCTATAAGGATGCTGGGTGGCCGAAGGATTGATGGAGCTGCCGCGATGCCCCACTACATCGCATTGATTCACAAAGACGATGACAGTTGCTACGGGGTGTCGTTCCCCGACGTGCCGGGCGTGTTCACGGCTGGCGACACCATCGACGAGGCGATGCAGAAGGCAGCCGAGGTTCTGGAGTTCGCGGCGGAGGATTGGCCGGACCTTGAAGGCAAGGCATTTCCAGCCCCACGCACCATCGATCAATTGCGCGGCGATCTGGAATTTCAGGACGCAGCCGCCGACGCCGTCATCGCCGCCGTGCCGTTCCGGGCCAAGGCCGTGGCGGCGGAGTGAACCATGCCAAAGAAAACGAAGCGCAAACTCGCCTCTGACATCCGCGCGAGCCTGCGCGAAGCATTGGACCACGCGGCCGGAAAATCAACAAAGGCGATCGTGCATCTCACGAATGGCCGCGGTGAACGGCGACAAGCGCGCCATCGCGCTCGACCGGGCGGGCGAAAAGCGCGTGGCGGATAGTTTTGTGAAGACGTGTGGGTCGCCCACCCCCTTCCTACACCACCGGGCACATGCCGCCGTCCACATTGATCGCCGTGCCGGTGACGTAGCTTCCCGCGTCGGACACCAGGAACAGGATCATGTTGGCGAACTCCTCGGCGGTGCCGACGCGGCCCATCGGGATCCGCTTCCCCATCTCCGCGATATATTCGTCGTAGGTGCGGCCCTTGTTCTCCTGCGCGTGACCGCGCACCCACTGGTCGGTCTGAATGAGGCCGACCAGCACGGCGTTGACCAGCACGTTGTGCTCCGCGCCCTCGTTCGACAGCACCTTGGTCAGCGCCATGCCGGCCG
>CAMAWG010000152.1 GCA_945861855.1 Rhodoplanes serenus
TCGGTTGCAGGCTGCGAGGAATCAGGCTTCGTGGTATTGCTTGTCATGGCGTGGTCTCCAGTCCGGCGCTTCAACGCCGGATGATTCGAGGTTGAACACCCCGGAGACTACGCCACCCTTAATTCCTACCAACCTCGCGACGGCACCCCCGCAGCGATGCTTGCTAAACTTCGCGACTGGTACATCGTGGCAATCGCGGTCTGCGCCATTTTGGCAGGCCTGTATCTGGCCTCAGGCCCGTCGACGCCCTCCGGATTGGCTACCCAGGCAACGGTTGCACCGAGCGCTCAAGCGCCGCAGTCGCAAACCGCATCTCAAAGCCCCGCCCCGACTGGAGTGCCAGCTCCGAATGCCCGATCGGCCGAAGCGGTGCGTCCGCCAGCTCCCGCGACCTCCGCTGCGCCGAGCAAGCCCGAATCGCAATTCGGATCGGCAAAGACACAGGCGACGGCGGGCACGCCCTCGGCAACACGACCATCAGCCGCTTCGACACACAATCACGTCATGGCGGCGGCGGCGCCTCCGGCACAAACCACAGCCCAGGCAGCTCCAAGGACCTCAAATACAGCGACGGTCGACGGCGATGCAGCAGCAGGCCGTCAGGTCTACAGAAAATGCCAAGCCTGCCATTCGCTGGAGCCCGGCAAGCACTCGCTCGGCCCCAGTCTCTCGGGCATCTTCGGCCAAAAGGCGGCTGAAGTGCCGAACTACAATTATTCGGCCGCCATGAAATCCGCCAAGATCGTCTGGGACGCGGCCACGCTCGACGCCTACCTGCTCGATCCGCAAAAATTGATTCCACAAAACAAGATGCCGTTCCCGGGATTGAAGACCGTGACCGAGCGCAAGGATGTGATCGCCTATCTTGCGGCAGTATCGTCGCCGGCAGGCGCCCCCGCTGTCGCACAGCGCACACGGCCTCCGGCGACGCCCCCCGATCAACCGTCAGCTCCGACTGGTCAGCCCGCGGCCGGCTACATGCCGGATGCTCGCTATACTTTGCGTTCAGGCATTGCCGAAGGCCGTATGGTCTATCTCGGCGTCGGTGGCACCATCGACGGGCAGATAAATCCGATTCTGTCGGCAGCCGAGGGACAGATGGTCCAGATCATCCTGACCAACGGCGAAGGCGCCGAGCACGACATCGTGTTCCCCGATCAGAATGCGAAGTCGCCTCGCATTGTCGGGCGGGGAGCGAGTACGACCATCGCCTTCCATGCGACACGCGCCGGCGATTTCGCCTACCTGTGCAGCGTCCCGGGGCACGAACTGGCGGGCATGCGAGGACAATTCATCGTCACGCCGCGACCACCCGCCCAGGTTCTGGTCGAGGCCGACATCTCGCAGAAAGCCACCGAAGTGCCGGCGCCCATCGCCAATCGGGGCCCGCAGACGGTGCGCGTCGATCTCAATGCGGTCGAACTCGAGGGCCGGCTCGCGGAAGGCACCACCTTCGGTTATTGGACCTTCAACGGCCGTGTCCCCGGACCGATGCTCCGCGTTCGCGTCGGCGACACCGTGGACGTGCGTGTCAAAAATTCGGCCGATAGCACAATGATCCACTCGGTCGATTTCCACGCCGCTACCGGACCGGGCGGTGGAGCCGCCTCCACACAGGTCGATCCAGGTGGGGAGAAATCGTTCAAGTTCAAAGCCCTGGTTCCGGGTCTCTATGTCTACCACTGCGCGACGCCGATGGTGGCCCATCACATCGCCAACGGCATGTACGGAATGATGCTGGTCGAGCCCGAAGGAGGGCTGCCCCCGGTCGATCGCGAATTCTACGTCATGCAGGGCGAGATCTATACCGAAGCGCAGTTCGGCCACCATGGCAGCCAGGAGTTCAGCGTCGAAAAGCTGCTGAACGAGCGGCCGGAATATTTTGTCTTCAACGGCTCGGTCGGAGCGCTTTCAAAACTGCACCCGCTAACGGCGAAGGTCGGCGAAACCATCCGCATCTTCTTCGGCGTCGGTGGCCCGAACTACACCTCTTCGTTCCACCTGATCGGGGAGATTTTCGACCGCGTCTACAACCTGGGCGGTGTTCTCAGCGAGCCATTGCGGGGCGTACAGACCGTCACCGTTCCGGCGGGCGGAGCCGTCATCACCGAAGTCAAGCTTGAGGTGCCCGGCAACTATGTTTTGGTCGATCACGCGCTGTCGCGCATGGAACGTGGGCTGGTGGGCATCCTGCAGGTCGAAGGCGCACCCAATCCGGAAATCTTCGACGGCAAAGTCGAGCCTGGAAGCGGTCATTGACGCGGGAGCGTTTGCGCGCGCTGCACATATCTGTGCTTGTCAAAAACACAGGACATGGCCGTGACCCCCATTCCTCGCCTGCGCGAGCATTCCGGTCCGGTGCTGCTGTCCTACGGCTTCCGTCCGCTTTTCCTGTTCGGCGCATGTTATGCGGCGTTGGCCATATTGGTATGGCTGCCGTTGTTCTATGGCGAGATCGCCCTGGCGACCGCCTTCACGCCGCGCGACTGGCACGTGCATGAAATGCTGTACGGCTATATTCCGGCCGTGGTGACCGGCTTTCTGCTGACAGCGATCCCCAATTGGACCGGGCGCCTGCCGCTGCAGGGCTGGCCGCTGCTCGCTCTCGTGATCATCTGGGCCGCAGGCCGTGTCGCGGTGACGCTTTCGGCCGAAATCGGCTGGCTCGCTGCCGCGCTGATTGATTCGAGTTTTCTGCTGCTCGTGGTCGCCGCGACCGCGAGAGAAATTATAGTCGGCCGCAATTGGGGTAATCTGAAGGTATTGATCCCGGTCACGATCCTCGGTCTGGGCAATGCCGCGTTCCACGTCGAAGCGCATGTGTTCGGCGCAGCCGATTGCGGCATCCGGGTCGGCATCGCAGGAATCCTCGTGCTGATCATGGTCATCGGTGGCCGTCTCATACCGAGCTTCACGCGCAACTGGCTGGCGCGGGAGAATCCCGGCCGGCTGCCAGTCCCGTTCGGGCGATTCGATGCGGCCGTTATCGTGCTCAGCAGCGCGGCGCTGGCGTTTTGGATTGTCGAACCTTTTGGCCAAGCGACGGCGGCCGGCCTTTTTGCGGCAGGTCTGTTGCAAACGTTCCGACTGGCGCGTTGGGCCGGCGACAGAACGCTGCGTGACCGTCTGGTGATCGTATTACACGTGGCTTATGCCTTTGTTCCTTTGGGTTTTGTGCTGACAGGCTTCAGCGCGATCGGTGTTGTCGTACCGAGTGCCGGCCTGCACGCGTGGATGGTCGGCGCGGCGGGCATGATGACGTTGGCGGTGATGACGCGGGCGACCTTGGGTCATACCGGCCGTGAGCTGGTCGCCTCGTTGTCGACCCAACTCATCTACGCAGCGGTTTTCATCGCCGCAGTTGCCAGAATCTGTGCGGCTCTTGAACCGCGCTGGAGCGAACTGGAGCTCCACGTCGCGGCGTTCGCATGGGCTGCAGCATTTTTGGGGTTCGGCATTGTCTATGGGCCGATGCTCTGGGGTCTTCGAAAGACCTAATGCACTCCGATGGATGTTTTCGATCCCGTGTGCCGCACGCCCCGCCCTACTTCTTGAACCCGTATTCTTTCCAGCGCCTGTCGACCTTCTCCCAATCCTGCGGCATCGGCTTGACCGACGGCGGGTAGCGGTCGCCGCCGTAGTTCTCCTCCGGCTCGAAATCGAGGTTCACCGTGCAGTCGATCAGCACGCGGCACCACTTGCCGGTGCCGTAGAGCGCGGTGTTGCGGTATTTCAGCCGCGTGCTCGGATCGAGCGCGGAGCCGAACGTGCCGGGATAGAACACGATGTCGTCCTCGGCAGCGTTGCAGCGGTAGGCGAAAGCCCAGTCGAGCGCACCGTAGTCGTGGATGTCGATGTCCTCGTCCACCACCCAGATGTGCTTGTAGCGCAGGTGCGCGGCGCTCGATCCCCAGACCGCCGCCGCCGCCTGCTTGGCCTGGCCGCGGTAGGTCTGGCGGAGTTGGATCATCAGCGTGGTACCGTTGTTGGCCGCCGGGCAATGCACGTCGGTGACGCCCGGCACGCCCGCGCGTTCGAGGATGTTCCAGGCGAGCGCCGCGCGCTGCACCGAGCTCATGACGCTGTTCTCGCTCAGCATCTTCGGCATGGCGCCTTCGAGCGTCCCGCGCATGATCGGGTTGTTGCGATGCGTGATGCAGGTCACCCGCACCTTGTGCTTCTTCGCCTGGTCGCCGCCGAAATAGCCGGTGTATTCGCCGAACGGCCCTTCCATCTCGAAGGTCTCGGGGTCGTTCGAGATGAAGCCCTCGATCACGATCTCGGCCGAGGCCGGCACCTGCAGCGGCACGGTCTCGCAATCGACAAGCTCCACCGGCGCGCCGCGGATCGCGCCCATCACGTCGTATTCGGAAACGTCCGGCGGGATCGGCGAGGACGCCGCGAACGGCATGCACGGCTCCCAGCCGTAGATGAATGCGACCGGCATCTCCCTTTTCTCGCCGGCATACTTCGCCATATCCTGTCCCCAGTTCTGCGGACGCCACAGCAGCACCGGGATGGTGTCCTTCTGGCCGACCATGCCGCGGTAGATGCCGACGTTCATGCGGCCCGACACCGGATCGCGCGTCACCGAGCCCTGCATGGTGTTGATGTAGCGGCCGCCATCGATCCGGTGCCATCGCGGCACCGGGAAATCCAGGAGATTGATGTCGTCGCCCTTGATGACGTTCTCCTTCACCGGCCCGGTCTTGACCGTGACCGGCGGCACGCGGCTCGCGTAGGCCTTGCGTGCGGCCTTCACCAGCTCGGTGATGGATGCGTCCTTGGGCAGGCCGAACATCATCGCAACGCGCGAATAGTTCGACAGCCCGCCGGTGAACAAGGATGTGCAGCGCGAGTCGTTCTTGTTGTAGTCCTTGATATTGCTGAACAACACCGCCGGCCCGTCGCCGTTGCCGAACGCGCGCCGCGTGATCGTCCCAAGCTCGCAATCCCAGTCGACCTCCGCGTCGATCTGGTGCAACTCGCCTTCCTTGCGGAGCGCGTCGATCCAGCCGCGCAGGTCGCCGAACTGCGTTGCGGTCCTTGGCGTTTCCGGCGGTGCACTCACGGACATGACGGGCGTTTCCTCTACTGACCCCTGGTGGCGACCTTGGGTCGCGCGGATTGTTAGCACTCTCTACGCATCGATCCAGCCTCGCAACCGGCGGCATCCATGTCCCTGGCGGCGGGGTCCATGTTTCGGAAGCATGTCCCGATCGTCGCTGGCAAAGCCGGGCGCATTCATTTTAGGATCGCACTGGCGCCGCGGCAGCAGGACATCCATCCGATGAAATTCGCCCACTTCTCCCATGTCTGGGGCAAGCCCGGCATGACCGCGCATCAGCGCTACGAGCAGCTCTGGCGCGAGCTTGCGCTCTGCGACGATCTCGGCTTCGACTACAGCTTCTGCGTCGAGCATCATTTCCGCCCCGACGAAAGCTGGATGTCGTCGCCCGCGCTCTACGCCGTCGCCGCGGGCGCGCGGACCAGGCGAATGCGCGTCGGCGCGATGGGCTTCGTCGTGCCGCTGCACCATCCGCTTCGTCTTGCGGAGGAGATCTCCATCGTCGACCAGATGCTCGGCGGACGCTTCGAATGCGGCCTCGTGCCCGGCATCAGCCCCGGCTATTTCACGCCGTTCGGCATCGACTACAACTTCCGGAAATCGCCGACCTTCGAGTTCGTGCATTACCTGCGCGCCGCCTACGGCGATGAGCAGCCGTTCTCGTTCCAGGGCGACAACCACAAGACCGACAGCGCGCTGCTCGCGGTGCAGCCGGTGCAGAAGCCGCATCCGCCGCTGTGGATGATGAGCCGCGATCCGCCGACCCTGGAGTTCTGCGCCAGGGAGGGCGTCAACACCGGCTACTTCATCAACGCCCCGCGCCACGAAGTCGGGCCGCGTTACCGGAAATACCTCGCCGATTGGAACAGCGCCGGCCATCCGCGCAAGCCGAACATCGCCTACAGCACCGTGGTCTATGTGGACGAGACCGACAAGGCCGCCCTCGACAACGGCCTGTTCCGCGCCAGCCGCGCCTACGAGGGGCTGTTGCCCCTCCCTGAGCCGGGCGAGAGCTTCGAGGACCGGCTGGCGAGGCAGAAGGAGCGGTTCATCGCCCGCGGCGAGATCGGCGCCTCGAACATCGTCACGCGCATTTTCGAACCAGACTTCATCATGGAAAACGAGCTGGTGTTCATAGGCTCCGCCGAAACCGTGACGAAGAAGCTCCGCAAGGCCGCCGAGATCGGCTTCTTCAACACCTTCATGGGCGAGTTCAACTTCGCCGATCTGCCGGAGGCCGATCTGATGCGCTCGATCCGGCTGTTCGGAGAGAAGGTAATGCCGGCGCTGCGCGACTACGAGCCGTTCTGATTGCGGCGCGCTCCCCTTGATCGAAAAGGCGCCGATATTCGACAATGCACACCGGGACCGCTGAAATCTCGTGCTGGGGGAATGGTGACATGAAAGAGACTGTGTCGCGGGGGGCGCGGATCGGAACGGCCTCGGGCCTCGTCCTGATCGCACTCCTGGTCTGCGCCGCGTTTGCATCGCCCGCCGCCGCGACCGACGACGTCTGGGCATTGCTCAAGAAGCCGGGCCACTTCGTACTGCTGCGCCATTCCAACGCGCCCGGCAGCCAGGCCGAGTCCAACGACATGGACTTCAAGGACTGCTCGATCCAGCGCAATCTGGATGCGGAGGGCCGCGCCCAGGCGGGCCGTATCGGCGATGAATTCCGCAAGCGCAGGATTTTGAATGTCCGCCTGGTGTCGAGCCAGTATTGCCGCGCGATCGACACCGCAACGCTTATGAAGCTTGGACCCGTGGCTCAGCAGCCCTTCCTCAACCTGGTCTACCTTGCCGATTTTCTGTCGATGCGGGAGGCCGGCAACAAGAGCCGCGCGTTCATGAAGACCGTCCCGGCCAATCAGCTCGCCGTTCTGGTCACGCACGTGGCCAACATCAAGGCGATCGCCGGCGTCATGGTCGAGTCCGGCGAGATGGCCGTGGTGCATTTCGATCCAGCCGGCGAAGTCGTCGTCGATGGCCGGATCGTGGTCCCCTAGCAGGGCACAGGCGAGCGCGGAAACGGGCGCGGTTCTTGCTTTATCCCTGGATTGGGGCGCATTGGCGCTGCCCGCCGGACCGTGGCATTTTGGGTCAATGACCGACGACCTTTCGCTCGCCGCCGAGTTTCCGCCCGCAAGCCGCGAGGACTGGCTGAAGCTCGTCCGCTCGGCGCTGAAGGACCGGCCATTCGAACGGCTCACGGCCAAGACCTACGACGGCATTCCGATCGAGCCGCTGTACGGACGGGCGACAGGCGCCCACCCGATCGCCGCGCGCCGGGGTCCCTGGGCGGTGCAGGCGCGCGTCGATCATCCCGATCCAGCTATCGCCAACGCCGAGGCGCTGCACGAACTGGCCAACGGCGCGACGGGCTTGACCCTCGTGTTCGCCGGTTCGATCGGCGCCTATGGCCATGGCCTGCCCGGCGATGCGAAATCCGTCGCCCGCGCGCTCGAAGGCGTGCATCTCGACGCGATCGCGATCGAACTGCAGACCGCCGAGCCGACGAGGGACGCCGCCGATCATGTCGCGGCCTTGATAAAGAGCCGAGGGCATGCGCCCGGCGCGGTGAACATCCGCTTCGGCCACGACGCCATCGGTGCGCACAGCCTGACGGGAACGCTTCCCATCCCCTACCGCGATCTCATGCCGCGCTTTGCCGAGCATGTCGGCTCGCTGGCAAAGCTTGGCTTCAGGAGCCCGCTCACCGCCGCCGACGGCCGCATCGTCCACAACGCCGGCGGCTCGGAGGTTCAGGAGTTGGCCTATTCACTCGCGGTCGCGGTCGCGTATCTGCGCGCGCTCGAAGGCTCCGGCATCCCGCTCGACGATGCGCGCGGCATGATCGAATTCCGCCTCTCGGCCGACGCCGACCAGTTCCTCACCGTCGCCAAGTTCCGCGCGCTTCGCGCGCTGTGGGCAAGGGTCGAGCAGGCCTGCGGGCTCACGCCCCGGCCCGCGTTCATTTCCGCCGACACCGCCTGGCGCATGATGACCAGGCGCGATCCTTGGGTGAACATGCTGCGCACCACCATTGCCGCGTTCTCGGCCGGCATCGGCGGCGCCGACGCGCTGACCGTGCTGCCGTTCACATCCCCCATCGGCCTGCCCGATCGTTTCGCGCGGCGGGTCGCGCGCAACGCGCAGCTTCTGCTGCTCGAGGAATCCAACATCGCCAGGGTCGCCGACCCGACCGCGGGCTCCGGCGGCATCGAAGCGCTGACCGAAAATCTCTGCCGCGCCGCATGGGCGCTGTTTCAGGAGATCGAGCAGGCCGGCGGCGCGCCGGCCGCGCTGGAGAAGGGATTGATCCAAGACAAGGTCGCCAAGGTCCGCGCCGAACACGAGGCCGCGACCGCCCACCGCAAGGACGTGCTGACCGGCACCACCGATTACCCAAATCTCGGCGAGACTGATGTTCAGGTGCTCGACATAAAGCCGGTGCCGCTCGGGCAGCCCGTCGCCAATTTCAAATACCCCCCGTTGCAACCAATCCGACTCGCCGAGCCGTTCGAGCGGCTGCGCGACGCCTCCGACCGGATGCTGGCCAAAAGCGGTGCGCGGCCGAAGATTTTCCTCGCCAATCTCGGCACCCTCGCCGAGTTCACGCCACGCGCGAGCTTTGCCAAGACGTTCTTCGAGGCCGGCGGCATCGAGGCGGTGACCAATGACGGCTTCAAGAACCGCGACGAGATGAACGCCGCTTTCAAAGCCTCGGGCGCCAAGCTCGCCTGCCTCTGCTCGTCCGATGCAATCTATGAACGCGAGGCGGCCGACACCGCCCAGGCGCTGAAGCAAGCCAGTGCCGCGCATATCTTTCTGGCCGGGCGCCCGAAGGACGCCGATGTGCTCAAGGCCGCCGGCGTCGGAACGTTCATCTTCGCCGGTTGCGATGTACTGGCGACACTGAAAGCAGCACACGATATCCTCGGAATCCGGGAATGAGCCGTCATGGCGCACCCCACCAGACCGCCGCCGTTGAACGCACAGAATCGCCGCCGCCGCAGGATCGAGCGGCAGTTGCGGGCACTGCGCGTGATGCAAGGCCATTTGACCACGCGGGATATTGTCTGGGCTGCACTCACCATGCCGGGCATCGCACTCCTGTGTCTGCTGGTCGCAGCGAAGCTGCATTGGCTGTCCGGCTCGGCGCCGCTGGCGTTGGTAGGCGTGCTTTTGGTGGCGATCGTGACGTGGCTGATCGGGCGCCGTTGGGTCACGGTCGCCTGGTTCATCGTGATCGCTCTGATCTGCCTTCTCCTCGAGACCAGTCCAATCGTCGACTGGGGAGACTCCGGCGTGAAACGCAAAAAGATGGACCGCCGCGAGAAGCTCGAACGCGCTATCGCCCGGCGCGAGGCACTGCTCCGCGACATGGACAGGGCCGCGCAGCACGGTGGTCCCGCCCCTTGAAGCAACGTGGTATGATGAACCCATGAGCGGTATTCCGGATTTCACCAAGGTCGATTTCGCCGCGGCATCGGCTGCAGCATCCGCCGCGGCTGCGGAATCCTGGCTCACGCCCGAAGGCATTCCCGTCAAGCCGTCCTATGGGCCGGACGACGTCGCCGGCATCGCCGGGCTCGACAGCTTCCCCGGCATCGCGCCGTATCTGCGCGGCCCTTATCCGACCATGTATGTCACCCAGCCCTGGACCATCCGGCAGTACGCCGGCTTCTCCACGGCCGAGGACTCCAACGCCTTCTACCGCCGCAATCTCGCCGCCGGCCAGAAGGGCCTCTCCATCGCCTTCGATCTCGCCACCCACCGCGGCTACGACTCCGATCATCCGCGCGTCTCGGGCGACGTCGGCATGGCGGGCGTGGCGATCGACTCGATCTACGACATGCGCACGCTGTTTTCGGGCATCCCGCTCGACCAGATGACCGTGTCGATGACCATGAACGGCGCGGTGCTGCCGATCATGGCGCTCTACATCGTCGCGGCGGAGGAGCAGGGCGTGCCTCCGGAAAAGCTCGGCGGCACCATCCAGAACGACATCCTCAAGGAGTTCATGGTCCGCAACACCTACATCTACCCGCCGGGGCCGTCGCTCCGCATCATCTCCGACATCTTCTCCTACACGTCGACCAAGATGCCGAAGTTCAACTCGATCTCGATCTCCGGCTATCACATGCAGGAAGCGGGCGCGACGCAGGATCTCGAGCTCG
>CAMAWG010000153.1 GCA_945861855.1 Rhodoplanes serenus
CCGGCGGTGATCGCCTTCGTCAACGGCCAGCCGGCCGACGGCTTCATGGGCGCGCTGCCGGAGAGCCAGGTTCTGGCCTTCATCGAGCGCCTGACCAAGGGGGCCGTAGGCGGCGAGATCAAGGATCTGCTGGCCGAGGCCGACGCGGCACTCGCCGCCGGAAGCACCGAGGCCGCCGCGGGCATCTATTCGGAAATTCTCGCGGAGGACAAAGCCAACGTCCCGGCGCTCGCGGGGCTCGCCCGCGCTTATCTGGCTGCCAAACAGATCGAGAAGGCCAAGCAGATTCTCACCCAAGTGCCGGAGGCCAAGCGCAACGACTCAGCCGTCGCGGCCGCCCGCGCGGCGCTCGAAGTCGCCGAGCAGGCGAGCTCGGTCGGCCCGATCGGCGAGCTCGAGCAGAAGGTGCATGCCAATCCGCTCGACCATCAGGCGCGCTTCGATCTCGCCGTCGCGCTCAATGCCGCCAGCAAGCGCCAGGAGGCGGTCGATCACCTGATGGACATCGTCAAGCGCGACCGCAAATGGAACGAAGACGGCGCGCGCAAGCAGCTCGTGCAGTTCTTCGAGGCCTGGGGCCCGACCGACGAGGCGACGGTCGCCGGCCGCAAGCGCCTGTCGTCGATTCTGTTTGCCTGACGCGGGGCAATTAAACCGCGCGTACGGAGTTGATCGGCCTCATGCTGAGGAGGCCGCGAAGCGGCCGTCTCGAAGCATGGGGCCGCCCCATCCTTCGAGACGCGAGCTTCGCCCGCTCCTCAGGATGAGGCGGAGATAAGTCGATGCCGATGAACGTGATCTATCGCGGGTCCGCGGACCTGCCCGAGAACATCCCGGTGTTCCCGCTGCCGGGCGCGCTGCTGCTGCCGCGCGGGCAGATGCCGCTCAACATTTTCGAGCCGCGCTATCTGGCGATGGTCGACGACTCGCTGCGCGACGGCCACCGGCTGATCGGCATGATCCAGCCGGACCCTTCGCATCAAGATTCGGCGCATCCGGCCCCGGAGGACAAGCCCACGCTGTACAAGATCGGCTGCGTCGGCCGCATCACCCAGATCGCCGAGTCCGGCGACGGCCGCTATCTGCTGCAGCTCACCGGCGTCGCGCGCTTCCGGATCGAGGAGGAGCTCAAGGTCGCCACCGCCTACCGGCAGTGCCGCGTCACCTACGTGCCGTTCGCCGACGATTTCGTCGGGCACAAGGGCGAGGACGAGGTGGACCGCAAGGCGCTGCTGGAGGCACTGTCGGCGTTCCTCAAGGCCAACAACCTCAAGACCAACTGGCAGGAGATCGAAAGCGCACCGACGGAGGCTGTCGTCAACGCGCTGTCGATGATGTCGCCGTTTGGCGCGGCCGAGAAGCAGGCGCTGCTCGAAGCGCCGGACCTCAAGTCACGCGCCGAGATCCTGATCGCGGTCACCGAGATGGAGCTCGCCAGGAAGACCGCCGGCGGCGGCGAGCCGCCGCTGCAGTGACACGGGTCATCGCCATCGGTTAGAGTGTGAACCATGAGCACCACGCCCACCGACCGGCCCGCCGGCAACATCGATCCGAAACTCCTGGAAATCCTGGTCTGTCCGCTGACCAAGAGCACGCTGGAGTATGACTCCAGCAAGCAGGAGCTGATCTCGCGCGCGGCCAAGCTCGCCTATCCGATCCGCGACGGCATTCCGATCATGCTGCCGGAAGAGGCGCGCAGGCTGGATTAGGTTTGGACGCCCTGCAATTTATTCCGCCGTCATGCCCCGCCCCCGACCAAGTCGGGGGTAAACTCCAGCGGCATCCAGTAATCACAGAGGATTGCGTTTACTGGATCGCCCGCCTTCGCGGGCGATGACCGCCGGTGCTAGAGTAAAAAGCAACGACGCGGAATTCGGGAGGAATTACATGCTGAAAATCTGGGGGCGCAACACCTCGTCGAACGTGCAGAAGGTGATCTGGGCGCTGGCCGAGATGAAGCTGCCGTTCGAGCGCATCGACGTCGGCGGCGCGTTCGGCAAGACCAAGGACCCGTTCTATCTGGCGATGAACCCGAACTCGCTGGTGCCAACTCTCGAAGAGGAGGACGGCTTCACCATGTGGGAGTCGAATTCGATCGTGCGCTATCTCGCCGGCAAGCATCAGAACCGCACGCTCGAGCCCGCCGATCTCAAGGTTCGCGCCCGCGCGCAGATGTGGATGGACTGGCAGCTTTCGGTGATGGCGCCCGCGATCACGCTGGTGTTCTGGGGGCTCATCCGCACGCTACCGGAGAAGCGCGATCCTAACGCGATCCAGGCCGGCAAGGAAAAGACGATGGTGGCCGCGAAGATGATGGACGCCCAGCTCGGCAAGACCAAGTTCATGGCCGGCGACGAATTCTCCTACGGCGACATTCCGGTCGGCATCATGATCTATCGCTACATGCAGCTCATCCCCGAGCGACCGGCGACGCCGAACCTCGATCGCTGGTACGCGGCGATTTCCGGCCGCGCGGCGTTCAAGGAGCAGATCGCGGTGGTGCCGCTGTCGTAGTGACTCGTGCCCCCGACGAGGCTATAGCGCCTCGCCGCGCAACAGCTTCGGCACGTCGCCGGTCAGTCCCGCCGCCTCGCGGATGAACAGTCCCTTCAGCGCCGGCACGCGGTCGACCAGGCCCAGTCCCACATCGCGGATCAGGCGCAGCGCGTCGGAGCGGTTGGAGAACAGCCGGTTGAGCCCGTCGGTCGCCACCCCCATCGCCATGGTGTCGAACCGCCGCCAGCGCTGATAGCGCTCCAGCACATCGGGTCCGCCCGGATCGAGGCCGAGCCGCGCGGCGTCGACGATCGCCTCCGCCAGCGCCGCCACGTCGCGCAGGCCGAGATTGAGCCCCTGGCCTGCGATCGGATGGATCACATGCGCGGCATCGCCGACGAGCGCGAGCCGGTCCGCGACGAACGAGCGAGCCACCGACAGGCCCAGCGGATAGGCGCGGCGCGGACCAACCACTTCGATCTCGCCGAGCTTGAGGCCGAAACGCTTTTCAAGCTCGGCGTGGAATTCGCCGTCCGGCAGCGCGACGATGCGCTCGGCCTCGCGCTTTTCTTCCGTCCATACGATCGATGATCGCCTGCCCTTGAGCGGCAGGATCGCGAACGGGCCCGCGGGGAGGAAATGCTCCTCGGCGCGGCCGTGATGCTCGCGCTCGTGCGCGACGGTGGTGACGATGCCGGACTGGTCGTAGTCCCAGCCGGTGCTGCGGATGCCGGCCGTCTCGCGGATGGCCGAACGCGCGCCGTCGGCCGCGACCAGAAGCTTGGCGCTAAGCGCGCCACCGCCGGCGAAGCTCACGTCGATGCGGTCCGCAGCCGCCTCGAAGCCCGTCACCGCATCGGCGCGAAGCTCCACGCCATCCGCCTTCGCCCGCTCGACCAGCGCCTCGACCAGCACCGGATTTTCGATCATATGCGCGAACGGCTCGCCCGGCGCGACCTCGCCGCCGAACGTGAGAAAGGTCGGCCGCACCGCGTCCTGCATCTTGGAGTCGGTGACCACCATGTCGAGGATAGGCTGCGCGCCACCTGCGACCTTGTCCCAGACGCCGATGGTCTCGAACAGCCGCCGCGCCGCCGCCGCGATCGCCGAGGCGCGCGCGTCGCCCGCGCGGCTCATGCGAAACGCCGGATCGGCGACCGTCACCTTGAACGAGTCCCCGAGCCCCTGGCGCAACGCGATGGCCAGCGCCAGGCCGGCAAAGCCGCCGCCCCCGATCAGGACATCGGCGCGCGGGGCGGGATCGCCCGGAGATCGTTCTGCCTTCACCATTGCGGAAGTATATCACTGCGATCAAAGTGTTGGCATGTCTTCACCCACCATGCCCTCCGCCCTCGCAGACCTGCTCAGCATCCTCGACCTCGAACGGCTCGAGGTGAACCTGTTCCGCGGCCACAGCCCGCAGGTCGGGATGAAGCGCGTGTTCGGCGGCCAGGTGCTGGGCCAGGCGCTGGTTGCCGCCACCCGCACGGTCGAAGGCATGTTGCCGCATTCCCTGCACGCCTATTTCCTGCTCGGCGGCGATCCCGCG
Source organism: Rhodoplanes serenus (assembly GCA_945861855.1). Taxonomy (GTDB): domain Bacteria; phylum Pseudomonadota; class Alphaproteobacteria; order Rhizobiales; family Xanthobacteraceae; genus Z2-YC6860. Next base: position 4,046 of record CAMAWG010000153.1, read on the forward strand.
GTGCCGATCATCTACGACGTCGACCGCATCCGCGACGGCAAGAGCTTCACCACGCGGCGCGTGGTCGCTATCCAGCATGGCCGCGCGATCTTCTCCATGTCGGTCTCGTTCCACAACGACGAGCCGGGGCTTGACCACCAGATGGCCAAGCCCGACGTGCCGCATCCGGATCGATTGCCGAGCGACGCCGAGATCAAGGAAAAGATACTGCCGCAGCTTCCCGAGGCCGTCCGCCGCTACTACGAGCGCGAGCGGCCGATCGAATTGCGGCCGGTCGATTTCGGCCGCTACGCCGGCAAGCCGCAGCCGGACAATCGCTTCAACATCTGGATGCGCACGACCGCGCCGCTGCCCGACGACCCGGCGATCCATCGCTGCGCGCTCGCCTACGCCTCGGACATGACCATCCTCGACACCGCACTGTTGCCGCACCAGCGCAGCATCTTCGACCGCAATATCATGGGCGCGAGCCTCGACCATGCGGTGTGGTTTCACCGCCCGTTCCGCGCCGACCAGTGGCTGCTTTACAGCCAGGACAGCCCGAATTCGCACGGGTCTCGCGGCTTCGGCCGGGGGCTGATCTACGCCGCCGACGGCACCCTGGTCGCCTCCGTCGCCCAGGAGGGCCTGATGCGCGAGCGAAGGGCCGAACCCAAGCCGACCTAAAAGGCCGGCCTAAATTGCCCACAGCCCAGGCTGCTGCCTGCGGAAAAGGCAATAAATCCGCTTAATTTCTGACCGAGTTGCCGATATCGTGAGCATATCGGCTCGCCCCCTGAACGATCAGGGCGGGATTTAGTTTGTCTGTCGGGCTCCACACACCGAGCCCCCGATCAGAGAGTGACCCCTATGAAGCTCGTTATTGCGATCATCAAACCCTTCAAGCTCGACGAAGTCCGCGACGCGCTCAATGCCATGGGCGTCCACGGCATGACCGTCACCGAGGTCAAGGGCTACGGCCGGCAGAAGGGCCACACTGAAATCTATCGCGGTGCCGAATATGCAGTGAACTTCCTGCCGAAGCTCAAGATCGAAGTCGGTATCGAGAACGGCATCGAAGACAAGGTCGTGGCCGCGATCAGCGCCGCGGCCAAGACCGGCCAGATCGGCGACGGCAAGATCTTTGTCTACGACCTCGATCGCGCCGTGCGCATCCGCACCGGCGAGACCGACAACGACGCACTGTAAAAAGCTCAACCACTGAAATTCCGGGGGGAGACGATGACCAAGCTGGCAATGGCGCGCAGAGGCGCGCTCGGTTGCGTTGCGATGCTTCTGGCGGCGACGCCGGCACTTGCACAGGCGGCGGCGACACCCGCCAAGATCGACGGCGCCGACACCGCATGGATGATCTCGGCGACCGCCCTGGTGCTCATGATGAGCATCCCGGGGCTTGCGCTGTTCTACTGCGGCATGGTGCGCAAGAAGAACGTGCTCGCCACCATGGCGCAGACGCTGGCCGCGGTGGCGCTCGGCTCGATCCTCTGGATGGCGATCGGCTACAGCCTCGCGTTCACCGGCGAAGGCCCGGCGATCGGCACGTTCGAGCGCCTGTTCCTGATGGGCATGGACATGAACGCGATCAGCCCGCTCGCCAAGACCATCCCGGAATCGGTGTTCATGCTGTATCAGATGACCTTCGCGGTCATCACCGTGGCGCTGGTAGCCGGCTCGGTCGCCGACCGCATGCGCTTCTCGGCCTATCTCTGGTTCGTCGCCGGCTGGCTATTGCTGGTCTATGTGCCGGTCGCGCATTGGGTGTGGGGCGGCGGATTCCTCGGCGCCGCAGGTCTCTTGGATTTCGCCGGCGGCACGGTGGTGCATCTGAACGCCGGCATCGGCGGGCTGGTCGCCTGCTATGTGCTGGGCGCGCGGCGCGGCTACGGCACCGACAATCTCGCGCCCTACGACCTCTCGCTCGCCGTGATCGGTACGGGTTTGCTCTGGGTCGGCTGGTTCGGCTTCAACGGCGGCTCAGCGCTCGGCGCCAATTCGCGCGCCGGCTTCGCCATCGTCGCCACGCATCTCGCAGCCTGCGCGGGCGTGCTCACCTGGATGCTGCTGGAATGGTGGGATCGCGGCAAGCCATCGATGCTCGGCATGATCTCCGGCGCGGTCGCGGGGCTCGGCACCATCACGCCCGCCTCCGGTTTCGTGCTGCCGTGGCACGGCATCGTCATCGGCATCGCGGCCGGCGCGGTCTGCTACTGGGCCTGCACCAAGCTCAAGACCATGGCGCGCTACGACGACTCGCTCGACGTGTTCGGCGTGCACGGCGTCGGCGGCGCGACCGGCACGATCCTGGCCGGGGTGTTCGCGGTCGCCGCGGTGGGCGACACCACAGGCCTGATCGAGGGCAACGGCCGGCAGGTGCTGGTCCAGCTCTATGGCGTTGCCGTGGTCCTGGCCTGGTCCGGCATCGTCACCTTCGTGTTGCTGAAGGTGATTGCCTTCTTCCTGCCGCTCCGCGTGCGCGAAGAGGACGAGCGGGTCGGCCTCGACGTGTCGCTGCACGGCGAATCGCTGCAATAACGGCATTGTTTTTGTGCGGGGCCCGCCGTTGGCGGGCCCCTTTTGCGTATATGGCTATTATTTGGGCATCAATAGCCTTGCGACGGATTGCCTGACTAATTCATTCGCATTTTTTATAGGCGCAACCGCGTTGGCAGCATCGCGTCCCAGAGCAAATCGAAGAACCCCAGCCTTACCAACTGCTTAATGCCGCCGACGGCAGTTGGCACGGGGTTTGAATTCCTTCGCTCCGGCAGTCCACGCGGGCATGAGCGCGCGACGCTGCCGTCAGTCAGCCCGGTCAGTTGTGTCCGGGCTTTAGCGGGGGATCAAACCCATGAAAATCGTCATGGCTATCATCAAGCCATTCAAGCTGGACGAGGTCCGCGACGCTCTCACCGCGGCGGGGGTGCACGGACTCACCGTCACCGAGGTGAAGGGTTACGGACGTCAGAAGGGCCATACTGAAATCTACCGCGGCACCGAATATGCCGTGAATTTCTTGCCGAAGATCAAGATCGAAGTCGCTGTTGCCAGCGATCAGGCCGACAAGGTCGTCGATGCCATCACCGCCGCTGCCAAGACCGGGCAAATCGGCGACGGCAAAATCTTCGTCTACGACATCGACCACGCCGTACGCATCCGCACCGGCGAAACCGACGCCGCGGCTCTGTAATCCCGCACATCCATGATTGCGAACAGGAGTTCGACCATGACGTTTAAGAAGCTTATCGGCGCGGGACTGGCGGGGCTTGGGGCTCTGGCTATGGCCGTGCTGTTCATCGATCCGTCGCTTGCGCAGACCGCGCCTGCGGCTGCCGAGGCGGCCCCCGCCGCTGCTGCAGCGCTCGTCATCAATAAGGGCGACAACGCCTGGATGATGGTATCGACCGTTCTCGTCCTGCTGATGACCATCCCCGGCCTTGCGCTGTTCTACGGCGGCCTCGTTCGTCCGAAGAACATGCTTTCGGTGCTGACCCACGTTTTCTACACGGTGTGCATCGTCACCGTAATCTGGGTGGTCTACGGCTACAGCCTCGCCTTCACCGGCGGCTCCACCATGATCGGCGGGCTCGACAAGCTCTTCCTCAAGGGCGTGACCGTCGACTCCCAGGCCGTCACCTTCTCGGTCGGCGTGCCGATCTCGGAGTACGTCTACATCTGCTTCCAGATGACGTTTGCCGCGATTACGCCGGCCCTCATCGTCGGCGCCTTTGCCGAACGCATGAAGTTCTCGGCGGTGGCGATCTTCATCCCGCTGTGGGTGACGCTGATCTACTTCCCGATCGCACACATGGTCTGGTACTGGGCCGGCCCGGACGCGATCGACGCCGCAGCCAAGGCAGTCGCCGCGGCGGCGGACGGCGCAGCCAAGACGGCCGCGCAGGCCAAGCTTGACGAAGTCCTGGCCGACGGCGGCATGGTGTTCCTGTGGGGCGCCATCGACTTCGCCGGCGGCACAGTGGTGCATATCAACGCGGGCATCGCCGGTCTCGTCGGCGCGATCTGCGTCGGCAAGCGCACCGGCTTCGGCAAGGAGCTGATGTCGCCGCACTCGCTGGTGATGACCATGATCGGCGCCTCGCTGCTCTGGGTCGGCTGGTTCGGCTTCAACGCCGGCTCCAACCTCGAAGCCACCGGCGGTTCGACGATTGCCCTGATCAACACCTTCGTCGCCACGGCCGCCGCCGCGCTGTCCTGGATGTTCGCGGAGTGGATCCTGAAGGGTAAGCCCTCGTTGCTCGGCCTGCTCTCAGGCTGCATCGCGGGTCTGGTCGCCGTCACTCCGGCGTCCGGTTTCGCGGGCCCGATGGGTGCGCTGGTGCTCGGCCTGATTGCCGGCGTGGTCTGCCTGTTCTTCGTCACCACGGTGAAGAACGCGCTCGGCTACGACGACGCTCTCGACGTGTTCGGCGTCCACTGCATCGGCGGCATCGTCGGCGCGATCGGCACCGGCATCCTGGTGGCGCCGATGCTCGGCGGTACCGGCATCATGGACTACACCACCGGCAAGGTCGCCGATTACGACCTCATCACGCAGGTCATCGCCCAGTGCAAGGCGGTGCTGTTGACGCTGGTCTGGTCCGGCGTGGGCTCGTTCATCATCTTCAAGGTGATCGACTTCACGATCGGCCTGCGCCCGACCGTCGAAAAAGAGCGCGAAGGCCTCGATCTCACCGACCACAACGAGCGCGCCTACAACATGTAAGCACAACACGAGATGCGGTTGGGGCGGATACCCGGCACCGCCCCGTCCGTCGGAAGGCCTCGGTCGCAAGACCGGGGTCTTCCACTTTTTTGGGCATCAAGCCTTGATGTTCTTGGGCTTGGCGCGCTTTCGCCGCGCGCGCCGCGACATCATGTTGAGGCCTTCGATCATCGCCGCGAATGCCATCGCGGTGTAGACATAGCCCTTCGACACATGCGCGCCGAACCCTTCGGCGATCAGCGTCATGCCGATCATGATCAGGAAGCCGAGCCCCAGCATCACCACCGTCGGATTGCCGTTGATGAAATTGGCCAGCGGCGTCGCGGCGAACAGCATTACCGCGACCGCCACCACGACCGCGATCACCATCACCGGGATGTGGGGCGTCATGCCGACCGCGGTGATGATGCTGTCAACCGAGAACACCATGTCGAGCACGATGATCTGGCCGATCACCGCGCCGAAGGAAACGACCTCCGCCCCGCGGCGAACACGTTCGGGCCGTGATCGGGATCGACATGGTGATGAATCTCCTTGGTCGCCTTCCAGACCAGGAACAGTCCGCCGGCGATGAGGATGAGATCGCGCCAGGAAAAGCCCTGGCCCCAGACCGTGATCACCGGCGTCGTCAGCGTGACGATGAAGGCCACGGTGCCGAGCAGCGCGAGCCGCAGGATCAGCGCCAGCCCGATGCCGATCCGCCGCGCGCTATCGCGCCGCTCCTCCGGCAGCCGGTTGGTGACGATCGAAATGAAGATGAGGTTGTCGATCCCGAGCACCACCTCCATCGCAATCAGGGTGGCCAGGGACGCCCAGACGACGGGATCGGCCGCCAACACGGCCAGACCGGTCATGGAAAAGTCGCTCATATCACGAGCCTCCGGTTGCGCTTACGTCTGGAGCCGTAAGGCAGGAAAAGAGGTCCGACATCGCGGTGAGACGCACGCGCCAGAGGGGCCCGGACCCGGGTCCGTTAAGAGCTAGGAGGCGAGACAGGGCGCCGCAAGGCCGCCTAGGAGCCCGGAGAAAGTACAGGGCTGGCGGCCGCCGCCGCCCGATGGTTAATCAGGCCTTAACCTCGCCACCCCTATGGTGCCGGAAGGTCTCACGCGGCGGGCGGTTCCGCCGCCCCGTCATGTCGAGTACAAGACCGCCGCTCAATGACCGCAGCCACCGCCGCGTCCCAAAAAGGCCCTGCCGAGACCGGTCCTGCCAGGGCCGAAGGACGCTCGCCGTTCGTGCGGCTGCATGAGCTCCTGGCCGACATCAAGCCGGGCAAGCCCGCGATCAATCTCTCGGTCGGCGAGCCGCAGCACCCGATTCCGCCTTTCGTCGGGCCGGTCCTGCAGGCGCATCTGAACGATTTCGGCCGCTATCCGGCCAACAAGGGCACCGAAGGCTTCCGCAAGTCCG
>CAMAWG010000154.1 GCA_945861855.1 Rhodoplanes serenus
TCAACCCGCAAACCCTCTCCAACCCGCACGCTGGCCCGCCGCCGGTGACGAAGAGCCGTGTCCGAGAAGCGGCGAAAGCGCAAACCAGTCAAGCCAAAACGCAGGTTTGCGCGACGGGAGAGTCAATGGGATGAATAATGCGGGTTAGACCAATCGCGCATATTTCCGCCTCCGTGCGCCTACTTTGGCGCGTATATGGTCGGGGCGGAACATACAAAATATAGCTACATGCTCTCAAGGGATATATCCGCCCAGTATCTGAAAAGAACATATTGCGAACATAGAACAAATAGTGCACATTCGTTTTTCATTGATTTCGGGCGTAGCGCCGGGAGGGCGCCCGTTTGTCGGACCTTCGAATCCCGGTCATAAGGAGCGAGGAATGGCTGCGGCCACACTGCGAGTTGTCGAAGGAATTTCAATGGACAAGGACAGGTCCAAGGCGCTGGACGCGGCGCTGTCCCAGATCGAGCGCAATTTCGGCAAGGGCTCGATCATGAAGCTCGGCAAGAACGACAGGTCGATGGATATCGACGTCGTCTCCACCGGTTCCCTCGGCCTCGATATCGCGCTCGGCGTCGGCGGCCTGCCGCGCGGGCGCGTCGTCGAAATCTACGGCCCGGAATCCTCCGGCAAGACCACGCTGGCGCTCCACACCGTCGCCGAAGCCCAGAAGAAGGGCGGCATCTGCGCCTTCATCGATGCCGAGCACGCGCTCGACCCGATCTATGCAAGGAAGCTCGGTGTCAACGTCGACGATCTGCTGATTTCGCAGCCCGACCACGGCGAGCAGGCGCTCGAGATCGCCGATACGCTCGTCCGCTCCGGCGCGGTCGACGTGCTGGTGATCGATTCGGTCGCGGCGCTCGTTCCCCGCTCCGAGCTCGAAGGCGAGATGGGCGACGTGCAGCCGGGCAGCCAGGCCCGCCTGATGAGCCAGGCGCTGCGCAAACTCACCGCATCGATCAACAAGTCCAAGACCATGGTGATTTTCATCAACCAGATCCGCATGAAGATCGGTGTGATGTACGGCTCGCCGGAGACCACCACCGGCGGCAATGCGCTCAAATTCTACGCCTCGGTCCGCCTCGACATCCGCCGCATCGGCGCGATCAAGGAGCGCGACGAGGTGGTCGGCAACCAGACCCGCGTCAAGGTGGTCAAGAACAAGCTCGCGCCGCCGTTCAAGATGGTCGAGTTCGACATCATGTACGGCGAGGGCGTGTCGAAAACCGGCGAGCTGATCGACCTCGGCGTCAAGGCGGGGGTGGTGGAGAAATCCGGCTCCTGGTTCTCCTACGACAGCCAGCGCATCGGCCAAGGCCGCGAGAACGCCAAGACCTTCCTCAAGGAGAACCCCGACATCGCCAACAAGATCGAAGCCGCGGTCCGGGGCAATTCCGGTGTGATCGCCGAAAAGATTGACGAAGGCGAGCCCGAGGACGACGCCGGCGACGAGGCGGCGGAAGCGTAGACGGCTTTCGCCGCTCCCACAGGATCAACGTCAATCGCGCCCTCATCCTGAGGAGCCCGCCGAAGGCGGGCGTCTCGAAGGATGGGGGCGCTTCATTCGTGTGGCGACCCTGTCTGTGCGGCCATCCTTCGAGACGTAGCCATCGCAGCCTGCGGCCGCGATGGCTACGTCTCGAAGGATGAGGTCGAATGGGTGGCAGGGCTTCGGGTGGCGACAGCCGCCTTTCCTGGACAGTGCTGCCCCCCGCCGCTACATATCCCCCCGGAAACATCAATGAGACCCGCGATTTAGGCTGCGGGCAAGGATCGGCAAAGGGACCGGCAGGCTTCATGAGCGGCGTCAACGACATCCGGGCAGGCTTTCTCGATTACTTCGCCAAGGCCGGCCACCAGGTCGTAGCGTCGTCGCCGCTCGTGCCGCGCAACGACCCGACGCTGATGTTCACCAACGCCGGCATGGTGCAGTTCAAGAACGTCTTCACCGGCCTGGAAAAGCGCCCCTACCAGCGCGCGGTCACCTCGCAGAAATGTGTGCGCGCCGGCGGCAAGCACAACGACCTCGACAACGTCGGCTACACCGCGCGCCATCACACCTTCTTCGAGATGCTCGGCAACTTCTCGTTCGGCGACTATTTTAAAGACCGCGCCATCGAGCTTGCCTGGAACCTGGTGACCAAGGAGTTCGGGCTGCCGAAGGACAAGCTGACGGCGACCGTCTACATCGACGACGATCAGGCCTTCGACCTGTGGAAGAAGATCGCGGGCCTGCCCGAGTCGCGGATCATCCGCATCGCCGGCTCCGACAACTTCTGGCAGATGGGCGACACCGGCCCGTGCGGGCCCTGCTCGGAAATTTTCTACGATCACGGCGACAAGATTCCCGGCGGGCCGCCAGGCAGCGCGGACGCCGACGGCGACCGCTTCATCGAGATATGGAATCTCGTCTTCATGCAGTTCGAGCAACTGCCCGGCGGGCAGCGCAACGCCCTGCCGCGGCCCTCGATCGACACCGGCATGGGTCTGGAGCGTATCGCCGCGGTGCTGCAGGGCACCCACGACAATTATTCGATTGACCTGTTCCGCGCGCTCATCGGCGCCATCGCCGAGCTGACCAAGGTCTCGCCCGACGGTGCGCAGAAGGCGTCGCACCGGGTGATCGCCGATCATCTGCGGGCGTCCGCGTTCCTGATCGCCGACGGCGTGCTGCCCTCCAACGAAGGCCGCGGCTATGTGCTCCGCCGCATCATGCGCCGCGCCATGCGCCATGCCGAACTGTTGGGCGCGCGCGAGCCGCTGATGTGGAAGCTCGTGCCGGTGCTGACCCGCGAGATGGGGCAGGCGTACCCGGAGTTGCTGCGCGCGGAGGCGCTGATCGCCGAGACGCTGAAGCTGGAAGAAAGCCGCTTTCGCAAGACCCTGGAGCGCGGCCTGTCGATCCTCGACGAGGAGACCAAGGCGCTGAAGCGCGGCGAGAGCCTCAAGGGCGAGACCGCGTTCACGCTCTACGACACCTACGGCTTCCCGCTCGATCTCACCCAGGACGCGCTGCGGCCGCGCGGCATCGGCGTCGATGTCGCGGCGTTCAACGTGGCGATGGAGCAGCAAAAGGCGAAGGCGCGCGAATCCTGGAAAGGCTCGGGCGACGCCGCCGCTTCCACGGCGTGGTTTCCCATCCGCGAGCGGCTCGGTGCGACCGAATTCCTCGGCTACGAAACCGAGACCGCGGAGGGCGTGGTCACGGCGCTGGTTCGCGACGGCAAGGAGGTCGCCGAGTTGAAGGCGGGCGAAGCCGGGGCGGTGATTGTCAACCAGACGCCGTTCTACAGCGAGTCCGGCGGCCAGATGGGCGACACCGGGACTATGAAGGCCGATGGCGTCCGCTTCGCGGTGAGCGATACGCAGAAAGAGGCCGGCGATCTGTTCGTGCATCATGGCAAGCTCGAACAGGGCGCGCTGAAGGTCGGGCAGGCGCTGGCGCTGGACGTCGACCGTTCGCGGCGCTCGGCGATCCGGCGCAACCATTCGGCGACGCATCTTCTCCACGAGGCGCTTCGTCAGGTGCTCGGGGATCACGTGGCGCAGAAGGGCTCGCTGGTCGCGCCCGACCGGCTGCGCTTCGATTTCTCGCATCCCAAGCCGATGACGCCCGAGGAGATCGAGCGCGTCGAGGACATGGCCAACGACTACGTGCTGCAGAACTCTGCTGTCACCACCCGGCTGATGGCGCTCGACGACGCGCGGGCCTCCGGCGCGCGCGCGCTGTTCGGCGAGAAGTACGGCGACGAGGTGCGCGTGGTGGCGATGGGCGAGGGCAGTGGCAACACGCTCGGCTGGTCGGTCGAGCTCTGCGGCGGGACGCATGTCCGCAGGACTGGCGACATCGGGCTCATTTCCGGCGTCTCCGATTCCGGCGTCGCCTCCGGCGTCCGCCGGCTCGAGGCGCTCACCGGCCGGGAGGCGCGCAAGGCCGCCAACGCGCAGATTCAACTGGCGCGGACCGCGGCGGGCGAATTGAAAACGACGCTTGAGGAGTTGCCGGCCCGGCTCGGCGCGCTGCTCGATGAGCGGAAGAAGCTTGAGCGCGATTTCGCCGATGCGCGAAAGAAGCTCGCCATGGGGGGCGGCGCTCAGCCCGGCGCGGGCGGCAGCGACGGCATGCGCAGCATCGGCGACATCAAGCTTCTGGCCCGCGCCGTTTCCGGCATCGACCTGAAGGATCTGCGCAGCCTCGCCGACGAGGGCAAGAAGCAACTCGGCTCCGGCGTGGTTGCGATCGTAGGCTTGACCGATGACGGCAAGGCCGGCGTCGTGGTCGGCGTCACGGCGGACCTCACGGCTCGCTTCAGCGCCATCGATCTTGTCCGCAAGGGCGCCGAGGCGCTGGGCGGCAAGGGCGGCGGCGGCCGGCCCGACATGGCGCAGGCCGGCGGTCCCGACGGCTCCAAGGCCGACGATGCGCTGAAGGCGATCGAAGCCGCGCTTGGCGCCTAAGGTCGCGGCCAAGAAAAACGGCGCGGCCGAAGCCGCGCCGTTCCCGGTCCGGCGGAATAATCCGGACTACTTCATCGCGGCCTTCAGGTTTGCATCGATCTTGTCGAGGAACCCGCTGGTCGAGAGCCACTTCTGGTCGGGACCGACCAGCAACGCGAGGTCCTTGGTCATGTCGCCGGCCTCGACGGTGTCGACCACGACCTTTTCCAGCGTGGTGGCGAACTTCGCCAGCTCCGGGTTGCTGTCCAGCTTGGCGCGGTGCGCGAGGCCCCGCGTCCAGGCATAGATCGAGGCGACCGAATTGGTCGAGGTCTCCTGACCCTTCTGGTGCTGGCGATAGTGGCGCGTCACGGTGCCGTGAGCGGCCTCCGCCTCCACGATCTTGCCGTCCGGCGTCATCAGCACCGAGGTCATGAGGCCGAGCGAGCCGAAGCCCTGCGCCACCACGTCGGATTGCACGTCGCCGTCGTAGTTCTTGCAGGCCCAGACGTAGCCGCCGGACCACTTCATCGCCGCGGCGACCATGTCGTCGATCAGGCGATGCTCGTAGGTGAGCTTGCGCTTGTCGAACTCGGACTTGAACTCCTTGTCGAACACCTCCCGGAAGATATCCATGAAGCGGCCGTCATAGACCTTGAGGATGGTGTTCTTGGTCGAGAGGTAGACCGGATAGTTGCGGTTGAGCCCGTAGTTGAACGATGCGCGGGCGAAGTCGCGGATCGAATCGTCGAGGTTGTACATCGCCATCGCAACGCCCGAACCCGGCGCCTGGAACACCTCGTGCTCGATGATCTTGCCGTCTTCGCCGGCGAACTTGATGGTGATGGTGCCCTTGCCGGGAAACCGGAAGTCGGTGGCGCGGTACTGGTCGCCATAGGCGTGGCGGCCGATGATGATCGGCTGGGTCCAGCCCGGCACGAGGCGCGGCACGTTCTTGCAGATGATCGGCTCGCGGAAGATCACGCCGCCGAGGATGTTGCGGATGGTGCCGTTGGGCGACCGCCACATCTTCTTCAGGCCGAACTCCTTCACGCGGCCTTCGTCCGGCGTGATGGTCGCGCACTTCACCGCGACGCCGACCTCTCGGGTCTTGTTGGCGGCGTCGATGGTGATCTGGTCGTCGGTCTCGTCGCGCTTCTGGACGCTGAGATCGTAGTAGAGAAGATCGATGTCGAGGTAGGGATGGATAAGCTTGTCCTTGATGAACTTCCAGATGATGCGGGTCATCTCGTCGCCGTCCATCTCGACGACCGGATTCTTGACCTTGATCTTCGCCATTTTAGGGAGTCGCCTTTCGAGAGCCGGCATCGGTTACAGTCGGACTGGCGGAAATCCGGCGCGCGCTCAGTGAAGACGCCGCTCTCGCAGCCGCAGCGGGCTCTATAGCATCGGCTTTCCTGCCGCGGAAGCCGCGTCAGCTCGTGGATTCAAGCCGCGTCCAGCGGCGCATGCCTACAAGCAAGACGCGGTGATGAAATTTCGAGCGCTCTTGATCGGAGACAAGGGTGGTGTGCCGCCCGGAATGAATGACCCGCTCGATGAGTTTTTCATCGAGCGGGTGATGGCCTCGGAAACGCCCGGCGCCGCCGAACTCCGCCTCAGAGCGCGGCGAGGGCTGCGTTCAGCGTGGCGCTCGGCCGCATCGCGGCCGATGCCTTGGCAGAATCGGGCAGGTAGTACCCGCCGACGTCGACCGGCTTGCCCTGCGCGCCGATCAACTCGCCATTGATCTTGGCCTCGTTCTTGGCGAGCGTCTCGGCCAGCGGTTTGAAGCGGGCTTGCAGCTCCACGTCCTTGGTCTGCGCCGCCAGCGCCTCGGCCCAGTAGAGGGCGAGGTAGAAATGGCTGCCGCGGTTGTCGAGTTCGCCGACCTTGCGCGCAGGGTTGCGGTTGAACTTGAGGAACTTGCCGATGGCTGCGTCGAGCGCCTCGGCGAGAACCAGCGCTTTGGCGTTCTTGAAGGTGTGCGCCAGATGTTCGAGCGACGCGCCCAGCGCAAGGAACTCGCCGAGCGAATCCCAGCGCAGATAGCCCTCTTGCTGGAACTGCTCCACGTGCTTGGGCGCCGAGCCGCCGGCACCCGTCTCGAACATGCCGCCACCCGCGAGCAGCGGAACGATCGACAGCATCTTGGCCGAGGTGCCGAGCTCCATGATCGGGAAGAGATCCGTCAGATAGTCCCGCAGAATGTTGCCGGTGACGGAAATCGTGTCCTGTCCCTTGCGAATCCGTTCGAGTGAGAACTTGATCGCGTCGACCGGCGCCAGAATGCGGATGTCGAGTCCCGCCGTGTCGTGATCCTTCAAATACGTCTCGACCTTGGCGATGAGCTGGGCGTCGTGCGCGCGGTTCTTGTCGAGCCAGAACACCGCGGGGGTGTTGGTGAGGCGCGCGCGGCGGACACCGAGCTTGACCCAATCGCGCACGGCCGCGTCCTTGAGCTCGCACATGCGGAAGATGTCGCCGGTCTCGACCGGACGCTCCAGCAGCACCTTGCCGTCGTCGGTGACGACGCGGACCGTGCCGCTCGCGGGAACTTCGAACGTCTTGTCGTGCGAGCCGTATTCCTCGGCCTTCTGCGCCATCAAGCCGACATTCGGGACCGAGCCCATGGTCTTGGGATCGAACGCGCCGTTGGCCTTGCAGTCCTCGATGACCGTCTGGAACAGCCGCGCGTAGGCACGATCGGGAACGACGGCCTTGGTGTCGTGCAGCTTGCCATCCGGCCCCCACATGCGGCCGGACTCGCGGATCATCGCCGGGATCGTGGCGTCGATGATGAAGTCGCTGGGCACATGCAGTCCGGTGATGCCCTTGTCGGAATTGACCATGGCGAGGGCAGGCCGCTTGGCATAGACGGCCGCGATGGCGTCCTTGATCGCTTTCTTCTCGGCCTCCGGCAGCGTCTCGATCTTCGTCAGCAGATCGCCGAAGCCGTTGTTGAGGTTGACGCCGAGCTTCTTCAGCGTGGCGGCGTGCTTCTCGACCACGTCGGCGAAGAAGACCGACACGACATGGCCGAACACGATCGGGTCGGCGATCTTCATCATCGTCGCCTTGACGTGCAGCGAGAACAGCACGCCTTGCTTCTTGGCGTCTTCGATCTGCTCGGCGAAGAATTTGCGCAGCGCCTTGGCGCTCATGACCGCCGCGTCGATAATCTCGCCGGTATCGAGCGCAGTCTTAGCCTTCAGCACCGTAGTCTTGCCGCCGGCCTCGACCAGTTCGATGCGAACGTTGGTCGCTTTGTCGACCGTGGTCGCGATTTCCGAACCGAAATAGTCCCCGCTCGACATGTGGGCCACATGCGATTTGGAGTCCTTGCTCCAGGCGCCCATCTTGTGCGGATTGTCGCGGGCGTATTGCTTGACGGCACCGGCGGCGCGGCGGTCGGAATTGCCCTCGCGCAACACCGGGTTGACGACGCTGCCGAACACCTTGTCGTAGCGAGTCTTGATGCCCTTCTCGGCGTCCGTCTTGGGATTGTCCGGATAGTCCGGAACGGCGTAGCCCTTGCCTTGCAGTTCCTTGATCGCGGCCCGGAGCTGCGGGATCGAGGCGGAGATGTTGGGCAGCTTCATGATGTTGGCATCGGGCTTCAGCGTGAGCGCGCCGAGTTCGGCGAGTTCGTCGTTGGTCCGTTGCGCAGGGGGGAGCAGATCGGCGACGCTGGCGAGGATGCGGCCGGCCAGCGAGATGTCCTTCATCGTCACGGACACGCCCGCCGCGCCCACGAAGGCTTCGACGATCGGCAGCAGGGAATAGGTCGCGAGCGCCGGGGCTTCATCGACCTTTGTCCACATAATTTCGAGATCGGGCATGCTTGCACCTCTGGTCGCCGTGCTTGGCTGGGCCGACCGGAAACTGACCATCGCTGGGCGCTGGGGATGGCTTCTCCCCCGGACCCTCAAATGAATGTTCTCGGCGCGGACATCGCCAACCGGAAATCCGACTGACGAGAGTTCGGCGCGCCCTATAGCATCCGCACTCCGCTGGTAAAAGCCTTGTTAGTGGGCGTCAGATAGGCGCCCGAGGGCTTTTCGCGAAATAGCGGCGCAGGTGGCGACCTGGCGCGCCGAAGCGAAAGTCCCGGCGGGTGCCGCCGGGGGGTGGCGGATACGGTGCTGCCGCTTGACGCAAGCGGCCGGCTTGGGCAGGGGCTGCGCCTTCAGGACATTTGCCCGCCGAGGAGCACTGCATGCCAGGTGCCGGAACCGACAAGACCAAGCGATGGGTGGAGCAGCCGGGGCCGGTGGTGATCCTGGTCGAGCCGCAGCTCGGCGAGAACATCGGCTCGGCCGCGCGCGCCATGGCAAATTTCGGCCTCGGCCGGCTCCGCCTGGTCAAGCCGCGGCAGCCCTGGCCGAACGCCGCCGCGCAGAAGATGGCCTCGGGCGCCGACCGCATTCTCGACGCGGCGGTGCTTTACGACACCCTGGAGGAGGCCATCGCCGATTGCACCCTGGTGCTGGCGACCACCGCGCGGGCCCACGATCAGTCGAAGCCCGTGGTCGACGCGGGCGAGGCCGCGCGTCTCGCCGCGCCCAGGGTCGCCGCCGGCGAGACGGTCGGCATCCTGTTCGGCCGCGAACGCATCGGGCTTGAGAACCACGAGGTGGCGCTCGCCGACCGGATCGTGACGCTGCCGGTCAATCCCGCCTTCGCCTCGCTCAATCTTGCCCAGGCGGTGATCATCGTTGCCTATGAGTGGTTCAAGCTTGCGACCGACGGCGCGCTGCCGTTCACCACGCCGCACAGGTCGCCGCCGGCGTCGAAGCAGCAGTTGCTCGCCTTCTTCGCGGCGCTTGAACGGGAGCTGGAGCGGGTCGAGTTCTTCCGGCCGCCCGCCAAACGGGACACCATGCAGATCAACCTGCGCAACATTTTCACGCGCATGGAGCCGACCCAGCAGGACATCCGCACCTTGCACGGCGTGGTCACGGCGATCGCCGAAGGGCGCAAGGGTCCGGCGCGGGGCGGCATCCTCGACGGCGCGGAGGCCGAGATGCTGCGCACGCTGTTGGTCGAGCACGGGCAGGGGCGGGTGCCGAACGAACGCGGGCCGG
Organism: Rhodoplanes serenus; assembly: GCA_945861855.1. GTDB lineage: Bacteria > Pseudomonadota > Alphaproteobacteria > Rhizobiales > Xanthobacteraceae > Z2-YC6860. Next base: position 9,531 of record CAMAWG010000154.1, read on the forward strand.
TGCGGGGGCTTGCTCGCCTCCTGCGCCGCAACCCGACCGATGCCGAGCGTCTGTTCTGGACCGCGCTGACGCGCGACCGGCGGTTTGCCGGTCAGGGCTTCAAGCGGCAGATCCCGGTCGGCTTGCACATTGCCGATGTCGTGTCGTTTCCGCTGCGTCTGGCGATCGAACTCATCCTCGCCGATGAGGGCGCGCCGGCCGCCGCCTCGCGTGCCGAGCGGCGGACGTGGTTCACCGAGCGCGGCTATCGCGTGTTGGACGTGGCGATGACGGACGTGGAGGCGGATGTGGGCCGGGTGCTGGATCGGCTCGCGGCCGATATCGGCTTGCCCCCATCCTTCGAGACGG
>CAMAWG010000155.1 GCA_945861855.1 Rhodoplanes serenus
GCTTGAGGCGCTGCTCGACGACATCAACACGCCGAAGGCGATTGCCGAGATGCACGGCCTGAAGAACGCCGCCGGCCGCCGCGCGCTCGCCGGCACGCTGGGCTTCTTCGGCTTCAGCCCGGATCAGCTCAGGGCATGGCGGGCCAAGAACGCGCCCGCGCCCTCGCTTCCGGCGGAGGAAATCGAGACCCGGATCGCCGCCCGCAACGCGGCCCGCTCGGCCAAAAACTTCGCCGAATCCGACCGCATCCGCGACGAGCTTGCGAAATTGGGCGTGCTCTTGAAGGACTCCAAGGACGGCACCACCTGGGAGGTCGCGCGATGATGGCGCGCGCCAACCCGGCCTACGCGCTGCGGCCCTACCTGCCGCCGGATGCGCCGATGCTGGCGGATATCTTTCGCGCCAGCATCGAGGAACTGACCGAGGACGACTACACGCCGGCGCAGCAGGACGCCTGGGCTTCGTCGGCCGACGATCTCGAAGCCTTCGCCGAGCGGCTCGGCAAGCACCTGACGCTCATCGCCACCGTGCAGGGCTCGCCCATCGGCTTCATCTCGCTCGACGGCCCGACCGAAATAGGCCTGTTCTATGTGCATCCCGCGGTCGCGGGGCAGGGCGTCGGCAAGATGCTCTACGAAGCGGTCGAAAAGCTCTCGGCGGCGCGGGGCACGGCGCATCTTTCGGTCGCGGCAAGCGACACCGCGCGCGAGTTCTTCGAGCGCCGCGGATTTACCCCCGAACGGCGCAACACCGTCTCGGTCGGCAACGAATGGCTGAGCAACACCACCATGAAGAAGCAGCTCGCAGCCAAGGAGGCCACGCCATGAAGCGCCCCGACACGCCGTTCCCGCGCCACTGGCGCTATTACATCGTGCTCAAGTACGTGGTCCTCGCCGTGGCCGTCGCGCTGGCGCTGAAGTATTTCGGAGTCTGGTGATGGTTGCCGTCCGCGAGCGTCTCTATCTGTTCGACACGACGCTGCGCGACGGCGCGCAAACGAACGGCGTCGATTTCACGCTCACGGACAAGCTTGCCATCAGCCGCATGCTCGACGCCCTCGGCATCGACTATGTCGAGGGCGGCTATCCCGGCGCCAATCCGACCGACACGCAATTGTTCGCCGAGCCGCGGATGCTCAAGACCACGTTCACCGCCTTCGGCATGACGCGGCGGCCGGGCCGCTCGACCTCGAACGATCCGGGCCTTGCAGCCCTGCTCGACGCCAAGGCCGAAGCGATCTGCTTCGTCGCCAAGTCCTGGGACTATCACGTCCGCGTCGCTCTGGAGACCACGCTGGAGGAAAATCTCGCTTCGATCCGCGACAGCGTGCGCGCCGCCAGGGAGAAGGGCCGCGAGGTGCTGCTCGACTGCGAGCATTTCTTCGACGGCTACAAGGCCAATCGGGGCTATGCGCTGGCCTGCGCCAAGGCGGCCTTCGACGAGGGCGCGCGCTGGGTGGTGCTGTGCGACACCAACGGCGGCGCGCTGCCGCATGAGGTCGAGGCCATCGTGCGGGAGGTGGTCAAGCGCATCCCGGGCGACCACGTCGGCATCCACGCCCACAACGACACCGAGCAGGCGGTGGCGAACTCGTTCGCAGCCGTCCGCGCCGGAGCGCGGCAGATCCAGGGCACGCTCAACGGCCTCGGCGAGCGCTGCGGTAACGCCAATCTCGTGTCCATCATCCCGACCTTGAAGCTCAAGCCGGAGTTTTCCGAAGCGTTCGAGATCGGCGTTTCCGACGAGCAGTTGAAAACCCTCGTCCACGTCTCGCGCGAGCTCGACGAACGGCTCAACCGCTCGCCGAACCGCCACGCGCCCTATGTGGGCGAGAGCGCCTTCGCCACCAAGGCCGGCATCCATGCCTCCGCCATCGTCAAGGACCCCGCGACCTACGAGCATGTCGAGCCCGAGACCGTCGGCAACCGGAGGAAGCTCCTCGTTTCAGACCAGGCCGGACGCTCCAACGTGCTGGCCGAGCTCGATCGCATCGGGCTCAAGGTCGACCGGAACGATCAGCGCGTCGCCCGCCTGCTCGACGAGGTCAAGGAGCGCGAGGCGATCGGCTATGCCTACGAGACAGCCGGCGCCTCGTTCGAGCTGCTCGCCCGCCGCATGCTCGGCACCGTGCCGAAGTTCTTCGACGTCAGCTATTTCGACGTGAAGGTCGAGCAGCGCGGCCAGAACGGCAGCGGGCATGAGGTTTTGACCACCGCCGTCGTCAAGGTGAAGGTCGGCGACGAAACGCTGATTTCCGCGGCCGAGGGCAACGGCCCGGTCAACGCGCTCGACGTGGCGCTGCGCAAGGACCTCGGCAAGTACCAGAAATACATCGAGGGTTTGAAGCTCACCGACTACCGCGTGCGTATCCTCAACTCCGGCACCGAAGCGGTGACGCGCGTGCTGATCGAGAGCGAGGACGAGACCGGCGAGCACTGGACCACGGTCGGCGTCTCGCCCAATATCATCGATGCTTCGTTTCAGGCGCTGATGGACTCGATCGTCTACAAGCTCGTGAGGTCCGGCGCTCCGGCCTGAGGTTTTCCGCCATGCTTTGCACCTGCACGCGCCGCACTGCGCTCGCCACGTTGGCGGCGGCTGGCGCCGCGATGGTGACCAGAGCAAAGGCCGCGCCGGCCGAGCACCGCGAATTCATCGCCGCGGCATTCCGGATGAAGGACGAGGCGGTGCGTGCAGGCGATCAGCCGTTCGGCGCCGTGCTCGTGATCGAGGGCCGCATCCTCGGCTTCGGCCCGAGCCGTGTGGTGCTGAAGAAGGACCATACCGCGCATGCCGAGCGCGAAGCGATCCGCGAGGCGCAGGCTCGGCTCGGCCGGAACGATCTCGCAGGCGCGATCCTTTATTCCAGCTCGCGTCCGTGCTCCGCGTGCGAGGCGGCCGCCGCCGCGGCCAATGTCGCCCGCATGATCCACGGCAGCGATGCTACCGACGCCGGCCGGCCAAACCGATTCTGAACCAGGACGCTCATGATCGATCATGTCTCCATCGCCGTGCGCGACCTTGCCGCCTGCGGGCGGTTCTATGAGCCGGTGCTTGCCACCATCGGCTACGCCAAGCTGATCGTGCGGCCGGGCACCATCGGCTTCGGCAAGAAATATCCGGACTTCTGGCTGAACGAGCGCCGCGCCATGACGCCGGCCGATCCCGACAGCGGCACGCACTTTTGCCTGCGCGCGCCGAGCGTCGAGGCGGTGCAGGCGTTCCATGCCGCGGCGATGGCGGGCGGGGGAACGTCGGAAGGGCCGCCCGGCCCGCGCCCGGAATACACCGCCGGCTATTACGCGGCCTTCGTGCGCGATCCGGAGGGCAACAGGATCGAGGCGGTCACGTTCACGGTCGGAGGGCGCTGACGCCCGCTCACACCCGCCCGGCGACGGGCGGCTTCATGGCCTTTTCGGATTCCGTGATGTTCTCGATGGCCTGCACGAGCGTGGGCAGAATGTCCTCCACCCGCTCGGCGACCAGATAGTTCACCGAAAGTCCCGCGCGGATGAACTGCAGCTCCTGCATGTGATCGAGCAGCGCGCAGAGCGGATCCCAGAACTTCCTGATATTGGCGAGCAGGATCGGCTTCTTGTGGCGGCCGAGCTGCGCCCAGGTCATCTGCTCCACCACTTCTTCCAGCGTGCCGACGCCGCCGGGCAGCGCGACGAAGGCGTCGGCCTCGTCGAACATGCGCTGCTTGCGCTCGTGCATGTCGCGCGTGACGATCACCTGACCGCGGACGTTGGCGAGCTCGCGATTCTTGAGAAATTCCGGAATGATGCCGATCGCCTCGCCGCCGCAATCGAGTGTGGCGTTGGCGATCTCGCCCATCAGCCCGACCGATCCGCCGCCATAGACGAGGCCGATGCGGTTGTCGGCGAGAATCGCCCCGAGCGTCCGCGCGGCCTCGACGAACGCCGGATCGGCGCCCGGTCCCGAGCCGCAATAGACGCAGATTCGCTTAATCGTGCCCATGTTTCCTGGATATAGGCATGCCGAGGCGGGATTGCTCTCTAGCGGAAAACAGCCGGACCGTCGATGTTTTCGGCCGAAGAATCCCCTATATGAAATGCCTGCCGATGGCGCGCCCTGCGCGTGCCGTCACTCGACCGGGAACTGATGTCCGAATCTTCTGTGCGATCTGCGCATACCATGAAGCGCGACGTCACCGCTGACGGCGGCGCGCTGCTGCGGACGCTTGTGCGGCTGTGGCCCTACATCTGGCCGTCGGACCGGCGCGACCTGCAATGGCGCGTGGTGTGGGCGACGGCGCTGCTGTTCGGCGCCAAGCTTGCCACGGTGGCGGTGCCGTTCACGTTCAAAGGGGCGGTCGATGCGCTGACCGGGCAGGGCAGCGCCCCGGTCGCGGCCAACGACTGGCTGGTCTGGGTGTTTGCCGCGCCGATCGCGCTGACGCTTGCCTACGGCATGATGCGGATTTTGATGGCGGTGCTGACGCAGCTCCGCGACGGCATGTTCGCCAAGGTGGCGATGCACGCGGTGCGGCGGCTGGCGATCCGCACCTTCGAGCACATGCACGAGCTGTCGCTGCGCTTCCATCTTGAGCGCAAGACCGGCGGGCTAACCCGCGTGCTGGAGCGCGGCCGGAACGCCATCGAAACCATCGTACGGATGGTCATTCTTCAGCTTCTGCCGACCGTCGTTGAGGTGGCGCTGATCGCCGCCGTCCTGTTCTATCAGTTCGACTGGCGCTATGTGCTGGCGATCCTCGTCACCGTCGCGCTATACATGTGGTTCACCTACATCGCGACCGAATGGCGCATTTCGATCCGCCGCCGCATGAACGACAGCGACAACGACGCCAACACCAAGGCGATCGACTCGCTGCTGAACTACGAAACGGTGAAGTATTTCACCGCCGAGAAGCGTGAGACCAAACGCTACGACCGCTCGATGGAGCGTTACGAGCGCGCGAGCGTGAGCTCCTACACCTCGCTCGCCGTGCTCAACGCCGGTCAGGCGGTGGTCTTCACCTTCGGCCTCGCCGCCACCATGGGGATGTGCGCTTATGGCGTCCGCCAGGGCACCAACACGGTCGGCGACTTCGTCATGATCAACGCCATGATGATCCAGCTTTATCAGCCGCTCAACTTCATGGGCATGGTCTATCGCGAGATCAAGCAGGCGACGATCGACATCGAAACCATGTTCAACATCCTCAGCCGCCCGGCGGAGATCGTCGACCGGCCGGACGCAAAGCCGCTCTCGGTCCGCGCCGGCAGCATCCGGTTCGAGAACGTCGGCTTCGCCTATGAGCCGGCGCGGCCGATCCTCAAGGGCGTGACGTTCGAGGTGCCGGTCGGCAAGACCGTCGCCATTGTCGGGCCCTCGGGCGCGGGCAAGTCGACGATCTCGCGGCTGATCTTTCGATTTTACGATGTCACCTCGGGCCGCATCCTGATCGACGGCCAGGACATCCGCGACGTGACGCAGACCTCGCTCCGCGCCGCCATCGGCATGGTCCCGCAGGACACCGTGCTGTTCAACGACACGATCCGCTACAACATCCGCTACGGCCGCTGGGAGGCGACCGACGCGGAGGTCGAGGAGGCCGCGCGGCTCGCTCAGATTGACAATTTCATCAAGATGTCGCCGCACGGCTACGAGACCGAGGTCGGCGAGCGCGGATTGAAGCTGTCCGGCGGCGAGAAGCAGCGCGTCGCCATCGCCCGCACCATTCTGAAAGCGCCGCCGATCCTGCTGCTCGACGAGGCCACCTCCGCCCTCGACAGCCACACCGAGCGGGAAATCCAGGATGCGCTGGAGCTGGTCTCGCACGACCGCACGACGCTCGTCATCGCGCACCGGTTGTCCACCATCGTGGGCGCTGACGAGATCATCGTCCTCGACAACGGGGTGATCGTCGAGCGCGGCACGCATCACCAGTTGCTGCTCAAGGGCGGGCTCTACGCCAGCATGTGGAACCGGCAGCGCGAGGCCCAGGAGGCGCGCGAGAAGCTCGCCCGCGTCGCCGAGGACGCGACCGCGCCAAACCGCAATCCGCCGCCGGTCGAAGACGATCTCGCGCCGGCCACCGCGGCGGAATAAGATCGTCCCAGGGAAAGAATTTATGTCCATCGTCAACTCCATCCGCTCCCAGCTCGCGCCGATCCATCCGCAGGGCTTTCCGTTCATCGGCGGGTTCGCGCTGGCGAGCCTCATCCTGTTCTGGGTGTGGACGCCGCTCGGCTGGCTCGGCGTACTGGCCACCGCCTGGTGCGCCTATTTCTTCCGCGATCCGGTCCGCGTCACGCCGCTGCGCGAGGGCCTCGTTGTCGCGCCGGCCGACGGGCGGGTCAGCCGCGTGGTGAACGCGCTGCCGCCGCCGGAACTGGGGCTGAGCGAACGGCCGCTGCCGCGGATTTCGATCTTCATGAGCGTGTTCGACTGCCACGTGAACCGGAGCCCGGTGTCGGGCCGGATCGAGCGGATGGTCTATCGCGCCGGAAAATTCATCAACGCCGACCTCGACAAGGCGAGCGAGGACAACGAGCGCAACGCCTTCATCATCGCCACGGCGCGGATCCGCATCGGCGTGGTGCAGATCGCGGGGCTGATCGCGCGGCGGATCGTGCCCTTCGTGCAGGAAGGGCAGACGGTCGCGGCCGGCGACCGGATCGGCATGATCCGGTTCGGCTCCCGCGTCGATGTCTATCTGCCCGAGGGGGGCCGGCCGCTGGTGGCGGAGGGACAAACAGCGATTGCCGGCGAAACCGTGCTGGCCGACCTCACCATGAACGACGCCGGGCGCAGCCACCGGGTTGGTTAACGGCGGAATCGACCGGCGTGGCGGTATGGCGGACAATTCGCTATATTGTCCGCCATGACATTCTCACCCTTCGACCCCGACCGTCTCGCGGCCCGGCGCCGGCGCTTTCGCACGATTCCGGTCCGCATCCTGGTCCCCAATCTGATCACGCTGCTGGCGCTTTGCGCGGGGCTCACCGCCATCCGGCTGGCGTTCGAGGACAAGCTCGAATGGGCGCTGGCGGCGATCGTATTCGCGGCGGTGCTCGACGGCCTCGACGGCCGCGTCGCACGCCTGATCAAGGGCCAGTCGCGCTTCGGCGCCGAACTCGACAGCCTGGCGGATTTCGTCAACTTCGGCTGCGCGCCCGGTTTGATCCTTTATCACTGGGGCCTGCACGACTACGGCAATGTCGGCTGGATCGCGGCGATGGTGTTTGCGATCTGCGGCGCGCTCCGGCTCGCCCGCTTCAACGTGATGATCGACGATCCGAACCGCCCGCTCTGGGCCGGCAATTTCTTCACCGGCGTGCCGGCGCCGGCGGGCGCGCTGGTGGTGATGCTGCCGATCTACGTCAGTCTGCTCGGCGGCCCGAAGTTCGCGGCAACGATCACGCTGCTATATACCCTCGCGATCGCGTTCCTGATGGTGTCGCAACTACCGGTGTTCTCCGGCAAGCGCGTCGGCAAGCGCGTGCCGCCGGAAATGGTGCTGCCGGTGATCGTGCTGGTGGTGCTGTTCTTTGCGCTGCTGATCGCCTATCCGTGGTGGGTGCTGACCGTCGGCACGATCTGCTATCTCGCGTGCCTGCCGCTCGGCTGGGTTTCCTACAAGGAATATCAGCGCAAGGATGCGATGGGCGCAACGCAGGCCCCGGTGCAAGCTGAAGTGCCTGGACCCGACTCTGCCCCGCCGCTACAGCCGCCGGTGGAGGATCCCGAGCGTCCCGCCCGGCTCAACTAGGCGCGGCGTCTCGCCGCCCGATTGGATCGCCCCATGCCACGCGCCACCCGCGTTCTCCACGCCGCCGAACGGCGGGACACTGCCTCCGTCGATACGCTGATCCTGACCCATGCGCAGCGTCAGGCGCAGAAGGGCTTCCTGTTCGGGGTCAAGGGCACCTGCGTCGAGCTGGATTTCGCGGAAACCGTGCGGCTGCGCACCGACGACGCGCTGGTGCTCGACGATGGCGGGCTGGTCGAGATCGTGGCGGAGCCCGAGCCGCTGATCGAGGCGCGCGCGAACGATCTTGCATCGCTGGCGCGGCTCGCCTGGCATCTCGGCGATCGCCACGTGCCGATTCAGGTGCTGGAGCGCCGGCTGCGGCTCAAGCGCGATCCGGCAACCGAGACGCTGCTGGAAAGCCTCGGCGCGAAAGTCACCGCCATCGAAGCGCCGTTCGAGCCGGAGGGCGGGGCCTACGATGCGCCCGCGGCGGATCACGATCACGCCCATCATGGCCACGATCACGAGCACGGTCATGGCCACGACCATCATCATGGTCATGCGCACGACCATGCCCATAAACATGACCACGGCCACGATCATCATCACGAACACGATGAGCATTGCGGCCACGACCACACCCACGATCACAAGCGCTGAGGCGGGATGGAGCGGCTCAAGGACAAGATCGTCCTGATCACCGGCGCCGCCGGCTCCGTGGGCAAGGCGGTGGCGGACGCGGTCACCGCCGAGGGCGGGCGCGCCATCACCAGCGACCTCGCCGGCCGCCAGGGCGCGGCCCATCCGCTCGACGTCACGCAGGAACTCGACTGGCTTCGGGTGATCGCCGAGATCGGCCGCACGCATGGGAGGCTGGACGGGCTGGTCAACGCGGCCGGCCTCGCGGCGCTCGGCAATATCGAGGAAACCGATTTCGCCACATGGCGGAAGATTATCGGGGTCAATCTCGACGGCACGTTTCTCGGCTGCAAGCACGGGCTGGCGCTACTCAAGCAGCGTGGCGGCGCGATCGTCAACCTCTCCTCGGTCGCCGGCATCATCGGTGGGCACAACTTCGCCGCCTACAACGCCTCCAAGGGCGGCGTGCGGCTGCTCAGCAAATCGGTCGCATTGCACGGCGCGCGGCTCAATCCGCAGGTGCGCTGCAACTCGATCCATCCGGCCTTCCTCGAAGGCCCGATGGTCGACCTGATGCTGAAAGAGACGAATTTCCCCGACGCCGCCCGCGCGCGGATCACGCGCGACATTCCGCTCGGCCGGCTCGGCACCGCGGCCGAGGTCGCCGATCTCTGCGTCTATCTCTTGTCGGACGAATCCCGCTTCGTCACCGGCGCCGAATTTGTCATCGACGGCGGGCTGACCGCGCGTTGATTCGGAATTTCCCACGTCGTGTAGGCATCGACCACGCGGTCGGGCGTGAGCGCACGCATCACGGGTCCGAGCTTGGCCCAGAGGCCGACGCTGTAACGCGTGCGCGGCCGCGGCGTGGTGCCGGCCTTGAGAACCGCGCGCGCCACATGCTCGGCGGTCATCACGCCGAAGCCGCCCGGCCGCAGAAAATTCAGCATGTAGGTCCCGATGTTGCGCTTGTAGGCCGCGTAAGGGCTATCCGGGTCCGTGTCGGGAATGCCGGCCACGATCTTGTCGCGATAGGGCGAGACGAACGGGCCGGGCAGCACATTCACCACATCGATGCCGAACGGCTTCACCTCGGGGCGCAGCGCGTCGGCGAGGGCTTCGACGGCGTGCTTGGTCATGTGATAGACGCCGCCGCCCTGCGCGGTGACGCGGCCGGCGACAGAGCTGATGTTGACGATGCGGCCCCGCCCGGCGCGCCGCATGCCGGGCAGCACGAGTTGCGCCATCCGCAGCGG